>CAYMFU010000219.1:0-22971 GCA_964389805.1 uncultured Roseivirgaceae bacterium | reverse complement strand
GGACCGAAAGTTTCATCTTTCATGATTTCCATTGTATCTGATACATTATCAATAATGGCTGGTGAAAGCAATTTTGATTCATCATCCCCTGGTGCGGAAATGACCTCTGCCAGTTTGTTCCTGGCATCTTCTAATTGTTTCCTGACAATCTCAATCTGAAAATCAGTTGTCATCGCCCCAACATCTGCATCTCCATCCCCATCGGTTTCCTGTTTTATACGTTGGACCTGTTCAACTAATTCCTTTTTAAACTCCCCATATATGGATTTCTGAACATAAATTCTTTCAACTGAGGTGCAAGATTGTCCCAGGTTGGTTAATCCTCCCCAGACCGCTCCTGCGACAGCCCGCTTGATATTCGCATCTTCAAAAACGATCATTGGATCTTTACCCCCTAATTCCAGTTCTACAGGGATTAAATTCTTTGCTGCCTGTTCCATGATCTTTATCCCAGTTCTTTCACTGCCAGTAAAAAAGATCTTATCCGGGTGCTGATCAATCAGTGATGCCCCGGCTTTTCCATCACCATATACTATTTGTACCCAATCGCTTTGAAAAGTGGCTTCTAAAAGAAGCTCCTCAACCAGGCCTTCCAAAGGTGTGTGCTCTGATGGCTTATAGATTACCGAATTGCCTGCTAGGAAAGCTGCAGTAATAGGCACAATGGCTTGATAAAATGGATAATTCCATGGAGAAATAATCAAGATCACCCCCATCGGTTCAAAATATATTCTCGATTTCTTCCCCATCAAGGCAATCGGAGTCGATACTTTCTTATCTTTTAACATCTTTTCACCGCTCTTTTCGAGGTAGGTTAAATGATCCAGCACACCAAATATTTCAGATATTAAAGCATCTGACCTGGATTTTCCGGTATCCTGTTGTATTCTATCTATTATCGCCTCCCTTTTATTAAGGATAACTTTCTTTAAAAACTTAATTTTGGAGATCCTTTCTTTGACACCAGTTTTCCTGAGTTGGCCAGAAGCCAGTTTTGCAATTTGAATTTCGTTCATATCTAATTGTAATTCAATGATTTAACCTATTTGATAGTTAAATGACAGCTAATAATTAGTGAAGGTTTGTTACATGACAATTTTTGCATCATACCCTATTTTCGAATGTATGATTTGATCCTCTGTCATATCAGAATAATAAACAGTGAAAATAAGACCTTTCAGCGCGATCTGCAACATTCTAAATGGGGCCCCAGGCATACCCTTCCACTTAGCTCCGCTTTCTATAAGCGACATTGTCCATCTGATCTTAAAGAGAGGCATAATGGAAAATAGTTTAAGAATAACCAAAATGGCGGAACGATCGTCATCGTACATATAATCTATCATTCTATTCAAGTATTTTTCAGCTTGAATTTGTTCGAATGCCGGGAAATCGCTGTTATCTGGTATAACAACCCGGCCTAACTTTTTCACTCCTTTTAAATGTGACTTTGTCAAAACAGTCTTACTGGGTTCCTGATATTCTGGAAGTGGTAATTTTGTATATTTATTGTTTTCCATTTCTAAAATTCTTTTTCTATACTTTCTGATGCTTTAATAGACAATGCCATTATGGTAAAGGATGGATTAATTCCGGGGGCATTTGGAAAGAGACTTGAATCTGTAATAAATACATCCTTATTCTCATACATTCTGAAATCAGGATCCACCACGGCAGAATTGCTATTCATACCAATGGAACAACCACCCATCAGATGTAGTCCGATAGGGAAAGATCCGGGTATTATTCGCTTTGCACCGGTCGAATTAAAGATATTATTTATAACATGCAAGCCTTTATTCCATCTCTTATTATCTTCTTTATTAAGAGATTTCCTGATAATTGCCCGGCCTTCTTTGTTTACAGTAATTCGTCCGGGATTTGTATCCCTTACAGCTACCTCAACACATGCAAGATGAGACATATTCCTCATGATCTCCTGATGTGATTTCCCAAAGCCCGGAAGCAACAGAGAAATGGCTACCGGTGGAGCATACACATTTTCCAGTTTAAAACCGGATTTTCTAAAATTTGGATCATTTGACTTAAATCCCTGAAAGGCTCCTTTGTGTGAGTTTACCTCATCCTCATACATGGCCAAAACCATATGCTGCGGATGGGTATAGAATCTTTGCCCGATCATCGAATGTTTAAATCCAGAGTTTAACAGCAACCTGGAATTACCGATTGAACTGGCTGCCAGCACAATTTTCTTTCCGGAGAATTCACCCGCTTCTCCATTGGTAAAACGACCCGTTACTGTTCCAATTCCAGTCTCCATCCTTAAATTCAAAGCTTCGAAATCAGCCACTATCTTCAATCCTTTCTCAACAGCCTCTTTTAAAATAGTTACCGGCATGCTTTGTTTTGAATCGATCCGGCATCCACCCAGGCATTCAACACAATCATTACCATCTTCATACTTACAGTCTTTCTGTGCTCTGACAAGGGGTGCGCACTGAAATCCATTGTTTTTGAATCCCGCTTCAAATATAGTGGCATTTCTATTCCTGAATTGAGCAGGTATTTCCTGAGAGGCTATCTCCTCCTCTACCTGATCATAATACTTGGCAAGATCTTTTTGATTAAAATAATTGATACCTGATTCGTTGGTCCATGAATCCAGTGCCATGTCATCAAACCTGTCAAGCAATGCCTGATTCACAATGGAGCCGCCGCCAAGAACTTTTGGCCGGAGAATTCCAATGTTAGCCTCTGTATTTAACTCAATTCCCCCACCCCAGTACAGTTTCGAATTTGAATCAAGCTCTTTTCTGGGATATGTCTCAGCATGAAAATAGCTTCCAGCTTCCAATAAAAGACAGTTAAATCCAGCTTTAGTCAGCTTCCATGCTACAAAAGATCCGGAACATCCTGAACCAATTATGACAACATCATATCCTGAGGTTTTTATTCCATCCTTCTCCATAAAAAATTATTAAAAAATTATACTAAAAAGACGCACCATAAAGAGGTAAAAATATACATCTTTTTCATCATTATCCACCTGTAAATCATAATCTAAACTTAGTGCAAAACTATTTTTATATTTTATTGGATTTAGAGGTGACCAGCTGACAAAATAGTACCTCAAATCAATTTAAAATTTATAAATCCAAAAAAAGTAAGTATATTGGTAGCTTATTAGGGAAGGTTTTTTTAAAGGGATTATTACACATGATACACTCAAACAAGGCTCATACGTTTCATATCCCTGTGATGGGCACGGGATATACGGTTGACACACCAGTAAAAGTGGCGCATCTGGGCATCTCATCTGTGATTTCGATTGTAGATGACTTTTTGATCGAGAATATGCGTGAATTCTATTGTAAAAAGTTTGATATTCCTTTCAAGGAGATCAGTACCAAAATAGAAGATTTTCGAGCAAAACGTATTACAGCTTATCTTAATTTGATTGATGAGATTGTAAAGAAGAAATTCGATGAGTTTAAATCATCACTCCATGATACCGAAGAAGAGTTAGAAAAATATTTTGACCTTTTGCCTGATTTTTCTGATATGAAAAACAGATTCAATGGTTTTATAAAGAACAATACGGTAAAGGAAGATGTGATCAATTGGATTGAAACCAATCTTATCCCGGGCGATATTGACGTCAATATCATGACCAAAGTTGACAAGGAGAATTACGCAAGCAAGGAAGTCAAGCTTCCAACCAAATACAATGATGCACATGCTGCGCTTAGAGGATTTGCGAATAGTTCGCTTCAATCTTCACTGGTTCTATCCGCGGGGATGAATCCAAGATTATATAGTTATCTTGAAGAATTTAAAGACTTTTATCCAGATAGAAACGGACAATTAAAAAAGAAGATCACAATCAAAGTAAGCGATTATAGATCTTCGTTAATTCAGGGAAAATTTCTTGCAAAAAAAGGCATTTGGGTATCAGAATACAGAATAGAATCAGGACTGAATTGTGGTGGGCATGCATTTGCAACAAATGGTTTTCTGCTCGGGCCAATACTTGAAGAATTTAAAAATTCAAAGAAAGACCTTGTTGAAAACGTACATGAAATGTACATAAAAGCACTGGCTGAAAAAGGGTATCCAATTCCTGAAAAACCTTTACCTATTAAGATTACCGCACAGGGTGGCGTTGGAACATCCGAAGAACATAATTTTCTCTTGAACAATTATGATATTGATTCTGTAGGATGGGGCTCTCCTTTCCTTTTAGTACCCGAAGTAGTAAATGTAGATAAAGAAACCCATGACTTGCTATCTAATGCTACGGAAGACGACTTATATCTGAGTAAAATCTCTCCATTGGGTGTTCCCTTTAATAATGTGCGTGGGAACTCTAAAGATCTTGAAAAACAACGTCTCGTAGCTGAAGGAAGACCTGGCAGCACATGCCCAAAACAGTTGTTGGTATCGAATAATGAATTTACAGAAAGACGTATATGCACTGCGTCCAAACAGTATCAGAAATTTAAAATTACTGATCTTGACATGGCGGACGAATCAAAAACTGAGTATGAAAGTAAATTTCATAAAATAACAGAAAAGGCATGCTTGTGTCTTGGCCTGTCTGCCTCTGCTTTGATCAAGAATAAGATAGTGAAGGAAGAAGAGGGTCATGCTGTATCGATATGTCCAGGACCTAATATTGCCTATTTTTCTGGAAAAATGTCTTTAAAGAATATGGTTGATCATATTTACGGACGCATCAATGTGATCACAAGAAGTGACCGGCCTAATTTCTTTGTTAAGGAACTTTCCTTATATATAGATTATTTGAAAGACCTTATAAATGACCTTAATATATCGCCACCTGAGGCCGAGATCAAGAAGATTCAATCTTTTCATAAAAATTTAATGGAAGGTGTGGCTTATTATAAGCAGCTTTTCTTGAATCATGTTGGAAGAAAAGAGGGTATTAAGAAAACAGATCTTGAAGAACTACACAAGTTGGAACAGGAAATCTCTGGTTTAACCGTTGAACAACCCGTTTAGAGAATTTAGATTTAATCAATAGTACATATTCTTTCAGTTTGATGTAATCCAAAAATGAAAAAAGCAGAAATCCATACTGACAAAGGTGTCATGAAAATTGAGTTTTACGAAAACGATGCCCCGAATACAGTGAAAAATTTTGTAGATCTTGCAGGAAAAGGCTATTACGATGGTTTGACATTTCATAGGGTAATTCCAGACTTCGTAATCCAGGGAGGATGTCCTGATGGCACTGGAGGCGGAGGACCCGGATATACCATTAATTGTGAACTTGATGGAGATAACCAATACCATGACCGGGGTGTATTATCTATGGCCCATGCAGGTAGAAACACCGGTGGATCTCAATTTTTTATATGCCATAACCGACAAAACACACAACACCTGGATAGGAATCATACTGTTTTTGGAAAAGTTTATGAGGGACTGGATGTAATTGATCAGATCAGACAAGGCGATGTGATGGAGAAGGTCCTTATCACAGAAGAATAGGGTTTGTTATCTCAAAGGCCAGTGAGTGAGTCTGAATTTTTAGAATTCAAAATAATATACATACCAGGATACAATAGGATTATCTTTTAAATCATTAATCCCGGAAGCCTCACATCCGAATTGTGAGGCATAATATTCTACCAGGCTTTTTGCATCCATATACGACATCTCGTTTCCCAATATTTTCCAATTTGTAAATTCGGGGTACTTTATCTTCCATTCTAATGTTTTATTTACTGGAGAAGTAGTTATTCCAACTTTACAAGGCATGGTAATATTTTTTAGATCAATCATATTACTCATTTATGGATTTTTGTTGTAATGGTAACCCATGATCCTGCTTTAAATTCACTTGATCTAATGTAAAACGGCTGCTAAGTCCAGTGTGTAAATTAAAAAGGATTTTGGAAAGGAATTAAAACCTTGATCAACATGAACACAATCAATGTGTTAGGCAGAAAATTGATAGATCCTTAAAGTTCAGAACCATGATCATCAATACAAGTAATAATATAACTTATAGCTGATAAGTTCCTGTATTTCAGATATATAATATTGATATTGCATGCCTAATTTGAATCTTTGCCCAGAATTTATAATAAAACTTCCTCAAAGTTGATGTCTTGTGATGCCAACACAAACATAGTAGATGGGGCCCCTTCAATTTTTTTGATCATTTGTGTGTAATATGTAAGGAAGTTATCTTGTGGTTCCTGCATCCCCAGCAAAACAAGGTCGGCTTTCCCTGAGATCTTTCGTCGCAATTCATCGAAGGATTGCCCATAAGATACAACCAGGTTTTCCTGAATATCGATCCTCACCTTCTCGAGTAATTCAGAAATATTTTTTCGTGCTTCCTCGGCAGCATTTTCGGAATCCAGTACCATGTTCAGACGAATTGTAGCATTTCGCCATTCAATTCCTCTTCGTAATAAATGTGCTATTATAATCATCAAGGCCCCATTTCGTTTTAACCCACGCCACCACACATCGATCTGCTTTTTCTTCCCAAATCCATATTTTTCATTTTCCTTCACAATGAGCACATTTCTTTTTTCTTCATAAAATCCTTTAACCATTTTGCAATAGTCTGAATAATGGGCCTCGACAGTGGAATCCCCTAAAAGAATGATATTTGGCACTAAATGACCTATTCCATAATAATTTACCAATTGCCTTGCTCCTTCATAGATATTCGACGAAGTAATGATCTTTACAAGGCTGTTAATGCCCCGGTTTTTCAGATACTCCACGGTCTTGTCCTCCATAGATAGACGTCTTTCAGCTGTTGATTCTGGTCCGGAAAGTATGGTGCTTACGGTCATTAATCCCCTGTTCTGCACAATATCATTAGTCAAGGCAATCAGGTTCCATCTTTTTGTGGGCGCACCGGATAGAACAAGGAT
The DNA here is from genome assembly GCA_964389805.1 of uncultured Roseivirgaceae bacterium. GTDB lineage: Bacteria > Bacteroidota > Bacteroidia > Cytophagales > Cyclobacteriaceae > JAGTVG01. Next base: position 16,090 of record CAYMFU010000219.1, on the reverse strand, counting down.
ATGCGGACGCCAGTTCTTCGGATCCATTTTACCGCTGAGTTTGATCAAACCTATACGTATAAGGGACAACCAAACTCCTTGTCTAACATCTCCCCATGTTGTTTTCATTTCGCGGTGTTCCAGCCATAAGAACACAATTGTCAGGAAGCTAATTGCTATTACAGTGGCAACTGGATTAATAAGGAACATAACAGCTGCACAACCCATTGATCCTGTCAAAGAAAATCCCCAATGAACCTTAAATGTTGGTCTGAAAGAAGGGCTGCCGATAGCATTCTCGAGAGCAGACGAAATATTCAACATGCCATAGGTAGCCAGGAAAAACATAGTTAATACAGGAGCAATAACATTTAAATCTCCAAAATATACTGCAATCAATGCTATCGCCAATGTGAAATAAGTACCGATCTTAGGAGAATCATCAATATCAGATCCTTTACCAAGCCACTTGAAGTATTTCGGTAAAACCCGGTCTCTCGCTAATGCTTGTAAAACACGAGGAGCACCTAGCATACTGCCAATAGCGCTCGACAAGGTGGCGCCCCAGACACCCAATAGAATCGAATCCCCCCAGAAAGATATTTTTCGCATTATTAAAGGGTCATCAACAAGGGATTGGGCATCCGCCCTTCCAGCGATAAAAATTGGGATCCCCATGTAAATAATATAACCTACACCCACAGCGAGAAAAGTGCCAACAGGAATTGCTGATGAAGGATTTTTCAGATCGCCCGACATATTTACTCCGGCCATAATGCCTGTTACCGCTGGGAAAAATACAGCAAAAACCACCCAGAAACTATCTGGGGATATAACCTTGTTGTTCCACTTATCAATTTCAACTCCGTCCACTGGCTCCCCGAAATAAAGTGACACAAGGGATATAATAATGGCAAGCAGTACAAAATATTGAGAACGAACAGCAATCTTAGCCGAGGTTAGAGCCAAAATCCCAACAAGTATCGTAACAATAATGCCAACTACAGTCTGGTTCAATATTGGAAACACTTTAGTTAGACTTTCTGCAAATCCAATAGTATATAATGCAACAGATAACGCCTGGGCCATGTATAGCGGAATGCCAACAGCTCCCCCTGTTTCGATTCCAAGGGAACGACTGATCATGTAATATGCCCCTCCTGCCCTTACCTTTTTATCCGTTGCAATAGAAGCTATGGACAAGGCTGTTAGAAAAGTTATACTTGTCGATATGGTTACGATTGCCAGTGTGCCCAGTAATCCAACATTTCCTACTACATAACCAAATCTAAGATACATGATCACACCAAGTATGGTGAGGATCGAAGGCGTGAAAACCCCTTCAAGCATCGACAGGCCTTTGGAAGACTGGTGATTATTTTCTGAATTTTTGGAATTCAAAATTGGTTGACATTTTGGATTTAAATTTTATCAAAAAGTGCCCTAATTAATAAAAAAGTGCTTAGATAAAAAAATCAATCATCATAAAATTTGATTGAACCTTTATTAATTTCATAAATGAGCATTATGTTCTCTATATCCTAATTATGATGTTAAGTAATCCAGATTGTATCTTTATGATGATTTTAAACAATAATATATTGATAAGCATTATAAAGGAGCTGGAAATTATATATCAGGATGAATATCTGGTGGCTGTCAATAAACCACATGGATTGCTGGTGCACAGGACAAAACTTTCAAATGAAAGAAATTTATTTGCTCTTCAAATACTTCGGGATCAACTCAACCGACATGTATTTCCTGTACATCGACTTGACCGTAAAACTTCAGGTGTCTTGCTTTTCGCATTAGATCAGGATAATAATCGACAAATGCAATTAAATTTCTCATTAGGGGAAGTCAATAAAAAATACCTGGCCATTGTCCGAGGATACTGTAATGAAGAAGGAATTATTAACTATCCTGTCCGGAAAGAGAATGGAAGATTGGCAGAGGCTCTTACTATTTTTAATACCATCGAAAAGGTGGAAATTGATATACCAAGCGGTCCCCATCGAACTTCAAGGTATTCCCTTGTTGAAGTATTTCCTAAAACCGGGAGGATGCATCAGATACGAATGCACTTTTCTCATATAAGTCACCCCATTATAGGCGATCGTCCTCATGGTTGCCAAATTCAGAACAGGCTATTTAAAAATAAATGGAATATGACATCTATGATGCTTCATGCAGAAGAGTTATCATTTTCACATCCGGTCTCCGGCGAAAAAATGAAAATAAAAGCAGCCCTGCACAATGAATTTAAGGAAACAATTCGTATCCTTGGATTTAGACCTCATTGAACTACTTTTTTTCATAAACAGTATGAGTAATAAAAACAAAAAACACAGAAGCGGGATTGTCTTTTCAACCGATCCGGATTATGAGTATAATTATAACAATAGTGAAGAAGCAGAAACACTGCCTCCGGAAGACCAGGATCTCAGGGTAATGTTGGACAGAAAATCGAGAGCAGGAAAGCAGGTAACGCTGATCACAGGATTTGTTGGCTCTGATGAGGATTTGAAATCTCTGGCTAAATTCCTTAAATCAAAATGCGGTGTAGGTGGTTCTTCTAAGAATAATGAAATAATGATTCAGGGTGATTTCAGGGACAAGGTGCTTCAATTGTTACAAGGCGAAGGGTATAAGGCAAAAAAATCAGGTGGCTGAGTTGAATTTAGCCATTCAATTGTATAGGTCAAAAAAAAAGCCAGTAAATACTGGCTGGTAGATTAAATGGTGACTATACCTTACTCAGCGAGTTTAACATTCACAGCATTTAAACCTTTGCGACCTTCTTTTAATTCAAAGGTTACTTTGTCATTATCCTTGATTCGATCAACGAGTTCAGATACATGAACAAAATATTCATTTTCAGTTTCATCGTCTTTAATAAATCCATATCCTTTTGACTCATTAAAGAATTTTACGGTACCTTCTTTCACTATAAATAAAATAATTTGATTTATGCAAAGTTATGAAATTATTGAAAATATACCCTAATTTTTTAAAAAAATCATGATCTAATCCGCTCCATGACGTAAAATGCACAATATGAATTTCTTTTCAGATAGAATATTGTTCCCCTCTTCATCAAAAATATTCTCATTATTTAATGAACACTTCCCATCCATCTTTTTAATAAAGGTGCCAGAAGTAAAATTAATAATGAAGCCCCAAGAGCATACTTAGCTATAAGTCCAAAACCATCAGCATATACATGCAAGGAATTTAATCCATTTATTGAATCGGTATCCAGACTATTTTCAACAGCCAGCTTTTTTCCTATAAACCCGACAATCTGAAATGCATATGTTGATGATAGAAACCAAACTCCCATAAGGAATCCCAGGTATCTTTTTGGAGAAAGATCTGTAATTTTCGACAGACCTACCGGTGACATTAACAATTCACCCACTGTTATGAAGAAATAAAGAATAATAAGAAATATAAACGGTACCTTTCCATCAATATCTGCTGCATTTCTACTCATGCTCAATATGGCAAATGCTATTCCCAGGAAAAACATACCATATGCAAATTTATAGGGTGTATATGGATTACTCTTTCTCCTGCTCATCCATGTCCACAAATAGGAAGTGGGTAAGGCGAGAACAATAACAAACATCGGCCAGATTGAATTGGACTGGGCTGCATTTACAATTACCAGGTTAACATTCCTGGCAGCAAAAAGAGTTATAATACTACCTGACAGCTCACCAAAACCCCAGAAAACAGTCATGAAAATGGTCAGGAATAAAGCAACAGTTAATTTTTTGCGTTCTTCAATGGGTGATTTCCATATAATGAATACAAGGTAAAGGCCAACTACAATCCCGAATACCTGAAATAATATATTTACAAGATTTGAGTCACCAAATAAAGCACTGCCAAACCTGACTGGTTCATATGCTGATATCATTAAGGACACTAATGGAACAAACAGGATGGCTATCAGGAAAACCAGGTTTTTAATGGATATTCCAAAATACCTTTTACTTAGTAATGCCGTATCAGAGGGTTTCCCTTTATCCGCAAATACATTACTTTTTATTCCATATTGAAATGTAATTAATCCTACAACCATCCCTACTCCTGCTATTCCAAATCCATATTGCCAGCCATAAGCACTGGCAAGCCAACCGCACAGCAACGGTGCTATAAAAGCGCCAATATTTATTCCCATATAAAAGATGGTAAATCCTGAGTCTTTTCTCTTGTCTCCATCGGGATATAAAGTGCCTACAAATGATGATATATTTGGTTTAAAAAAACCATTGCCTACGATAATAAATGATAGGCCTGCAAAAAAAACAAGGTTTTCCTCTTGATGAAAAGCCAGAACAAACTGGCCTAAGGACATTAAAATTCCTCCGAAAAGGATCGACTTTCGGAATCCCAGTATAGCATCTGCTAATTTTCCCCCAATAACGGCGGAAGCGTAAACCAGGGATCCATAGGAAGCATAAATTGCAGCAGCTGAAGCATCCCGGTTTGCCATTGATACAAAGATCTTCTCTACCATATATAAGGTCAGCAAAGCCCGCATGCCATAGAAACTGAACCTTTCCCATAGTTCAGCGAAAAATAAATAATATAGCCCCTTTGGGTGCCCAAACAATGTCTTTTGCTCAGGTGAACCATCAACTTCCGGTGATTCCAGCCTTTCTTTAACTGCCATATTGCTTTTATATTCCTGCTAAAATATATCCTGCTGATCAAAGTTTATAAGGAGGGAACTTTTTATTTGACATTTGTTGGCGGATACCAATTAGATTTCGATTTTTGTACCATTCGGCGGGTATAGGATTACATACAATCATATAATAATAAGTATTGTAATAAATACCTGCATAATGATACTGTATCTACAAGAAATTTAATTTATTATTCATAACCTAATTTTTTAAAATGTCCAGAACAAGAGATTTAGCAAAAATGATCGATCACTCAATTCTTCACCCAACCATGACGGATGATGATCTGAAAAGAGAATGTGAAGTTGCTATCAAATATGACGTAGCATCGGTTTGTGTGAAGCCTTATGCTGTTTCACAAGCGGTTGAATTGTTAAAAGGCAGTGATGTTCTGGTTGGTTGTGTCATAGGTTTTCCTTCCGGAAACTCAGCTATAGATGTAAAAGTGTATGAGACCCAAAAGGCATGTAATGATGGTGCCGTTGAAATTGATATGGTCATTAATGTTGCCAAAGCTTTGCAAGGTGACTGGAATTACATTGAAAAGGAAATTGATGCGGTAACCAGTATGTGTCATAAGCATGGTGCTATTGTAAAAGTTATTTTTGAAACAGATTATGTAGGCAATCCTGAGGACATTGTAAAATTATGTCAGATCTGTACAAAAGTAAATGCTGATTATGTGAAAACTTCATCAGGCTTCGGATTCGTTAAAGGGGATGACGGGAAATACAGTTATGAAGGCGCTACAATTCCAAATCTCAAATTAATGAAGGACAGTGTCGGCCACGGTATTAAGGTTAAAGCTGCAGGAGGTGTCCGAACACTAGATCAATTAATTGCAGTTCAGGATGCTGGATGCACTCGATGTGGCGCAACGGCGACCATAACGATGCTTGAGGAGGCAAAAAGCAGGTTTGGCCAATAGAAAATGAGGAAAATCAAATTTTATTTAATTCTTACGTTTCTGTTGTCGTTTTCTGCCCCTGGTTTATTCGCCCAGAACCAGGTTTTACTTTTCTCTTATTTTACAGGTAATGGTGAAGATGGCTTACACCTGGCATATAGTTATGACGGTTATAATTGGAAGGCTCTTAAAAAAGGAAAGTCATTTTTAACACCCACAGTCGGAGAAGATAAGTTGATGCGAGATCCATGTATTATTGTTGGACCTGATAAGAAATTTCATATGGTATGGACGATCAGCTGGAAGGAGAAAGGAATAGGATATGCAAGTTCAGAGAATTTGACCGATTGGTCGGTACAAACGATGATCCCTGTCATGGAGCATGAGGAACAAGCAAAAAATTGCTGGGCGCCTGAAATTTATTATGATGAAACGGAAGGATTATTTATGATCTTTTGGTCTACAACGATTCCCGGTAGGTTTCCCGAAACCGATGACTCAGGAGATAATGGTTTGAATCACAGAATGTACTACGTAACCACTGAGGATTTCAAAGACTTTAGTGAAACTAAATTATTATACGATCAGGGATTCAATGTTATTGATGGGACATTGACAAAGCATGATAAGAAGTTTTTTTTGTTTCTGAAAGACGAGACAAGGTATCCACCTGAAAAAAATATACGAATAGCTACAAGTTCTGCATTGACTGAAGGGTATGGTAAAACCTCATCTCCCATCACCGGGGATTACTGGGCTGAGGGGCCATCCATAGTTAGATTTGAAAATAGCTGGTGGGTATATTTTGATAAATATCGTAAGAATCGAATGGGAGCTGTAATCTCTGATGATTTAATACACTGGACGGATGTTTCGGATCGGATCTCATTTCCCAAGGGCACACGGCATGGAACAGTATTTCAGGTATCGGAGAATATCCTTAATACCCTTCAGCAAGAATAAATAATAAATAAGCAGCTAATTTTTTATCGCTCATGCAACTCTGAGGAGAATATTAAGTCTTTTATATCGGTTGCTTATATGGGTGTGTAGATTATCGGAAATCCAATATTGCTTATTTTTTATTAGGACATTCATGCTGAACCATTATTTTAAAATAATCCTTCGTACCGCTTTTAACAACAAGGTATACACCTTAATAAATTTAACAGGGCTAACTACAGGAATAGTAGTTTTCTTATTGATCATGCTATATGTAAATTATGAATTCAGCGTTGATCAATATCATGAAAATAAAGATTACATATATCGTGTAGCTCAACATCAGGAAGGCAATATGTATATGGGTAATGACCGGTTCGCTGTAACAATGGCTCCTCTCGGGCCTGCGATAAAGGATGAGTTTCCTTATGTAAAATCTGCAACCAGGATAGTATGTGATAGAAATTCATTGATAAAAGTTGGTGAAGAAACCTTTTTAGAACCTATTATTCATGGAATTGATGTGGATGCATTCCAAATGTTTACTTTTGAGTATTTGTATGGAAATCCGGATACATATCTAATTGATAAATACTCCGCAGTGGTCTCGGAGTCAATCGCAGAAAAATATTTTGACAAAGAGAATCCAATTGGTAAAACTTTTTTATATACCAATCAGGAATTCGTTGTAGCCGGTGTAATAAAGGATATGCCCCTTTATTCACATTTTACAATGGACCTTATGTTGCCATTCAAAACCATGGTGGACAAGGATAATATAACTCATTGGAATAATAGTAACTATTACACCTATGTGTTATTGAATAAGGAAAGTTCTCCAGGTGAGGTAGAATCAAAATTTCCCTTATTATTGGAAAAGTATGGTGCAGATCAACAACATATGAACTCGAATAAGAGAAGATTATTTCTACAGAAGTTTTCCAGGATTCATCTTTATTCAAAAACAAACTTTGATTTGGGTCAGACTACCAATGTAAACAGTTTATATATTTACTCTACTATTGCAATTTTGATTCTTCTGATTGCATCTATCAACTATATGAATCTAGCTACAGCACGTGCAACAACCAGGGCAAAAGAAATTGGAGTCAGAAAGGTAGTAGGGGCATACCGTTTCGATCTTATTACTCAATTTCTAGGAGAATCATTACTGTTTACTTTTTTTTCGTTGTTATTCTCATTGTTGATCATAGCCTTGGTATTACCTTTTTTTGAGCAATTCATTGAGTTGGATTTGTCTGTGAATATGATCGAAAATCCTGAATCAATTATTTTGATTTTACTGGTTTGCGGATTTGTTGGTATAATTTCCGGTAGCTATCCAGCGCTTGCTCTTTCGGCTATTAAACCTATTTCGGTGTTGAAAGGGAGCTTTGTAAAAGCTGCAAACAAATCCTTTATGCGGAACATTTTGGTTGTCACCCAATTTGTTATTTCTGGATGCTTAATTACTTCAGCATTGATCATTATACAACAATTGAATTATATTCAGCATAAAGATATGGGATATAGCCGCGATCACATTATAAACTTGCATATTAATGATTGGGATTTCGTAAGTAAAGTGAGCGTATTCAAAGAAGAACTCATGAAGGTTCCGGGTGTCTTGCAGGTGACTTCTTCATCAAACTTGCCTAATAATATTACAAATTTAAATGTAATTGCCTGGCCAAATAAGCCGGATGAAATTGGTTGGGATATTTATGGTGGAAGAGCCGGCTTTGATTTCACTGAGCTATACAATATTGAAATTGTTGAAGGTAGAACTTTTTCCCGAATGGAAGGAGATGAAAATGGCGCTGTTTTGATCAATGAATCTGCTGCGAGATTATTACCCTGGGATGATCCTATTGGGAGGGAACTAATCCGATGGAGGGATACTTGTAGAATTGTTGGTGTAATGAAAGACTTTCATCAGCATTCATTACATCAGGAGATTATGCCCTTGCAGTTGTTTTTCAATGAAAATGAACGAAAAATATCCATCAAAATCTCTGGTGACGACATCGAACAAACACTTGCAGGAATAAAAAAAACCAAAGAAGAATTTTCGAAAAAATATCCATTTGATTATACGTTTTTTGATGATGAGTTTGATAAGGCATATAAATCTGAACTGAAAACCGCTAAGCTAGCCAATTGGTCTACCTTGATTACCATTATCATCGCGTGTATGGGATTATACGGATTAGCAACATTCATTGCAGAACAACGCATTAAAGAGGTGGGAATTCGAAAAGTACTGGGAGCTAAAGTATTCCATTTAGTGTTTTTGCTTTCCAGAGATTTTACATTGTTAGTAATGATTTCCTTTGTGATATCGGCCCCGATTGCATATTACTTAATGAGGCAGTGGTTAAGCGATTTTGCTTATCACATCAGCATAGGATTGCAGACATTTATTGGGACGTTATTCATCATGATTTTGATATCCTGGATAACGGTTGGTTATCAAACATTCCGAGTTGCCATCAGCAATCCTATAAAGGCTTTAAAAGATGAATAAAATATAAGTTCCCGGTTTCGTGAGAGGTAAATATAAAAAAAAAGCCTGTTTCAAAATACTTTCCTAACAGGAATCGTATCCAAAAACAGGCCCTTCAGAATAAAAAAAACTATTCCGCTCGCTTACCCGTTACCTCTAGCAATCCTTCTGAAGTACTGGCTTTCCCCTCAAAGCTATCTCCTTTTATTGTCAGTTTAACAGACACATATTCTCCTTCAACATACAGTGAGAAAGCAAGAACATCATCTTCCACTTTTATACTGTTCAACTTCATTTCGTATCCATCAATATCAACTTTCCCTTCTAATTTATCTTCACCCTGGGTGATGATTATTTGGCCTTTTGAATATTCGTAAGGTGCATTAGGTGCAGAGTAATCCCAAGTCCCTACAACATCCTTGTCTTTGGCTGAAACAGTAGCCACATTGAACATCAGCGCAAACAGGATAATTAAACCTGCACTTCCTGAAATTAATAATCGTTTCATCTTAAATCCTTTAGTTTAGTTTGAATTAATTTTTACAAAAATTTTCATAAATATTTGAATGTCAGCAAATTTACTACTTTTTGGTACAAAATTTACTTATTTGGGATGAATGAATTGACAATTATTTTGGGCACAATCCCTTACAATTCATTTAATATTTCAGAGGCATAATTTTTGGAAACGGGAATTAGCGGAGCGTTCTCAATTCTTAATTCAAGGTTTAATCCTTTTCTGGTTTTTTTACTTAGTGACACATTCTTTATGTTGACCATATAGGATCTGTGACATCTTCGTATCTGAAATCTGCTTAATTCCGATTCCAACCGTTTAAGGCTTGTGCGAACCAGTTCTTTTGCAATGCCTTCATTATTGGAATAGAAGATTTCAACATAATTGTCAGCATTCTTAATGAACAGTAATTTATCCGGCTCTATTGCTATCCTCACATTTTGATTTTCATCCAGAATTTTAATGATATTTTTTTCAGATTTATCTACCTTGAAATATTGATGTTTTTGTTTACTATTATGGAGATAATACAATACGGCAGTATAAGGGAGGGCGATTACGAGAAAGGTATATTTCAGGGATTGAAAAAACTCACCAAGCAGTTCGTATCCAGACAATGCCTTATTGCCATATATGAGAAACATTACAAAACCCAGTATCACTACTTCACAAATAAACCATAATATGAATGATCCGATCTTAAATCTATTGATGCCGAAAAAAGGGCGAATTAAAAATTGGCTAAAGGCAAGTATGATAATTCCAATGATCCCGTAGCTTGACAAGATCAAAAATAAAGGCAGGGTTTCGACAGAATGCCAATTGCTAACATTAAAGGGATTATACAGGTTTAAAAAAAGAATTGAAAACACTCCGGTTGTAATGATAAGGATCCATTTATCCTTATTTAACTCCAGCAATTCCAGGGGCTTTTTAAACCAATTAAATATAAATTCCTGCACGCAATAAATGTCTTTTTAAAACCAGAAAAATCTCAACCATAAAAATATAAAAGATTATGTTTTCCGGGTAATGAATTGGCAGAACATTTTGTGAGAAATGTTACTCCTTATATGTAGCGCAGATTTAATTTAAATATTCTGAGACATTACGTTCAAGTTCTTCATAATTCATTTCCAACGAATATCCATTATAGTTGATTGATATTGTACTTGCCGGGAATGAAGTTTTGACATAATTATTCATATATCGCGGGTAATTATCCAGTTGCATAGCCTGTTCTTCCTTTTTCATATTCCCGTCCCAGGCAAATTCCAGCTTTCCCTGTGAGGGGGATTGATATTTTACGCTAAGCGATTCTGCTGATATATCGGAGGAGGAAACGGTTTCAATGAAATCTTCAAAAGAATGATAATCTGTCCGACTCCCCAATTCGCAAATCCAGATATTCTTTTTTCCATCAGCAATAATTTCTTTATTGGCATATTCTGCTGATTCTGCCCACTTTGGTGCATTTTGAGACCATAGTCCAATATATCCATTTTTTCTTTTTCCGAATGTCCAGTTTCCTTTTTGTACTACTTCATCAAACTTATCTTTGGGGAACCAGGCATGTGTATACTCCAGATCATGCGTAACATATAATCCCAGTGCTGTGGATATTTTGTATAAAATAATGGCTACATTTTCAGACTGCCCTACCCTTGGAAGGTTACCACTTCCAGTCCAGTAATCGGGAGTTGCACTATTGTTCCCCACAGGATGAGTAGTAAAGACAATGGTTTCTTCATCCAGAACAGCACTCCAGATCGATTGTTGATCGCCTCCATATCCCTTTTTATAATCCTGAGCAGAACTTAGCATATAGTCCGGTGTCCGGAAGGTATAAATGTTTGCCTCCGTCCGGGTATTCCTGTTCAGGTCTTTATTAAATAATCGTACTGCCAGAGGTAAAGTGCCAGTTTTCCTTAAAAATGTTAAAAGACTTTTTTGACTGGCAAAAGGTTTGAAGAAAGAATTTTCCCACCAGTTATATTCATCAAACATCCGCATGGTTAGATCTACTGTTCTTGGATGGCAATATGCTTCCAGGCTGAGGAATGTCATCCCATCTTCTAACAAGTTAACATCCAGACCATAGTTTTCAATTTCATCCATATTTAATCCCATCCTTTGCAGGTTCGTCATTCGCTCATAGCTGGTATCATTGGCAATTTCATATAATACAAAAGGAATCTTGTAGTTTTTACTGATCGCCAGCGCATTTGTAGCCATATTCCCTTTTCCGAGATGATTCAGCCCAAAGATCAAATGATAGGTTGAAGAGCTGCTTTCCCGTCGTCCGGAAATTTTACTACTGAAATAACTCCGGCCATGGGTGCTGCCAAAAGTCCCATTATAATGGTTCAGCGCCATGTCAAATAACATCAGATCCAGCACCATGGATGCTTTTTGTTGGATTTCCTTGTCAGGACTGAAATCTGCTAGGGCCACCAATGGTGCAATATCCTCTGTATAATAAACATTAGATAACCATTCGCTGAAACCGGTTTTATACCTTAAATCCAACCAGCGCATTACCCGCTCTTTACCCCTTTCGTATTTTTCTTTCCCGGAATGGCCGGAATTTGAAAATATCTCATTCGCATAAAATTTTCCTGCCAGATACTCACAGGTAGAAAACAAGATGTGGTGATTTTCACTCCAGGTACACATATTATCGATGCCTGGCTCATCGGGCCAAAATTTGAAATCAAGTATACATTGCTGTACTGAATCCTGTAAGGACTGACGAACCAGGGGTGTTCCCAAAAATTGATATACAAACCGTATAAAACCAATCATGCGAAAATCCGAACAATCTTCTCTTTTGTTTATTTTCTGTATAGAATTAATAAAACCTTCGTCTGTAGGTTCTATACCCAGGTGCAATCGTACCAGAGCTGCATGTAGATTCCTGTAATCTTCATTTCTATGCAAATCAAAGAAATCTTCTTTCCGCTTCTGATATTTGCTTTGCTGTATTTCTAAAAATTCTTCTTGTGAGTAAACCGGATCTTTCAGCCCTTCTTTTGGAGTATATACTACTAAGGATTCATCTGTAAGAAAATTCTCATTTTCAAATGAGCTCTGACTCTCGTCGGAACATGCTGACAGAAAACTTCCAGATATTGTTAATATAAATGATAATATTTGATAGACTCTTCTCATATTCATTTTTTAATCCTGAGGGGGTTTACTCTGAAAATGGTATCTGCTTTAAAACCTACGGCATATTCACTTTTGAAGAGCTTTGAAGGCACATAATAATCCGTTGTAATTACCTGGGCACCACTTTCCAAAGCCTTTTGCCATCTTGAATAGTCATTATTTCTAGCTTCAATGGTATTTGCATCTGATCTTGTCCTTACCATATACCCTTTCTTAACCAGTTCCTGTATCTTATTGAATGATATAAAAGGATTATTTAAGATCCTGAAAGCAGCCTCAGGTGTTCCTTCCTTTGAATTAATGAACATAACCCGGCCAGCTAGCGAGGGATGACCATCAATATATAAACTGTTCATAGTTTCTCCTGCATCAAGTACAAAAAGTAATTTTCCCCTGACATCATTTAATAAGGGCCAACCATTTGTTAAAACTGCCTCTTCAAGTGTAGGATACGTTGATTTTATCAAATCGGGATGTATCAATTTATCCCAATTTATTACTGAAAGAATCTCATTATCGACTGAATCAAGTGCTTCCATGCTAAATGGTAAAGGTGAGGTGAATCCCAGTCTTTCAATCACTTCATCCTTTAGATTCATGGTTATGATAATAGGGACATGGTCAGGATGATTATCAGACCACTTTTTTATTTCCAGTAAAGCTGCCGAAAAAAAATAATAATGACTTCTAAAATCAATATCCTGGACATGAAATACTTTCATCCCAGGTTTATTCATTCTTTTGGCATCATAAGGTGAAGCGTTTTCTATTGCCAGAAGGCCTAGCGGAACACTGTACCTGCCTCCTTTGGGATCATGGAAAACATCAATTTCAAGATTTCGCATTCCCAGGTCAAGTTGTTCTTTGATAGGTAAATGTTCATACTGCAGAGAAATGGCAAGATTGGAATCTTCCCTGTATAAAACCTGCATGAGTTCCTTATCTATGGCTTTTTTATAACTATTATGGCTACCAACAATCTGAATATCATTCATATGCAGGTGAGATTTATTTTCTGATTTACAACCAATAAATAAAGAGGCGAAGCTCAACATTATCATCAAATGAAAAAATCTGTTATTCTGATTCGATGAGTTAAATAATTGATTTAATGACATTGGCATAACTTAATAATTATTAGGCTTTTAAATGAAGCATCAGGATATTTTAAATACCCAGGCAAAGTTACATGGCGGATCTTTTCTTAATGATTCCGGAATGAATAACTTTAGTTTACTTCTGGATTTTTCCCATTCAATTGTTGAATTAGATCCAAATATCTGAATATGATTAATCTGATCCAGCTTCAGTTTATCCAATATTATTTCCAAAGGCATTTCTGATTCATTTTCATCCGCCAGATAAAAAACATTTGTTGAACCATCGTCCATATACGTATAGCGGATCTTTTCTTCCCCGAATTGTGGCTTCCCGTGAGAATTATAAATGGCATTCTGATTAATGTGCATCCATTCTCCTATTTCAGCTAATCTCTCATAGGCTTCATCGTGCCAGGTTCCATCAGGACCCGGTCCTATATTAAGCAGCAAATTACCTCCTTTGGATACCACATCAACCAACATATGAATGATTTGCCTTGCCGGCTTATATTTTTCATTAAAACTATAAGACCAACTTCCACCCATTGTTATACACGATTCCCATGGATATGGCAGGAAGGTATCCGGGACATATTGTTCGGGGGTCATATAATCCTGCTCTGATCCCTCAACATGGCGATCTACCATTATTATTCCAGGTTGTTTCTCTCGAACCATTTCTGCCAATTCCAACATTCTCAGATCCTGGCTTTGAGGTGGATTGAATTGTGTATATCCCGCCTGGCGATATAGATCGCTTATAAAACCAGAAACATTTTTTTCAATTGGAGTTAAGGGCCTTACCCATCCTCCATCAAACCATAAAATGTCTATTTCACCATAATTGTTGACCAGATCCATAACCTGTGTATGTGTAAAATCAACAAAATTTTCCCATCGATCCGGATACTTTTCAATTGAATAATTTACATTCCGGTCAGGTGTGGCAAAATTGGGCCACCAGAAATATTCGGTATTCCAATCTGCTTTTGAAAAATAAGCTCCCACCATAAAACCTTCACTCCTGAATGCATTAAAAATCTCATATGTTACATTTGACCTTGGATTCTGGCTAAAGGCACAACTGTCATCTGTTATTTTATAATCAGTTGTCGAAGTTTCAAACATACAAAAACCATCGTGATGCTTCGTCGTAAAGACCATATACCTCATGCCTGCATTTCTTGCAGCTGTAACCCATTTTTCAGGTTCAAAATGGATAGGATTAAAAGTATTTTTCAAACTTTCATAATCTCTTTTATATTCAGCGTAATCTGGATTATTCCTTCTGCACCAGGGCTCATCCTCTGCACAAATCGACCACGATTCCACCACACCCCATTGACTATAGGGCCCCCAATGCATGAACAACCCAAATTTTCTGCTTTGCCAGTCATCAAGGCTTTCCGCAACCATTGGATCCTCAACCGGATAATATTTCATTTCATTGTCAAAAAGAATCTTATATCCTACAGATAATCCAATTGTTACTAATAAGACAAGGATTCCTAAAAATTTTAAAAAAATGCTTACTATTTGCTTCATATTACCTGTTTTTTAATCTTTGAATATAGTTTTTATGGGTCTCCCAATCCAGGATTGAGGTTGTTCATAACCCAAAGCATAAGCAACTGTTGAGGCAATATCGTAAATATTAACCTGTGATTTGATCTCAAAATTTCTTTTTACTCCATAGCCGCTCAGGATTATTGGAATTCTAATTTCATTAAATGTTTCACCTCCGTGGCCTTTATTATTACCCCCATGGTCTGCTGAAACAATCAACAAAGTATTTTCACTTATTCCGGCGGCTTGAATGGCATTGATTATTTGTTCGATCAGTCTGTCCGCTTTTTCAACGCCTCCATGATATCTTTCTGAATCATATCCCCACTTATGACCTGCACCATCTACATGATCTATGTGAATAAAACAAAATTCAGGAAGTCTTGATTGAATAAAATCGCAGGCTAATTCCGTAGTTTTATTTTCCCCAAGTGCGGAGGTATCATAGTCAACAAGGCTTTTTTCAAACAATCTTCCGAAATCCTTCCATTGATAAACTGCACCAGTCACAGCATTTTTATTGTTTGCTTTAATCACGGAAAAAATTGTTGGGAAAATTCCTTCGGGCCCTTTAACTGTAGGTGGAAGTATATAGTTGTCTTTTTGCCATTCGTTGGAAGTTATTCCATGCTGTTCTGGTCCGGCCCCCATTATCATAGATGCCCAGTTCGGGCTTGAACTCGTTGGTAACACACCTCG
>CAYMFU010000218.1:0-20205 GCA_964389805.1 uncultured Roseivirgaceae bacterium | reverse complement strand
AATCCAATCACGACATATAATATGGCTTTCATAAAAACACCGCCAGCCCGATCAGCTTCGACCATCTGAAGGATTTCCGGATGCATTTCATCCCAGGACATGATGCCATAGGGGGATTCGATAACTCCTTCAAGCTTCCTTCTTGTTTTCTGTAGTTGATATTGGTTGTCTATCATCAAGACAAATGAAGTAAGTCGGTTTTCACACGTGAAGAACTCCTGGCAATTACTGAGTTCCATGTAGATGGTTTGTTTGTTCAGTTCAGGAGAAGGGAATTTCAGTATTCCACGTATTGGATATTTACCGGCGGCACTTACTCCATGATAACCCTGACCGATCATGACCAATGTATCCCCGACGGAAAGTTGTAGATATTTGGCCAGATCATATCCTACCAGGAGGCCGTTATCGTTTTCAGTAAGATATTCACCTTCACTGATCCATTTCCCGATTTCAGTGATCTGATTCTCTTTCTCCGGATCAATACCTAGAATAATGGATCCTCGTGTGATTTCCTCGCTGGATGCGAGGGCAAAGAATTCCAGCCTGGGAGCATAATTGATTATTTCCCGAACATTTTCAATATGCTTAACAAGCATTTCGTCAGCTTCAAAAGTGTTATTAATGGTTTTATTTTCCCAGTATTTCTCATTATGGACCTGTATATATCCTGAATAGAACTTTACTATGTTATCAATCATGGAACTATAAGATCCTTCCTGCATGGAAGACATGACCGTGGAAAGTAGGACTCCGAAAAATATGGAAGCAACAGTGATCAGGGTTCTCCTTTTATTCCTCCAGAGGTTTCTCCATGCAATGACTATATTCGATTTCATATTTTATTGATTTAATAGAGTATAATATATTGTCAATAGCATTAAACATCATCTTACCCTTTGCATATTCTGCTGAGAGAAAAAGTTCTCAGGAATTGGGTCATCAAAAGTTGCTGATAGTATATTTATCACAGTTTTTTTCCCTTCTTCATCAGCAGGGATCATTTCGAGGTGGGTGGGAATTTCGCGGTCGTCCATTTTCTTAATATCGCTTTGATCCATAATATTTACCAGATATCCATCTTCATCATAATACTCCACTTTTAGCTGGTTATATTCCTTATCTATCCATGCGATGATCTTTCCCCATACTACAGGTGCTTCTGGTTTCGGATCGAGTTCCAATTTCCAGCATGAAATCTCATTAATATCCTCCTCTCCCAAAAAATTATGTTCGTAGTCCACTACAATGGAAGATTCCCTGACCAGGTCATCGTTTTTAAAGTCAGAACCCATCCACGATTGCATCATCATGGAAGGAGGGATCTTGATCATACGTTCTATGGAAGGCACCCAGTTCCACATTTCTTTATCCCTTTTTAAAAATACCTGTCCTTTTTCTTTAGCGGGTGAAGTAATAAGGATCAAGGCATAGGTTGTGCCTTTTGTCCAGCTTTTCATCGTTATTGATCGTTCCCAGTCGGGGCGAACAATCTTCATCTCCATTTCCTGGTAGCTGTAATTTCCACGCATCTTCTGATCTACCTTTTTAATAATATCCAATGCATCCTGGGCATTAGTAAATCCAGATAGGATCATGAAAAAAGAAACTGCCAGGACGATTACTGCTCTAACTGTTTTCATTCAAATTTTTGTTTTTTATAAGTTCGAAAAATTGATAAAATATTTCATTGAAGTATTTTCCAATACTTTTTTCTTTATTCTGAAAGGAATAAATAATCATTATCCCTTCCATCAAACCACCAATATGTTTGCTAAGTATCCCGGGATCTAGCTCCGGGTCGATTTCATTGTTCGACTGAGCAAGTTCTATCCAGCCAGCGATCCTATTTATCCAGAAATCGTAGTAGTTGCTTACCTTCTTTTTGATATCATCCGACCGGATTGCGCCTTCCAGTATTGTATGGTAATAGCTGATCATAGGATTTTCAGGCCCGATCATCCTTTCAATTTCCGAAGCAAAGTCAATAAACATGGTAAAAACCTGAAGTAGATTCGATCTAAAGGAAAGGGCTTTATTATAAGTCAGGTCGAAGGAAGCCATATAGGAGAAAAAGTACTTTTCGAGTGTTTCATAATAAATCTCCTCTTTACTTTTAAAATAATGATAAAACGCACCTTTCGACAATCCGCTTGCTTCTACCAGCTCATTCATGGTTACATCTCCATATCCTTTCTTCAAAATTAGTTTGAGGGCGGTAAAAAGTATATGTTCTTTGGTACTTGTCATTACAAACCGACCGTTTGGTATGTTCTAAATTAGATAACGACGGAATTCATTCAAGGTTGTGTTTTTCTAAAAAAATGTTTGATAGATAGTAAAAAAAGCGATCATGGAATTATGACCGCTTTTATATCTAAAAGTATATAATTATCCTTTTGTTAATTCTTCTACTTTCTCACGTAGTTCTTCTCCCCTTAGATTTTTTGCTACAATGATACCATCCGCATCAATCAAAACGGTATGAGGAATGCTCCTTACGCCATATAGTTTGCCGGCGGCACTGTTCCAATATTGTAAATCAGATACATGTTGCCAGGTGAGATCATCATCTTCAATAGCTTTTTTCCATTTTTCATCGTCACTGTCAAAGGAAACTCCAAAGATCTCAAAGTTCTTATCCTTATAATCATTATAAAGGGCTACCACATTTGGATTTTCCCTTCGACAAGGGCCACACCACGATGCCCAGAAATCGATCAGAATCAATTTTCCTTTTAGATCTGAAAGTTTCTTCACATTACCATCAGGATCATCCATTACTATATCTGTGAATGGTTGCCCAATAGCCACTTTCTGCAGAGTTACGACATGCTTATTAATTTGTTCAACATATATTGACTGAGCAATTTCAGGTGAGAATCCATTTGCTAATTCTTCCAGCTCTTCTACCGTAAGGTCGTAAACCAGGGTGCCCCAGACTAAATAAGGGCCCAGTACATTATCTGAATTTTCAGAAACTACCTGAAGGGATACTTCTTTCTGAGCCGCCGAGATCTCATCGAACTTGCGTTCAAATTCTGCAGCCTTTTCCTGATCACCTTCCTTATTAGCTGTCAGGTACTTCCTGTAATTGGATCTTAAACTGTCTTCAAATGGTTTGATCCTTTCATTATATGCTTCGAGTTTTTTCTGTATTGCAGATCCGGAAATCGTCGGTGTTCTCAGGCTGTCAACGTGTGCTTGAATGGAAATTGCTGAATTCTCAAGAAATAACCTCATATATGGAAGAGTATCACTGATGCTTATGTAACACATCTCTGGAAATCCAAGTAAACCCTTAAATTCAAACTTTCCATCCTTAATGGAAGCAGAATCAAGAGTTACAAATTCACTGTTGATTCGTTGTTTCAATACGGCAGTTCCTTCAGGATATCCGGAAATTGATCCATTTACAATAAATCCTTCCTGCTTTGTTTCACAAGCGCCTATAATCAGGATGGCGATAACTGGTATTAATATTCTCTTCATAGCATTATTTATTTATTTCACAATTAAAAAAATAAGGGGAGCCTGCTAATTTATGGTCAATATACAAACTACAGTGATCCCTTTTAGTTTATCTATGCTATTCGAAAATTGCAAACAGCATAGATAAAAAATCTTGTTCAGATCGTTTCTGATTTTGGATTCAATGCAAAGGAGTAAAAAATATTGGATAAATTGAAATCTGTGGAAAAAATAAAGACAGATTTGAAAAACAAAGGACAATTTTCCCCGGGAACCCTGAAACTTATACGTAGCTTTGCTGTTTCGTTAAATTCCCTGAAATGAAAAAAGTCGAATGGCTTAAAGTATATAATTTTCAATTCTGGCTAATGTGCCTGGGTTCATTTTTATTTTTCGCCAGCTTTAATATGATCATACCGGAATTGCCGGATTATATTAGTTCTTTGGGGGGAGGCGAATATAAAGGATTGATCATTGCTCTTTTTACCTTAACTGCTGGCATATCACGGCCTTTCAGCGGGAAATTAACTGATACCGTAGGAAGAATCCCAATAATGATATTCGGCTCAGCGGTCTGTTTGGTCTCAGGGCTCTTATATCCAGTTTTGGGTACCATAGCCGGCTTTTTTGCATTGCGCCTCTTTCATGGCCTTTCTACAGGATTCAAACCAACAGCAACTAGCGCCTATATTGCAGATATCGCTCCATCGGACAGAAGGGGAGAGGCTATGGGGATATTGGGACTTTTCAGCAGTATTGGGATGGCTTCTGGCCCAGTATTAGGGAGTTATATTGCTCTGTACTATTCTCTCAACGCCATGTTTTATGCATCCTCAATTCTGGCTCTTGCCTCTGTGATAGTATTAATTGGTATGAAAGAAACACTGAAAGATCGGGAATCTTTTAAACCCGGATTATTGAAAATTAAGAGAGTTGATATTCTTGAACCCAGGGTTTATTCACCCTCATTCGTTCTGATGCTTAACGTATTTGCATTCGGTGTGATATTAACCATTATACCGGACCTAAGTATACATTTAGGATTGACCAATAAAGGCGTGTTCTTTGCTATATTTACGATCACTTCTTTATTAATACGGATCTTTGCCGGCCAGGCCTCTGATCGCTATGGTCGCGTACCCTTATTGATAATCGCCTCGATTATAATTATGATTTCCCTCGTCTTGATATCTCTTTCTGACAATTTAATATTATTTTATCTTGCTGCTGGTTTGTACGGGATAGGAGTGGGAATCAGCACACCTACAGCATATGCCTGGACGATTGATTTGAGTAAAGATAGTCACAGAGGCAGGGCACTTGCAACTATGTTTATTGCCCTGGAGGTAGGTATCGGAGCCGGGGCATTGATATCTGCCTGGATCTATAATAACAATACGGATAACTTTCATTTAACATTCTTAATTTCTGCAGTGATGTCAGGCCTGGCTTTGATATATCTATTTTTCTATTCCATAAAACAAAAAAGAATGGCCAGGGTAAAAGTTCCAATCATTAGTAGCAGCAAAAATTAATTAAAACCATTTGCTCCTTTCATTCGTTTTAAATTTAAACTGAACCTTAGTCATTTATGAATCAGAATTCCAATATTTGGTACTTTGAGAATGTGGATCTTTATGAGCTCTTATGTCCGCATAAAGTACCAACTATGAAGGACAAGCACTCTTTTCATTATTTTAAAAAGAACGAGTATATATATTTTGAGGAGGAGCCTTCAAAATATATTTATATGATCGCTTCCGGCCGGGTAAAGATTGGAAGTTACAAGGAGGACGGGAAGGAGGTTATCAAAGCAATTCTTGGACCAGGTGAAATATTCGGTGAACTTGCCCTGGCTGGTGAGGATACAAGACAGGATTTTGCACAGGCTCTTGATGAAGATACAACGGTTTGTCCTATGGGCATTGACGATATGAGGGAATTGATGGCGAGTAATAAGCCTTTAAATCTTAAAATCATTAAACTGATTGGAATAAGAATTAAAAAATTAGAGCGAAGGATCGATGCGCTTGTATTTAAGGATGCCAGGACAAGGATAGTTGATTTTCTCAGAGAAATGGCTTTAGAAAAGGGGAAAAAAGTTGGATTTGAAGTGATGTTCAAAAATTACCTTACTCATAAGGATATAGCCAGCTTAACGGGGACTTCAAGGCAGACCGTGACTACAGTCTTGAATGAATTAAAAGAAAAAAACCTGATCAATTTCGACCGACGCCGGTTTCTGATCAGGGATATTGATAATTTGAAATGAAAAACCCGCCTGCCTGTGGTAGACAGGGTTAGCGGGATTTATATTTTATTCATTATATAGCTCATTTTCAGTATCTATTTCTTCCTGATACTGTTGCAGGAAATTATTAGTTTGCTCAAGGTTCTGGAATTCATAAGCCTTAGATGAACCATCGTTCAGGTAAACTTCCACTTTAATAGTTTCAACCGCTTTTTCACCTTTAAAGTGCATTTCAGTTGGCAATTTGAATTCCTGACCTTTCTCAAGTTTGTGAATCTTAACTTGTTTGGTTCTTTTCGCACCACAATAGCCACATTCATATTTCTGAATCATTTCACCTTCGGACTCATCGGATGCAGGAGTTAGGATTTCTTCATTTTTAAGCTTCATGGTATAGAAACCACATGTGTTACATCTACTGGCTTCAAGTCTACCTGCGTATTTTTCAATCTTAACTTCCCCGGTAGCTTCGTCAACCCAGACATCATAGTCAACAGAAAAAACATCCTCTTCAGCTTGCATACCTTCATCAAGATGTACGTCTTCTTCTTCTTCACTAAGAAGTCTCATTGGATTGCCTGCTGATGATACCCTTGGCTTAAATCTGAGATGTTTCAACTTCTTATCAAGAGTTGCTGGATAAGAATATTTATACAGTAGATACGAAATGTACACGATCAGTGTGGAGATACAGAAGGTAATAAAGAACCGTACCAGAAACCATACATAGTGAACTTCCATGGTTTTTTTATAGGAGGTGTTCAACATGAGTAAAACGGCCGCAGCAAATAACCAAATGCTTGTCATCTGCATTTTGATATCACTTTCCGTCAGATAATCATATTTTAGTTTAAGGTCTTTAATAGAACTCAGACGGATTCTGTAATATACTAAGGTTAAAAAAGAAGCGATTACTAGTACAATAGCTCCAATTACCATCGCATTATTCCAAATGTTCAGGAACTTCAGATAGAATTCATTATCCATGATAATATTTTGTTATTTGTTTTAAAATTTAATTTCAGATTTATTCTCTTAAACTTAATCAAATTTGGAAAAAGTTTCAATATTTTAATTTTATTAAAATGATTTTTAACAGGAATACACTTTTTTATTAAATACTAAACATCGCTGACAATCAATAATGATAATTTTGTCCGCTTATTCCCAATTAAATTTCATTTTGTTAATTAACGATAATATTTCACAAATAGTACTTTTCCAAGTTAAAAATACCAATTTTTTTATATGCTTAAATATGAAAGTAAATACAGGTTACCTGCAAATGGTAACAAGATGCTGACAATGCTTTAATTTAAGGGTGTTTTGTTAGAAGCCAGAAGATAGAGAACGGACATTCTAATAGCCACTCCATTTTCCACCTGATGAAGAATAATGGCAGCATTTGAATCAGCCACATCGCTACTTAATTCGACTCCCCGATTTATTGGTCCGGGATGCATAATTGTAACTGGTTTTCCTATTTTATCGAGTAAAGCTTTATTTATACCATAATAAATTGAATATTCACGCAATGATGGAAAGTATTTAATTTCCTGTCTTTCGAGTTGTATTCTCAGGACGTTAGCTATATCGCACCATTGAAGAGCCTTTTCTACATCCAATTCAACCTTGACACCAAGTGTATTGATAAATTTTGGCAATAAAGTATTCGGGCCACACACCATTACTTCAGCTCCAAGTTTTTGAAGTGTATAGATATTGGATATTGCAACTCTGGAATGCAATATGTCACCAATAATCGCAATTTTCTTGCCTTTTACCTCCCCAAATTTCTCACGTATTGAATAAGAATCCAGTAAGGCTTGAGTTGGGTGTTCATGTGTTCCATCACCAGCATTTATAATATTTGCCTTAATATGTTTAGATAAAAAATGTGGTGCTCCCGGACTTGCATGCCTCATAACGATCATGTCAACTTTCATAGCAAGAATATTATTGATGGTATCCAGCAGCGTTTCACCTTTTTTTACCGAGCTAGAAGATGAAGAAAAATTAATTACATCAGCAGATAATCTTTTTTCAGCTAGCTCAAAGCTTAATCTTGTCCTGGTTGAATTTTCGAAAAAAACGTTTGCTATGGTAATATCTCTTAAGGACGGTACTTTTTTAATGGGGCGATTTATTATTTCTTTAAAATAGTCGGCAGTTTCAAATATTAGTTCAATATCATTTTTAGTAAGGTCTTTTGTCCCTAACAAATGGTTTACACTAAGACTTGTCATTCGGTATCGGTTTTATTTATTAACCAAATATTATCATTTTTAGCCCCCTGAATACTCCATTCAACCTGAACACGTTGAGATTGCATGGTATTTACGCTTTTCCCAATATAATTAGGTTGTATGGGTAAATGGCGAGTGTATTTCCTTTCGATCAACACCAGTAATTCGACCAGTTCAGGTCTTCCAAAGGCGGACATGGCATCCAATGCTGCCCGGATAGAACGCCCGGTATATAATACATCGTCAATTAACACAACTCTTTTTTCTTCAAGAATGAAAGGCATACTTGTTGCATTCGCTCGCAGTGGTTTTTCTCGACGTCTGAAATCATCCCTGTAAAAGGTTATATCCAGGTAGCCAAGATCAATTTTTTCGCCAAGATTTGCTTCCAGAGTGGCCTTAATCCTGTCAGCTAAAAATATTCCCCTTGGCTGTAATCCGATTAATGCTGTATTCTTGAAGTTATTATGATTTTCAATAAGTTGCTGGCAAAGACGTTGTATTGTAATTTCAAATAATTGATGATCGAGAAGTAATTTTTTTTGCATCAGAAAATTTAAAAAATCAACATTATCAATGCAAACATAAGGAATTGATAATTAATTGTATAAAATTTTATTAATAAAAAACACTTTCCTGTTAAGTTTAACTCCAGAGTCTTTTAGATTCTTAATTTTCTGTACTCCATAAGCATAAAATCTGTCTTTGTACCATGCTTCAAGGCCGCCAAATTCAGAATCATTATTTTCAATTTTATCATCTTCAAACTTTAAGTTTATGTCATCAAATGATTTTCCTTCAATCACCTCTTCGTCCTTAATTAGCTTTGATCGAATTACGTTTTCATAATTATAAAGTAATACGATTTCATCCTTTTGTGCATCAATCTCTACAAATTGTCTAAGGTCAAAGCTGGTTATATCATTGATCTCAAAGCTATTATCCCACAGTAATTTGCCCTGGTCACCAAAACCGATCACCACAGCATGCGTGTATTTATATCCTGCAAAATAGGAGTTGTTTTGGCTGCGTCTGGGGGAGTAATTGGGATAGTAGTTCATATAACCTCCATAATAACTGGTACTGTTGTATTTTGGATAATATGCTTCTCCAACTAAAATGTACTCTTTTTCATATTTTATGATGTCATGGACAAGCAAACGGTAGTTAAATTTTAGTTTTTTCCCTTTGATCTTTTTCCTCTTAATTCTTTCCTGAACTCTTCTCTCCCTTTTGGCTTTCATATAACTAAAGAAGTTTAATAATTCACCATAATTATAATATTTAAGGGTTTGCTCCTCTTTCTCATCAATATGTGCTAGGAATATTCCGCGGGAATACCTGAAGTTCTTATTTGAGTATGTCCCGGCAATAAGGTCAATATCATTATCTATGGTAACAAACCTGGCATCTATAAGGCTGGTATTTTCTTCCGGAATAATTGTAGTATTCTCTATCATCGTTCCGTCTTCCTTGAATTGGGTTACCACAATTGAATAGTTTTTATTTATTGTTCTTATGGTTGTTAAAACGGTCAATATTCCGCGTTCATCATTTATATGAACGTCTACAAGCCGGCTTTTTTCCTCATAAAATCCGGGTAAAGCCAGTGTTTTTCCCTCCTTAAGAAAATACTGAAGAATGGTGGGTTTATTGTTGAAATATCCGCCAAAAATAACAGAGTTATTTAAAACTTCAAATTCCGATAATTCGATGTTCAATGACCTTTTAACAATATAAGTCTGATATAAACCTGTGATCATATCCACCTCAAGTATGATATGATCATCTTTATATGATTCAGGTTGAGTATACAGTAGAAATACTTTATTCTTATAATAGTCGTAGCCTAGAAGATCATAGCTCAGATTAATGTATATATCTTTTCTCCATTTCACCTCTAAAGCTGTATCCAGGACGGTTATCTCCCAGGTCATATCACTTTTTTGGACCTTATCTACATTTTTACGAATTAAGAATAACCCGTTCTCTTTAGCAGAGATGATATTGAAATACTCGTCTTGCCACTCCACCTCAATTTCAAACCTTGAAGGTTGCTCTACCTGGGCATAGTTCTTTTGTGTTAAGTGCAGACTTAAATGAACAAATACTACAATAATTATGTATAAGGATCGTCTCATTCCTGATTCAAGTATAGTTTATTAAACGGGATCGATCGGTTTGTCCTCCATCAATATTTAAAATTAATAAAAGAATGTTTAGTATCTTTTATAAAGTAAATATTATTGTAAACTAAATTTACGAGTACCTTGTTATAAGAAATCGTAATAAACTTTGGAAGAGAGTGAATCAAATATTGCCAAGTGCTATATTCATTTCGATAAGGATGAAAGAAACAAGTGCGAATTTTCAGATAGAAGATTGCACATAACCTTTAAGGGGAAAAGATCAGAATTTCCAATAGAATATCTGGTTTCTCTAAACATCAATCAAAGGAAATTACTTATACCCATTATCCTCAGCGGTATTCTTACACCACTTATATCTGTAGGATTTTTTAAGGGGCTATTTCATCCATTTATTGCGCTGATATTTATCATTGGCGGCGTATTTTCATTTTATATTGGCTGGTTGGGTGAAAAAGCATTTACTGTTAACCTGATAAATTCCCATCGTGACTTTTCAATAAAAATAGTATCTGATCACCTGATGGAATTCATAAATTTTGTCAATTATTATTTGCAAAAGGAGCCAATCGAAAAACGGGTATTATATCTTGAAATTATGGATAATAAAAATCAACTTGATATAAAAGAGTATCTATCAAAAGAAGCCAAAAATCGCAAACTCTATTCTTTCTGGTATATAAAAGATTTATATAAGGAAGGAAAGGTTGATATGCATACCAGTTATATTGTCATTGATCCTTTAAAATCGGGTACAGAAGTTAAGTATATTCCAGGGAATGATAATCAAATACTCATTCCAATAATAAAGGGTGAAATAAATCATGATGCTGTATTGAAAATACTGGATTATGAAGAGATAGGATTACTTTTTGATTGACTGAATTATCATTTATACTTACAATAATGTAAGATTTTTAGATATATTAGCCTTTCGATGTTGAAAAGCAAATTCGATACAAAAGCAAAAACGTATGATCCAATTTTACCTACCATAAAAGAATGGCCGGTTGTAAGGCTGGGTAAAAACAGAAAGGAATTCATCGAGGAGGTAATTAGTGCAAGTTTTTCTAAAATAGTACAATTAAGAGCGAATAGTGAATTACTTAAGGAAGAACTTGAAATTACTATGTTCAAAGAACGATTGCGTGTTAAGGAGAATCCGTGGAAGGTTGATCCGGAGGATGAGTCACTGTTCTGGTCGAATGTAAAGAAGAATTTACTTCATCTGTCATCCGATAATGAAACAGATGTAAAGCAGGAAACAAACGATATTCTTAAAGAGATCATTTCAAGATACGCCAATGAAATAGCTGGCAATTTTAAGCCATCACACTATAGGATGGCCAGAACAATCGTTACTTTTGGTTTTGGGCGTTTGCTGAATGCTGCCAAATTCGGCTCTTATATGGGATTATTCAAGGGAAAGCTTACTCTTCAGGATAAAATTCACATAGAAGGGGAGACGGAACAATTGAGAAATTTAGCTAAGATCGGAACAATAGTTATGGTCCCCACACATTTCAGCAATCTGGACTCTATTACGATCGGATTTGTCATTCATTCTCTTGGGTTGCCTCCTTTTATCTATGGGGCTGGATTAAACCTGTTCAATATCGCATTATTCGCTTATTTCATGAACAGCCTTGGAGCGTATAAGGTGGACCGTAGAAAAAAGAATATGATCTACCTGGAAACATTGAAGATGTATTCAAACCTGGCATTACAGAATGGTATACATAGTTTATTCTTCCCGGGAGGGACACGGTCGCGCTCAGGCAAGCTGGAGAGTCACTTAAAATTAGGACTTTTAAGTACTGCCATGGATGCTCAGCGATTAAACTATCAAAAGGCGAATGGAGGGGAGGCGCATAAAATCTTTATAGTGCCTGTTGTATTGAATTATAATTTTGTGCTTGAAGCTGTTCATTTAATATCTGATTATCTTGAGAAAAAGGGCCAGGAGCGATACTATACTGAATCAGATCAATTTTCGTCATCCTATAAGATCCTCTCTTTTTTGACCAAGTTTTTTACCCGGGGTGCAGACATGTCAGTAACTATTGGCAGGGCTATGGATTTATTCGGGAATAATGTAGATCCTTCTGGTAATAGCCTGGATAATAATGGGAATATCATAGATATAAAAGATTACTTTACCACAAATGGCATTATTAAAGAAAATGCACAACGTGATGGAGAATATACTAAAATGCTTGGTGAAAAGATCGTAACTGATTTTTACAGGTATGCCCAATGTTCTTCTAGTCATTTAGCAGCTTTTGTTGGATTTGAGTTGATCAGGAAAAAGAACAGTAAACTTGATCTCTACAGTCTTTTTAGAATTCCCGCTGAGGATCTAGAGATAGAATATGATGAATTTGCCAAGGTTTATACTAAACTTCGGGATATTATACTAGAATATGAAATCGCTGGGAAGATCAGGGTAAATCAATCATTGAGAGAGGAAAATCTGAAAACACTTATACGTTCGGGAGTAAATAGAGTGGGTACTTTTCATGCTCAGCGGCCATTATTGTTTAACAAGGATGGGAATATTATAACGAATGATCTGAAAACCCTGTATTATTATAGAAACCGACTAGATGGTTATGGCTTTGAAAAACACATATAATCCTGTAGGCGTTATAGGGATTGGAAGTTTTGGAACGGCCGTTTCAAATTTATTGTCAAATAATACTGATGTGATTTTGTATGGGAGGAATCCTGAGCAGGTTGAAGAAGTCAACAGCAGCCGTATAAGTAACAATCAGAAATTGAATAAAAATATTGAGCTGACCCATGATCTTGAATACCTGGCCACGAAATGTTCAGTAATCTTTCCCATCATTCCTGCGCCAACATTCCGGTCATTAATGAAAGCGCTATCGCAATATTTAAAACCATATCACATTCTTATTCACGGAATCAAGGGACTTGATCTAAAGGGAGAACAATCGGATTTTAACCCGGATAAACTTATATCTAGAAGTGAAGTCAGAACGATGAGCGAAGTTGTTTTGGAAGAAAGCGTTGTCGTGCGAGTTGGGTGTCTGGCAGGGCCTAATCTGGCTGACGAACTTGCACAAGGGCAACCATCAGCCACTGTTGTTGCTTCAAGATTTAACGAAGTAATTTTAGCAGGTCAAAAATTATTGCGAACAGACAGGTTCCAGGTGTATGGGAGCAATGATCTGGTTGGAGTTGAATTGAGTGGTGCATTGAAAAATATTATTGCCATTGCCTCAGGAGCTTTAACAGGTTTAGGACTTGGAGAAAATTCGAGGGGATTTTTAATTAGCCGTGGAATGGTAGAAATGATATATTTGGGGAAGGTTTTAGGTGGGAACACACAGGCATTTGTGGGATTGGCAGGCATTGGCGACCTGGTAACTACCTGTTCCAGTCAACTTAGTCGAAATTTTACTGTTGGCTACAGGTTGGCTAAGGGAGAATCGCTTGATTCTATTACAGAATCCATGGAAGAAACCGCCGAAGGAATTAACACCGTTAGAGTTACACGTAGTCTTGCCAAATACTATAAGATCAGGGCACCAATAACGGAGAAATTATACGATGTAATGTTCGAAGGCCTTTCACCAGATACTGCTTTGCAATATCTAATGAAATATCCATTTAATGTGGATATAGATTTTTTATAGATCAAGCATTTTTCCCAATTTAAGAATGCCCGCTATGCTGATTGAATCAGTTATTTCGTTTTCAAGGACCATTTGGTAAGCTTTTTTGAAAGGAAGAATCTTTATGTCTATTTTCTCTGTATCATCAAATTCTGGTGAGGATTGAGAAAGCTCTTCAGCCAGAAATACGAATCCTTCTTCATCAGTGACAGAATTAGAAGTATGAATCTTTAAGATCTGGCTCCATTTATTAGCGATAAGGCCAGTTTCTTCAAGCAACTCCCTTTTGGCTGAGACCAAAGGATCTGTTGAAAGGGAACCACCCCCCATCGGTATTTCCCACGAATATTCATCCAGTGTATAGCGATATTGACCCACGAGCCAGGTATTACCATTTTCATCTAAGGGGATAATCCCAATTGCTTTATTCTTAAAACTGACCTTTCCGTAAATACCTTTATTCCCATTTGGATTAATTACCTGGTGTTCAACAAGTAGGATCCAATCATTTTCGTATATCTGCCTTGATTCCAGGGTTTTCCAGGGATTTTTAATTTCACTCATTTCAAATATGTAATTATGTTCCTATTTTTATGAGTGTAAAATACTAAAAAATCATGCTTTTACCATTTTATAAAGAAGGAATGCATGAAGCCGGCTGTGATGAGGCCGGGAGAGGATGTCTGGCCGGTCCGGTTGTTGCAGCTGCAGTAATCTTACCACCCGATTTCAGAAATCCAATCTTGAATGATTCCAAGAAGCTTTCACGCGTTAAAAGGGACATGCTCAGGGATATTATCTGTAATTCTGCGGTAAGCTATGGCATTGGATTGGTAGACAATGAGGAAATAGATAAGATCAATATTCTCAATGCATCCATAAAGGCTATGCACATTGCCTTAGATCAACTGCTGCCTGATAGTTATAATTTGATATTAGTAGACGGCAACCGATTTAAACCATATAAATCATATGATCACAAGTGTATTGTAAAAGGGGATGGAAAATATATGTCGGTTGCTGCTGCATCCATACTAGCCAAGACGTACAGGGATGAGCTTATGGAGACATATTCAGTTAAATACCCCCAATACGGCTGGGATAAAAATGCAGGTTACCCAACTCAATATCACCGAATGGCTATTCAATTACATGGAGTAACGAAACTCCATAGAAGGTCCTTCAGATTATTAAATAATCAATTGGAAATATTTACAGGAGTTACTAAATGAGAGTTCTCTTAAAGCTTCAATTTTGTGAATAGGGAATATATTTGAAAATCTATTGTCATTTATTAAGCCAATCCTTAAAATCACCCGATTTTTCAACACTGACAATTGCTTCCATAGAGTAGGGAAGAGGTGGTTCAAGCTCAAGCTTTACCCTGCTTTTGGTATGGCTTATCATTTTTGTGATGGCCTTAAAGTTGACTATGAACTTCCTGTTGATCCGAAAGAATTGTTTAGGATCAATTTTATCTTCCAATTCTGACAGGTTAAAATTTATAATATGCTGTTTCCCTGATTTTGTTACCAGATAAGTATAGCGATCCTCGCTGAAAAAATAGGCTATATCTTCTATTGGAATAGAAAGATAGTTGTCTCCATAATTCACCCGGAATCTTTCCTGGTATTTTTCATTTCTTTGAATTAGCAGGTTTTTAATGGTTACCAGTTCTGACAAGTTTATAGCGGAATTCAATTTTTCAAACTTTTCTATTGCATTTTCGAACTCTTCTGGTACAATAGGTTTTAATAAGTAATCGATACTTAATTCCTTAAAAGCTTGAATGGCATACTGGTTGTATGCTGTAATGAAAATAATAGGTATTTCTTTATTGATTTTTTCAAAAATTTCAAAGCACGTTCCATCAGAAAGTTGTATGTCTGAAAGGATCAGGCCCGGAGTATTATTCTGTAACCAGGTAACGGCCTTTTTCACTGATCCGATAATTTCCAGGATCTCATAATCCGGTCTGAATTTCAATACTATTTGTTTGATTTCATTTGCTGCCAGGGGCTCATCTTCCAATAAAAGGACTTCAGTCATTTTCGTTATTTTTTGGTGGTAGTAGAGGAATTAAGGCTATATACAATCCGTTTTCTATTATAAATCTTGGTTTTCTTTCAGTTAATAGATTATACCGTTCAATAAGATTTATTTGGCCAATACCGGAGCTTTCAAAAAGATTGTTTTTAGGATGCAAGGTGTTAGATATAGCCAGATTATCATCCGAATCGACATAAACTTTTATTTCCATTGTATAATCTTCTGAAACGGCATTATGTTTAAATATGTTCTCAACTAATATTTGCATCGAATAGCTAGGTATTAAGTATTCTAGGTATAATCCCGGAATATTAAGCTTCATTTCAATCCCATCTGTAAACCTGATCTTTTGAAGAAAGATGTACTCCTTAATAAATTCTAATTCAGACTGAAGGGTACTCAAAGTTTGATCACTACTTTGGAGTAGATATCTGTAAACGTGTGCTAATTTGAGGATATAAGTTTTTGCCTGGTCGTTGTCCTGTACAAGTGCACTTAAAATGTTTAGTGAATTGAATAAGAAATGAGGATTTATGTGCGAGCGTAGGTTTTGTAACTGGGATTTAATTAATTCCTTTTCTTCTTTCTCTGATTTGATCAGCAGTTCTTCTCTTTCCTTGGTTAGCAATTTGTTATTCAACTGAAGATGATAGGTTTCAAAGGCCTTTTTAAGTATAAGTTTTACCTCATCTGGATTTATTGGTTTTGATATATAATAAAATATTTTTCCTTTATTTATAGCTTCAATGGTGGATTCAAGATCTGCATAACCCGTAATCAGGATTCTAATGGAATCGGGGAACCGATGCGATACCTTTTCAAGAAATTCCGATCCGGTTGTCTTCGGCATTCTTTGATCGCTAATTATTATCGGAATTTCAGGAAAGTCGTTGAGAACCTTCATACCTTCAATGGCTGTATTGGCCAGAATTATTTTAAAATCTCTTCTAAATGAGGCTTTAAATCCATCCAGATTATTCTGCTCATCGTCAACATATAAAATATCAAATCTTTGTTCTTCCATTTAGCCTATAAGAAACTAGATTTCTTAATAAATTCAAAAAAAAATCCCGCTAAAAGCGGGATTTAAATCTTATAATTATTTCTGCATTATCTTGCGCAAAATTCTTTCAGCAGTTTTTGTCGGCTCGTGGACTTCAATTTCTTGAGTGCCTTTTCCCGTATCTGCCTTACCCTTTCTCTTGTCAATCCCATCCTTTCACCAATTTCTTCAAAGTTCATTGCATGGTCGTAATTAATTCCAAAGGACATTTTAATTACTTCCATTTCTCTTGCATCAAGTGTTTTTAATGTTCTTAATGTTTCGTGCTGAAGTGACTGGGTATATTCCATTTTGTAATCAGTACCTTCGATGGCTCTGTTTTCCATTACATCATATAAATTTCCTTCACCATCATCTCCAAATGGCGCATCAAGTGAGGTTTTATTAATGTCGGCATTTAGGGTATTGTAAATATCAGATGGTTCCTGGTCAAGAATTTCAGCTAATTCTTCCGGGGTTGGTTCTCTTTCATAAACTTGCTCAAATGAAGAATATGCCTTTTTGATTTGATTAAAATGTCCTTTTTTATTGGCAGGGATCCTGACAATTTTTGAGTGATTATTTATGGCCTGAAGGATTGACTGTCGGATCCACCATACCGCATATGAAATAAATTTAAAACCTTTAGTTTCGTCAAATTTCTGGGCAGCTTTAATTAAGCCAATATTCCCTTCATTAATAAGATCGTTTAAAGGAATGTTTCTGTTTTGATATTGTTTGGCTACTGATATTACGAATCGCAAATTGGCCTTAACTAATTTTTCGAGTGCAACATTGTCGCCTGTTCTAATTCTTCGTGCTAATTCTGCTTCTTCTTCCGGGGTGATTGTTTCTTCTTTACTTAAATCATTGAAATACTTTTCAATTGTATGACTTTCTTTTCTGTTGGTAATAGATTGTGTAATTTTTAACTGCCTCATGTTAAAGTTTTTGTTTTATATCACGTTTTATCACTATAATTCATATCTCGACAAGGAAATTTTGGTTGTAAACGGGTAATATTCCGGTTGAACATGTAGAATAGCTGAATAGATAATTTGCATTTTTCCAACATTAAACCAGCACAAATCCAAAATATATTCAATTTCCTAGTGTCTAATAGTCAGCCCTTTAAGGAACGAAAAATGCGATACTTTGTTGCCGTTTTTTATGATTATTTTCACAGAAGTATGTAAACGAGCTAAAGAATGCAGCCGCAAAATTAAGATTATAAATGTTAATTGCAAATAATATTAAATATTTTTTGAAGTTAATATTTTGATTGTGAGTGTAAATCAGAAATACAATCTAACTTCTTTCTTTCAGGTACCCTTCAGCGAATACCCGGTATTTGTCGAAGATCAATCGTACACTTCCCTTAATAAATCTTTCATTTTCCAGCGAATTAATATCAATCAACCCGCTATTATATCCTTGCCACACGGTTTTATTCATTTTTCTGTCAACAAGAAGTATCATTAATGTACCCTCCTGCAAGCTATACTTTACTTTGTCGAACTGTTCTTTTACAAATCCGTGTTCTTCAAGCCAAACCTCAATTTCTGGTTGTTTCCAACCATGGAACCTAAAGTCGTCATAATACATCCTGAAACCAATCAGTAGATTAGGTTTGTTGTCGGTTTGCTTGTAGCCAAGAAGCGACATACGATTCTTTATCGTCTTCATTATCAGTTCTTCAGGTATTAGGCTGTCCAGGTCCAGGCGTTGTTGATTTATAAACGAAAAAGTTTTGTACTTCTTGAAGTTGCCGGCATAACTGTAATCAGATTCTACCAGGTAGTCTTTTGATCCGAAACAGGAAACCATTGAAAAGGCGATAAGAATGAAAAGATAAATAAGATTTTTCATTTTCAGTTAAACTAATTTAAAGTAGTAGTAATAAAGTGAGTTCAGTTTTACAATCTACAAAAATGGTAACAACATAACAATTGTAATGCGTAATTTAGTTTCAAATTCTTTTAGTACATGTCATCAAATTGACATAGATGCCACATCCTTTAAAATTATATTGCATATTAACCTGATGGGTAAAACACTAATCTTCTGAAAAATGTTTTAATAATTTACGATATTTTGACAGGACATTTGCTCTCGATACAAAACCAATATACTTGCCATCTTTAAGGACTGGCAGGTTAAAGTGACCACTGGATTGAAATTTTTGAACGATTTCTTCCATTGAGTCATCAGGGGAAACAAAATTAACCGGAAAATACATGAGGTTACTGACCTTTGTCGAATCATATAATTCAGGTTTAAAAATCACATGCCGTACATTGTTCAAATGTATTATCCCAAGAAGGTGATTATCCTTGTTGACAACGGGGAAAATATTTCTTTTTGAATTTTGGATAACTTTAACTAAATCACCTAAAGAGGCCTCCACATCAATTGTCTTAAACTTCGTTTCAAGTAAGTCTTTTACATTCATTAGGGATAAAACAACTTTATCCTTGTCATGCGTAAAGAGTTCGCCACGTTTTGCAAGCTGATAGGTATACACAGAGGTTTTTTCAAAAGTGCTCATAGTGCCGTAAGATAATGTTGCGACAATCATTAAGGGTAAAAATAATTCATATCCCCCGGTAATCTCGGCGATAAGAAATATGCCGGTTAAGGGTGCATGAAGTATACCTGCTATAACACCCCCCATTCCAACCAGGGCAAAATTTGTTGCTGAAACATCCAGAGTGAAAACCGTATTTAAAATAAAAGAAAAAAGCAGTCCTGCATGCGCTCCGGTAAAGAGTGAAGGAGCAAAAATACCCCCTATTCCTCCTCCGCCAAAAGTAACTGAAGTAGCAATTCCCTTAAACAATACAAAGGCTAAAAGAATCAGGATAATCACACTTTTATTGTCCTTATAGCCAAAATAAAATGTGTTATTGAATAAATGGTCAAAATCAGCATGCAGGCTTGAATTGATAGCTTCGTATCCTTCGCCATAGAGAGAAGGAAGTAAAAAGATCAGAAGCCCAAGTATACCAGCCCCTATCACATACCGAATGTACCACTTATTTATTTTCTCGAACTTTTGGGCTATAAATAAATACACTTTTGTAAAGTACAAAGAAATGAATCCACACATAATCCCAAGAATGATGTACAAATGGATGTCTGATAAAGCAAATGGATCAACCACCTCAAAAGGATATATCACCTTTTGGCCCAGAAAGAAGTAGGACGTGACGGCTCCGGAAACTGCGGCAATCAAAAGTGGCAATAAAGAAGCCATGGTCAGGTCAAGCATCAGGACTTCCAAAGCAAATACAATGGCTGTAATAGGCGCTTTAAATATTGCTGCAACCGCTCCGGTTGAGGCACAGGCAATCAGCAG
>CAYMFU010000217.1:0-27659 GCA_964389805.1 uncultured Roseivirgaceae bacterium | reverse complement strand
AACACTTTTGGAATTGGAGCCCGCATCAATGTATATATCAACAATGAAAATAGAATTGTTGAAAATAACACAAGCCGGGGATTTATGTCATCAATTCCTCCGGAACTACATGTTGGCATGGGAATAAACGACCATGCTGATTCTATCCTTATTATATGGCCAGGAAACAAAGTTGAAATGAGATATGATGTTCCTGCGAATCAGAAAATTACGCTTGATATTAGCAATGCCACCAAAGAAATAAAAAACGCTAATTCTGGACACGGGAATCTTAAATTGTTCAAGGAATTAACTAATATCCGGGGATTGGATTTTGTGCATAAGGAAAACAGATATGACGAATTTAAAAAGCAACATCTGCTTCCCCATAAACTATCCTCTGAAGGCCCGGCTCTGGTTGTCGGCGATGTAAATAACGATAGTCACGACGATGTGTTCATTGGCGGAGCCAAAGGTCAGAGGTCTAAGCTGTTTATCTGGAACGAAGAGGCTTTTATATTAATGGATAATCCAGATCTCAATAAGGATTATGGATGTGAAGACGTTGATGCAGTTTTTTTTGATGCTGATATGGATGGCGACCTTGATCTGCTCGTCGTAAGTGGTGGAAATGAACCAGCTAACTTGCCAAGATTGATGATGGATCGATTATATATAAATGATGGTAGCGGGAGGTTTGATCGGGGGGAAAATCTATTGCCTGAATTCTACCATAATGGATCTTGTGTCAGGCCTATGGATTTTGATGAGGACGGTGATATCGATTTATTCATAGGTTCCAGGTCGGTTCCAAATCTTTATGGCATATCTCCTCATTCTTATTTACTGGAAAACAACGGACAAGGCCAGTATAAGGATATAACTTCTCAAAAAGCCCAGGAACTGCGTGATATTGGCATGGTAACGGATGCTGCCTGGTTAGATTATGATAACGACAATGATATGGACCTGGTAGTGGCCGGTGAATGGATGAACATCAGGATACTTGATAATGATAATGGTTTGCTTCAATCGATTCAATTTCCGGGAGGGGTCCAAAATTCATCAGGTTGGTGGTTTTCCTTAAAAACAGGTGATATTGACAACGATGGCGATCAGGATATAATAGCCGGAAACCTGGGAACGAATTCAATTTTAAAACCCAATGTTGAGAATCCGGTAAGGATTTATATAAATGATTTCAATAAAGATGGATCCATTGAACAGATCATCACATCGTTCAGAGATGGGAAAGAATATCCTTTTGCCTACAGAGATGACCTGGCCAAACAATTGGATTTTGTTTTGGAAAAATATCCTTTACACGCTCAATTTGCCGGACAATCCATTCAGGACATATTTACCGCCGAACAACTGGATGAGTCACTGATAAAGCAGGTGGAGGTTTTTGAATCCTGCCTTTTTCTAAATAAAGGTAAAGGAGGATTTGAAAGGATTCCCTTCCCTGCTGAAGTGCAGTTCTCACCTGTTAGAGATATGCTACTTAGCGATTTTGACCAGGATGGCTTTCTGGATGTAATTTTGGGTGGAAATTTCACTTCAGTCAGACCTTTGTATGGTAAATATGAAGCAAGTTATGGATGGTTTCTGAAAGGTGATGGGAAAGGAGGTTTTAGAATTCAATATCCAGGGGAAAGTGGTTTTTATGCCCGGGGTGAATTAAATAAGATCAGAAAAATACAAGTCAATCAACAGGATATTATTATAGGAGCGATAAATAATGGACGTGTGATAGCTTTTGAACTAATATCTCCCTAGAATCCTCCGACACTAAGATCTTTTGTAGTTGAATAATCAAGTCCTATCAATGCAGTGGCCATATCCCCAAAATAACTGCCATAATCCCATTCCGGATCTTTAAGACTTCTCAAATAGGATATCTGGTTGGCATGTACCAATGTATGAAGTTGCAGCCTGTAAAGGATGTATCCCTTTCCTTTCTCACCATTTTCTTCAATTTCCAGTAATTCATCATTTGCATCTTCGAGATATTCAGTCATCGCTTTTATCCCATTTGTAATCACCTCCTCGACAAACGCCAGTTTAAGCGGATATGTACAAGGGCGGCAGGTATCTTCGACAAGTTCCCAGGGAGGATCCTCTGAAAGGAAATATCTTGGCCAGGACATCGTATGTACAACAAGTTGTCCAATGGTCATCTTATGATCAGCAAAATTATGGTTTAGCAATTCTTCAGATATGTCTGTAATGGATGCCCTTAATCCCTTTTCAATGACTGGGATAACGTTTAACAAAGAATCACAATGATTTCGCATGGCTAGAAATTTATATGATAAACCCGCACAAATAAATTTATGCAGACAATGAATAAATTCCGAGAGAATGCCTTTATTATTCAAGCACATTGCAGAAATCTATCATTTATTATACTTTTATCTCAATGTTAACAAGGTAAATTCACCACTTTTAATAACTCATTCAGATGATATAGGTTAACATAAAATGGTATGTCTATAAAACCATCTACTATGAAAAAAATATTACCCGTAATTCTTCTTTCAGCATTCTTTTTAATGATCTATGTCAACTATTTATCCAGGGCGGCATTGGCCGGAATGACATTTGTTTTTCTGGGAATACTTTATGTTTTGTTTTTTAAACTACCGAAAGTGAAGAATTCCCCATCTTAAAGGCTATTAATCTTATTAATATCTACGGATTGTCCTTGTGTATGACTGTAGTTATCCTGCTTTTTTCATTTTGTTACAAGACATTATAACTTTTAGTTATTAAAGAATGTTTACTATAATAATGATCATTTATTGCCTGGGGTAAATATCTTCTGACTTTATCCCGAATGATGGTAAATCTAATACAGATATGGTTTGAAAGGTTTTATCTATGCACAATGGAAATATTATAAGATCCTGTGATTTCATCCCGTAAAATGAGGGATAATAAATAGTAAAATTGATTTTAATTTACTGGAAATCACAAATTATATAATTAATTCATTAGATTAAAATGTAAAATAATGTCGAACGAGGGTACATGATCAGGTTTATT
The DNA here is from genome assembly GCA_964389805.1 of uncultured Roseivirgaceae bacterium. Lineage (GTDB taxonomy): Bacteria > Bacteroidota > Bacteroidia > Cytophagales > Cyclobacteriaceae > JAGTVG01. The sequence goes on along the minus strand of CAYMFU010000217.1, from coordinate 24,632 downwards.
ACGATATTCTTCCTATTAGGAGTATGTCCTTTTGTTGCTTTTTCACAAGCTGATATTATAAGTGGAAAAGTAACATCCACTATTGATGGTACCGGTCTACCTGGAGTAAATATAATCATTGAAGGATCTTCAAAGGGTACTACCACTGACCTTGAAGGGAATTTTTCGTTGGAAGCTAATCAAGGGGATATTCTATTGTTCCAAATGGTAGGTATGGAGACTGTGAGAATTGAGGTGATCAATCAAACGACCATTGATGTTGACATGGAGGAGGAACGGCAATTACTGGAAGGAGTCGTGATCAATGGTTTCCGGGAGATGGACAGGAATTTGTTTACCGGTTCAGCCAAAAGGGTAGATATGGAGGATATCGATGTCAGAAGCGAAACCGATGTAAGTCGTATGCTCGAAGGACAGGTCGCTGGTGTTTCCGTAGATAATTTATCTGCCACTTTTGGCACTACGCCAAAGATCAGGATACGGGGTAACACGTCTCTTAACGGCAATAATCAGCCTCTGTTTGTTGTGGATGGCGTGATTCTGGAAGATCTCACAGCGGTGAATACAGAAGATTTCATCTCAGGGAATGCCAATACAATAGTCAGCTCTTCAATAGCGAATATTAATCCGAACGATATTGAATCAATCCAGGTGTTGAAAGATGCCTCTGCAACAGCAATATATGGAGCCAGGGCTGCAAATGGAGTCATTGTGATCAATACTAAAAGTGGCAGGAGTGGAGATCTTCAGGTAAATTATTCTGGAAATTTTTCATTTAAACTTCCACCGACTTATCAGCAGTTCGATCTATTGAACTCAGCGGAGGAAATGTCAGTTTACAGGGAATTATTTGAAAAAGGGATCATTGATATAAGTACCGCAGTAAGGGCGCAAAATTATGGAGCTATGGGGAAAATGTTTACTTTGATCGCTGATCATGATCTGGAATGGGGTACAGGTGGAACCTTAAATGAGGAATTCCTGAATCAGTATGAAAATACCAATACGGACTGGTTTGATGTTTTGTTCAATGATCCGGGATTTCAACAATGGCATTCCCTGGATTTTAGCTCCGGAAGTTCCAAGTATAACAGTTTTTTCTCACTTAGTTACTTGAATGATGGGGGGCAGACCATCGCAGATAATGTTCAAAGGGTTACCGCTGCAGCCAGGAATACTTTCTTCATTTCTGATGCATTCAGTTTTGGGTTTAAATTATCGGCAAGTTATCGCGACCAGCAGGTTCCAGGCACACGTAACCGTGAATTTGATCCTATTACAGGTCGGTATAGTAGAAGTTTTGATATAAACCCACTTAGTTACGCATTAAATACTGCCAGATCGATCAGACCGTTCGACAACGAAGGAAATCGGGAGTATTTCAGGAGGAATTTTGCACCTTTTAATATTCTGGACGAACTGAAATATAACCAAATGGCCATACGTGTCGTTGATCTTTCCGGGCAGGTGGATTTTGAGATCCGGCCTATTGCAGACCTTTCCATCAATGGCGTATTCCAGGCCAGATATGCTGATACAAGGAGAGACCATACAGTACATGAATACAGTAATCAGGCTGAAGCATATCGTGCTGATGATACTCAATTTATCCAGGAAGCCAATAACCTATTATTTAGAGATCCGAATAATCCGGGGCTGAATCCACAGGTAGTGCTTCCCGTAGGTGGTTTTAAATTTCTTGATGACAGCGAATTATTAAACTTGTTTACACGTGTTAGCGCTGAATGGTCAAAAAACATTAATGCGTCAAATGAGATAAACTTATTTGGAGGAGGGGAATTGCGGTATACGGATAGAAGTGCGACCAGTTCCGCCGGTTTAGGGGTAGTGTATGAAAGTGGAGGTGTGGTGATAACGGATCCAAATATTGTCGAATTCTTCAATTTACAGAACATACCTATTTTCTCACTGGAAGAACTCAAGGACCGTTTCCTGGGCTTTTTCCTTAATGCGGGATATGCTTTCAGATCAAAGTATATTGTTAATTTAACGGGCAGATATGATGGTTCCAATCAGTTGGGAGAAAGTGATCAGGCCCGTTTTTTGCCAACCTGGAATGTTAGTGGTGCCTGGAATGTGGATCAGGAAGCGTTTATGTCTGATGTGAACTTTCTTGATTATTTAAAACTTAGGGCTACCTACGGTCTTTCCGGTAACCTTCCCCCTGAATCGAGTGCACTGTTAAATCTACTGGCAGATGTGACCGTCAGACCAACAGATATAGAGCCCTATTTATATATCCAGGATTTAACCAATACTGAGTTAACATGGGAAAAACTCAAAGAATTTAATGTTGGGATCGATGTTGGATTTCTCAAAAACCGGATCAATACCTCTTTTGACTATTATAAGAGGCAGTCTTTCGACTTGATAGGAGTTGTTCAAACAAGTGGTATCGGGGGGCAGGGATTGAAACTAGGGAATTTTGCTGATATGGAGTCAGATGGGTATGAATTCAACCTGAGTACCATCAATATTCAAACCAAAGGGTTTACCTGGACTTCCAATTTTAATCTTTCTTATACAACGGATCGGATTACTAATTTGGATTTCGGGCCCAGACTGGTCGATGCGATCAGTCAGAATGGAGCAGCTGTGTTGGGCGGACCCAGGAGAGGGCTTTTTTCAACGAATTTTGCTGGTTTGAACCAGGTGGGGATTCCACAATTTCTTGATGAAAATGGTGAAAAAGTATTTAATTTAGATCTTCAAAGTAGGGAAAACCTTCAAAATACGCTTGTTTTTGAAGGTCCAACGGAGCCTAGAGGGGTTGGAGGATTTAACAACACATTTTCTTACAAAGGATTTACGCTGAATGTATTTCTTTCATATAAATTTGATTATAAGATCCGCTTGAATGATGCTTATTTCCCTGTTTATACCGATTTTGATGCATTACCCGGTGATCTGGTGGATCGTTGGGCTGTTCCCGGTGATGAGGAAAAGACAAATATACCTGTAATTCTTGATGCAGGAGTAGCACAGGTCAGTGGCGATATTGTAAATGCTTATAACCTTTACAATAAAAGTACTGTTCGAGTTGCAAATGGAGACTATATTAGACTAAGAACAGTACAGCTGTCATATCAGTTCCCTGAGAAATGGGTTTCAAAACTTAAAATGCGGAATGCATTTCTAACACTCGAAGGGAATAATCTTGCTCTTCTTCTTTCAGATGATGCACTTAACGGGCAGGATCCGGAGTTCTTTGCAACCGGAGGAGTGGCTCTGCCACCTCCCAAAACCATTACTTTATCTATTAATGTTGGATTCTAACAATGAAGAAATATAATGTAGATATAGCCAGTATTGTCACTATAAATTCACTACGGATTTTATATAAACCAGTGATTATCTTATTGATTTTGGTCCTACCTGGTTGTACCGATTTCCTAGATGAGGTACCTGATAACAGAGTTTCACTCAATAACCTTGAGAAAGCCTCTCAATTATTAACTAATGCCTATTCTGATGCCAGTTACGCATTTACAGATTGGATGACAGACAATGTAGCTTATACCCGCGGCGTTTCACTAAGAACCAGCCATATTGAAGCTTACACCTGGGCAGATGAGACTACGGATGCTACAGAACAGGATACCCCAACTTTTTTCTGGAATTCTACATACAATGCCATAGCCCATGCGAATGAAGTATTGGCGGTTATCGACCAGTTTGAGACCAGGACTGAAGAGGACGTAGCCTATAAAAGCACGGTGCGATCAGAGGCTTTATTAACAAGGGCATACGCACATTTCATGCTGGTGAACCTGTTTGCAAAACACTACGACAAACAGAGGTCAAACTCAGATCCGGGCATTCCTTATGTCGATACACCGGAAACTGTTTTTATTAAAACCTATAAAAGAAATACAGTACAGGAAGTTTATAACAGGATAGAGGAAGATATGCTGTTGGGAATAGACCTGGTAGATGACAGTTTTTTTGCCAACTCCGGGAAATACCATTTTAACCGAAACGCGGCCCTGGCTTTTGCATCCCGGTTTTATCTTTTCAAAGGGGAGTATGATAATAGTATAGAATATAGTAATATGATGTTGGGGAATGATCCTGCAGCCTTCGTGCGTGATCTAACAGGAGACCAATTCCTTAATGCAAGTTCATCCATCGATGGATATACTCAAGTGTATACATCTCCCGACCTACCCAGCAATCTCCTGTTGATGAGAAAAATATCCCTGGTCCAGCGCCCTGATTTTGGACATGGCCCTACAACTGTTTTATACAGGGACCTGTTTTCTGCGAATCCATTTCCAGCAACTACCGATGAAAGGGAAAATCCGGCCCTGGTAAAAGGGGAAAATGGTGTATTTCCCTTAAGGTACCAGAGTTTGTTTCAAAGAAGTAGTTTGAATTCTAATGTGGGCACGCCTTATCATATACATATTGCCTTTCGGGGCGAAGAAGTTTTATTGAACAGGATGGAATCTTATGTAGAACAGAACAGGATAGATGAGGCCATCCAGGATTTGCAGGTTTTAGTTGACAGAAGATACAGCGGACCATCGATTACCTTAAGCATGGAATTGATCAGGGAAGCATTTGGGGTAGCAGATAATCCATTTATCAGTGATAAGTTTATAATGGATATTTATGTACAGTTGGAAAGAAGAAAAGAGTTTATCGTCCAGGGTTTGAGGTGGTTTGACGTTAAACGCTTTGAATTGGAGGTCCAGCATAACCAGGTGGATGGATCCATCATTACCCTTGAAGATAAGGATAGAAGGAAAGTTTTACAGATCCCTGCATCGGCTATTGAAGTAGGGAAATTGGAACCTAATCCCAGATAATACATGAATGGTGAACGATGAATATAAATTCATGAAAATAAGTTTTACATATTTCCTGACAGGTTTATTCCTGGTTTTATCTGGATGTTACCAGGAGGAAACTCTTGATGTGCCTGTTTACCAGGGGCCGGAAGTAATCAGAAATGACCTGGATAAATATATTGATGAAAATTTTACCGAAGAATATGGTATGGCCATACGGTACCGGTTTGTTGACAGATACGTAGGGCCTACACAGCGAGTAACCCCTCCCAGGTTAGAAGTGGTCAGACCAATGCTTGATTTTATCGATGAATTCTGGATAGATCCTTATGTATCAGTTGAAAATGGAGAGGATTTTTTCCGAAACCATGTTCCTGCTGAAATCGTCTTTCTTGGAGGACTTATATATACGACGACGGGACGGTCACCTTAGGAACAGCAGATGCCGGGGCACAAATTACATTCACGGATGTTAATTCGGTAGATTTTAATGACAATGATTGGGTATTAAGACAATTGCAGACTGTATATCATGAATTTGCACACGTAGTTCACCAGAAATATAAATTACCCAATGCATTTGAGACCATTACCCCTCAGGGGTATACCAGTGCAGGTGCATGGTTTACACTCACAGAAGAAGAGGCCTTGCGACGTGGATTCGTTTCACCTTATGCTACAAGTTCCCCAAATGAAGATTTTGCCGAGGTTGTAGCACATTTTCTTTTTGAAGAAAATTTTTATGAGGATTTTATTGATGCTGAACCTGATTGTATTACCCAGGATTGCAATCAGAGAAATGAAGGACGGGTTTATATAAACCAGAAATTAAACTCAATCCTGGCACATTATGAAAAAGTGACAGGTGTTAAACTGGAAGATGTCAGGGAACAGGTTCAATCTAAACTATAATGAATGAGAAATATTGCTCTACATATTAGTATACTATTTATTATTTTTTTATTTCAGACCTGTACTAAGGAAAAGGAAGCATTACTCCCCTCAGTTGAAGATAGGGTAACAGAGGCTGTTACCAATTTACGAAATGAATTAACAGCCCCAGCCAACGGATGGAGACTTGAATACAAACCAACCAATACATCAGGAATATTTTACATGGTTTTAAAATTCGATGAAGATGAAGTCCATATTCTATCTGATGTGGCCGACAATAATGGAGAGTTTTTTGACCATACCATACCCTGGCGTGTTGATAATGCACTAGGATTGGAGCTTATATACGAAACCTATGGAGTCTTTCATTATTTATTTGAATTGGATGCTGCTACTTTTGGCGCTGAATTTGAATGGGCATTTATAGAAAAGGCTGGAGATAATCTTGTGTTCAGAAGCATCTCAGACCTTAGTTTTGCACCTTCTACCATTACGCTTACTCCTGCAACACCAGACGATGACGCCAAATTTTCTCGAGATATAGCTGCCAATCTAAACGAATTTGTTTCTATTGGGCCAAAAGCGCTTGAAGTGCAGATACCTAAGCAACAAATTCTTCTTGAGGATGCAGGGATTTCCATCTATTGGTCACTTGATGCAACGAAACGGGTCATAACTTCCATTCTTGCTGGAACAGGAAGTGATTTCGAGGATCCTAATTTTGATGCCGTAATACTAAATCATCAAAGTGGGTATATTCTACAAAATGGAAACCTGGAACTGTTGGTTCCGCTTCAGTTTGCTTTGGCCGGAAGAGCGTATACTATCGATGCGATCAATTTCTCCGAATTTTCGAATACCGGGCCGAACCTATGCACATTATCACCTGATGATGGGCCTTTATATACAGGTCTGATTAGTGGAATTGGATCAATTTCTATGATTTCCAGTCTCTTTGACCTGGAAGGAGCTGCTTTTTTACCCATTCCTGAATTTCCATATAGTGTTAATTCCTTTTTTATTTTTGATGAATCAAGCAATTCATTAGCTGACGAAGGCGGGATTATAACTGAAAAGTTTCCGGGAGCCACTGGTTTCCTATTTTATTATGGATTTGAATCCGATACCCAGCCATCAAATGCTGTTGGATTTATTCTTGAGGATGCCCTTGGTAACTCAGAAATTATTCTTAGGGAATTTGAACCCACTACAACTATCGGGAACATGGCCAGAGTGGTATTGAATAACAACTATTATTTCTCAGGAACTCCTGGTCCGGATGATCAGGCTAATCTTGAAGAAATTACCAACCTTTTATTCGAAGGAGGGGATATGTATGCATCAGATTTCCCCGTAGAAGGATTGAATGTCTTTAAACTGTTCAACCCTTGTAATCAACATGAGATCTTCCTGGTTCAATAAAAATGCTTATGGCGTCACATTATTCTAATTGAAATAACAGATCAACTGAATATTGACCCAGTGCAATCTGTACAAATCCTTCGCCATCCTCATTAACACTGCTAGTAGGTATAATCACTGGATTAAAAGTAATTATTTCCATAATTTCAAAATCCGTTTCCTGAGGGTCATTAATATCAACTCCATCGAAATCAATGAATGTTAATTCCCAATCTTCATTTGTGAGTACATATGGATCACCTCCTGGATTTAGTGTAAAGCCAATAGGCAATTCAAAAGGAGCCAGATCAACAAGGACTGGGGTAACTATAAATCTGCCTGGATCATCTGTTGGTCCGATTGCTAATATAAAATCCGGGTATTTAGTTGAATCCGGTAGTCCGGTAGGATCATCCCAATCCGCTCCTTCTCCATTTACAAATGGAATACTATTTACACCCAATGCTGTCATAACACGTTCCAGGACATCGATCTCTATTGTTAGAGAATCGCTTTGATCGTCATCGGTATAAGCGATTAATGTAACATCGTATGATCCGCTTTCATCATATTGTATTGTTGGACTGATCTCCATTGAAGTACGACCATCTCCAAAATCCCATTTATAACTTGATGCATTTGTGGTCATGTTCTCAAATACCACATCTTTGCCAACTTCTATTAATTCCGGATCAGTGCTGAAGTTAATATCAGGGAGAGGCAATAAGGGATCTTCTTCATTACAACTTATAATGAAGATCAGAAGACCTAATGAACCTAATATGTTGTAAAATCTTTTCATATGCCACAAATTTATTTGAATTATTATTTTAAGATATTATAATTTATTAAATGCCTGCAGTATCGATAAATTATAGATTTGGCAGAATATGAATATACTGAATTTTTATTTTAAAGCACTAAAAAACATCTTTTTCCTTATAGAAACGTCTGTGGGGCTATAAAATAATCCCATTTGTGACATACTAAATTTGGCTAAATACTGAGTGAATCTTTAATTTGAAATATCATGACTTAATCTGGAGGGGAAACAACAATTTCATGTGTCTCCTCGATATTTCATTCTGATTCGGCAGGTCTTATGCTCCAAACCTCGACTCCACTACCTGGAATTTTTTCGGTCTTAATCTTTAAAACCTGATTTCGGGATGATGTGTTTTGGATTCTTTCATGAAGAATTTCATTTAATACAAAATCTGATTTCTCATTAACCTTTAATTCAATATCAATAATCTTTGTCGTTCGTCCCTGATTTAATACATATAGCAGATATCCCTTCGGATTCGTATGAAGTTTAACTACAATTGAATCTTGCTTACCATCGTGGGAAGTGGTATAGGGCCTTTGGATATTTGCCCAATCAAGAAGGCCAAGTAGAAAATCATCATTGTCTTCAGTAATTTCAGGATCTACATTTGCTGTGCCCTGATAACTACTCTGGATCCGGTTTGCCAAAAAAGAACCTATAAAAATTGTGTGTCCTTTTCCGAAACTTGAGGTAGTGATTGCCGGCGATTTGTCATCAAATGTAGCGAGAACCTCTACACTTGCATCTGGTAGGACTTGTAATGATTCAGCAAAATGTTCGCCAATTAAAGCTGTTCCGGAAAGCTTCCGAAAAGCAGGGTGGGTATTATCAGATATGCCCATTTTTACCCACTTTTTGACTTCTACCTTAGCTTCCCGTATTCCAAATACTTCACTCATCCCCATTCCGGGAATTATCTCTGTTGCATATCCGCGTTCATCATTCCAGGCAAACCTTGCCTCTGCCAGTAAATGCCCACCTTCTGCTACATAATCCTTCAAACTGGTAGCTGCCTCCCGGGTAAACATAAGCGGGTAGGGAACAATTATTAACTTATATTGGCTGAGATCTCCTTGTTCAAGATCCCGCCGATGAATAAAATCGACAGGAATATTATTGTCTGCAAAAACCCGGTAATACCCTATCAGAGATTTTGTATGACTGGGTTGTGCTTCACCAGCTCCAAACCTGCTGCTTCCCCCGACCATCTGGGAAAGGGGATTATATACGAGGGCAATTTCCGGTTCAACAGGTTTTGAATCTAAAAATAATGATTGGTTTTGGTCAACAAATCTGGCAGTTTGTCCAATCGATTTTGCCCTTTCAGTTAGTGTTCCATCAAGGTTAATAAGTCCATAGCCACCAGATTCATATCCAGAACTCATGGGATAATAGGCATAAATGTTTACTGCTCTTGCACCTGTCGCGAGGGAAGTCCAAAACCAGATATGGTGGTCCTCCGGTGTAACTTCATCTCCTATCCTTAGTCCTATAGTACCAAATCCGGCTTGAAATTCACCAACATAATATCCGCCATTTTTCTTATTGGCACTATATGAGAATTCTGCTGCGATCATAAAATTCGATCGGATCCATTCTCCCGGCCGGTTGTGTTTTGGATATTGCGATATTCCGTAATGATCGACCTGATCGGCCATCAGAAAATCATCCTCTGCGCCTGATCCCTTTGGTGAACTGAATATTGAAGGAGGCGAAGCATGGGAAGTAATAACTCCATTCTTATCGGCCTTTCTTACCGCATCATACCTCAATCTGAGATCCTCTGCCATTTTCTGGTAAATGAAATTTTTCCAGTCTATGTAATCAGTATAACTTAAAATTGTATTGTATCTTGGAGGTGCAACCTCTTCCCAGTTTTCAAAGGTGCGATACCATGCTTTGTTCAGGTTATTTAGTGTTTTGTACTTTTTCATCAACCATAACCTGAAGCGATGTTGTGTATGAGGACAAAAACAATATTGTGCGTTTGGGATCCACCCAGGGTGACCCCATTGGACCATATGTGGCTCACTCCAAAGGTCCCAACCGTAAAAATTGGGATATTGGGATGCGACTTTTGCCATCTCTGTGTAGAATTTCGCAAAGGCCTCTCTTACACCTGGGTGGTCAATACAATAACCGGGCGCCGACTGCGGTATGATCTTATCTCCACTATGAGCCTCTAACAATCCATCCGGGAATTTCTTGCCAACCCAGTCAGGAGCTGATTCCCCATAGACCTGAATAAACACTTTTAAACCTGTTTCATTTGCCAGTTCGGAGAGTAATTTAAGATTGCTGAAATCATAATCCCCTTCCTGAGGTTCCGAATGGGTCCATTCTACCCATGTTCTTACAGTATTGAATCCCAGGGATTTGATCTGCTCAAGATCTTTGCGCCAATCCTCTTTTGATTGGGAAGTTATTGATGACAGCATAGGGGCCCTTGCTTTTCCACCACTATACCATACAGAAACCGGGAAAAAATCTGATAGCCCTTTATGAGTTAATATGGTGGTGCTTTCTTCAGATTTAATTGTACCCCTGTCTTCAGGAGAACTTTCTCTTGTCGAACATCCAATTAGTGAAAAGAAAAAAATAAATGAAATGATAAAAAATTGAGGTTTTGTCTTCATCGCGTGTAAAATTTTGAATGACTCTACTGTATAAATTTAATTTTATATTATAATCTAAGAATATTTACTTGAAATCTCAATAAGTTGATTATCACATATTCAATTACGCTTCATTTTGGTCATTAACTTCACGATCCGGCAGGGTTGTATAATTTTCAGTTTGCTTTATTACTTCAACAATCATATTTTTACAAACTGCGGAAATGTAAATGATGCAATTAAGACAATATTTTCTACTCCTTGGTCTCTTAGCTATTCTGATTACAGGATTGTGGTTTATCGTAAGCAGGAAAAACAAGCTAGAATCTGATCAGGGCTTAGCAGCAGCCAATATACCTGAGGAAATAGATTTTAATTTTCATGTAAAACCAATTCTTTCTGATAAATGCTTTACCTGTCACGGCCCGGACGGAAATAAAAGAAAAGCAGGATTAAGGCTGGATTTAGAACAAAATTCTAAGGGCGAACTCGCCGAGAATCAGGGTAAATATGCTATACAGCCTGGATCGGTTGAAGATAGTGAGCTCTTTTACCGCATCAGTTCTAAAGATCCATCTACCATGATGCCGCCACCTGATTCACATTTAAAATTAACACCAGGGGAAAAAGAGATCCTGAAAAAGTGGATCGAACAGGGTGCAACATATGAAAAACACTGGGCGTTTATTCCTGCCGTAAAAACTCCATTACCAGAGATCATCAATAAAGACTGGCCACTAAATGAAATAGATTATTATGTACTGAGTAAATTGGAGTCAATTGGCTTAGTTCCATCTGATGAAGCAGTGCCAGAGAAATTGATTCGCAGATTAAGCCTTGACCTGACAGGTTTGCCACCAACCATCGAGGAGGTGGAGCAATTCTTGGACGATAAAGAATTTGATTATGGTTCTGCAGTGGATTATTACCTGTCGAAAGCCTCTTATGGAGAAAAAATGTCAAGGGATTGGATGGATGTCGCTCGTTATGCCGATTCCCATGGTTATCAGGATGACAGTTACAGGACAATGTGGCCTTGGCGGGACTGGGTAATTAACGCGTTCAATAAGAATATGCCTTATGACCAGTTTCTAACATGGCAGCTGGCAGGTGATCTTCTCCCTGATCCTAATAAGGAGAAAATGCTGGCTACCGGATTTAATAGAAACCACCCCATAACCCAGGAGGGTGGTGTTATTGATGAAGAATACCGGTCAACTTATGTGAGTGATCGCACAAATACACTTGGTAAAGGTATTCTGGGGGTGACATTTGAATGTGCCAAATGCCATGATCACAAATATGATCCTTTTTCCCAGAAAGATTATTTTGAGGTATATGCATTTTTCAATAATGTAAATGAAAAAGGGATCCAGATGGATGCTGTCCAGGCTAAAAATAGAAGATATTATGCAGATGCCCCATTCATTACCATAGAGGATGAAGACCTGGAGGGTGTATTATCCTTTATAAATAAGCTGGATACTACTGAACTTAAAGTTATGGTGATGAATGACTCCACAGAGAGGAAATCCCACGTTTTAGCGCGGGGTAATTATGATGCCCCGACGGAAGAGGTCATTGCTTCTATGCCAGAGGCAATAATGTTATTTCCCGAAGATTATCCGAGGAATCGTCTTGGGCTTGCCCAATGGATTACCAATAACAGCAATCCATTGACGGCTCGGGTGTATATCAACAGACTTTGGGCTTCTTTATTTGGTATTGGATTAGTTAAGACAACTGAAGATTTTGGCAGCCAGGGAGCGCTTCCTTCACATCCTGAATTACTGGATTGGCTGGCTGTTGATTTTATGGAGAATGGCTGGGACATAAAATATATACTTAAGAAAATAGCAAGTAGTGCTGTCTATAGACAGTCTTCTGTTATCACATATGAATTGAAGGAAGTTGATCCGGAGAATGTTTATCTAGCCCGGGGGCCCAGGTTCAGGTTGAATGCAGAAGAGATCCGGGATTATGTATTAAGCACGAGTGGGCTTATGAATGATCAAATTGGAGGTCCAAGTGTTAAACCTTATCAGCCTCCTGGATTATGGGAAGAGACCAACGCAGGAGGGAACAGAGGTATTTTGACAACATATGTTGAAGATACTGGGGATAAGCTATACAGAAGATCTTTATATACTTTCTGGAAAAGGACTTTACCTCCTCCATCTATGGTGATCTTTGATGCCCCAAACAGGGATCTGTGCGAGGTGAGGCGGCAGAAAACAAATACTCCTTTACAGGCACTCGCCCTGCAGAACGATGTTCAGGTGCTGGAATGTGCTAAGGAATTATCCCGGCAGATCACCGGTTATAACTTACCTGAAGAAGAGGCGGTAGAAACGCTCTTCCAGCACATCCTACTGAGAAATCCTACCGATGATGAATTGGATCTGTTGACCGATTATCATCAGGAATGTATTGATAAATTCGAAACCAATGAAAAGGAGGCAGAGCAATTACTAGCAATTGGGCAAGTACCTTCCAAAGTGGAAAAGCAGACTGAGACAGCAGCTTTAATGCTGGTGGCCCAGGTTCTGTATAATCTTGATGAAACAATAACCAAGGAATAACATGGGAAAAGATAAGGAGATCGATGAAGGCAATTTTCAAGTCAATCGAAGACATTTCTTCTCCAAACTGAGTGCAGGAATAGGAACCCTGGCCCTTGGTTCTTTGATGATCCCGGATCTGTTCAGGAAAGCAGGATCAGGTTCTGAATCAAGTGGTTTTACATTGGGAATTCCTCATTTTGCACCAAAGGCAAAACGGATCATATATTTATTTCAAGCCGGTGCTCCCTCACAACTGGAATCACTGGATTATAAGCCTTTGTTAAGAGAAAGAATGGGAGAGGACCTTCCTGCATCTATTCGCATGGGTCAGCGTTTGACGGGTATGACTTCAAATCAGGAAAAATTCCCACTTGTTGGCTCCTATACTGATTTTAAACAATATGGACAGAATAGAACCTGGGTAAGTGATTATTTTCCGCATATTGGAAAGATCGTTGATGAAATATGTATTATCAAGAGCATGCATACCGAAGCCATTAATCATGATCCAGCGATTACTTTTTTACAAACCGGAAATCAGATCTCGGGGCGCCCCAGTATGGGCTCATGGTTCAGTTACGGGCTTGGAAGCGAAAACCAGAACTTACCTTCCTTCGTGGTCCTCACCTCCAGGGGAAAAGGCAACAGCCAGGGTTTGTATTCAAAGTTATGGTCTAGTGGATTTCTTGATTCACGTCATCAGGGGGTATTGTTAAGGTCGGGAAAAGATCCTGTATTATATCTGAATGATCCAGATGGAATATCGCGTACGGACAAGAGGGAGATGCTGGATAATATTTCTGATTTGAATAATCAGCATTATGAGAAAGTTTTGGATGATGAGATTCAATCCAGAATAGCTCAATATGAAATGGCATACAGGATGCAGATGTCTGTACCCGAGGTGATGGATCTTAAAGAAGAGCCGGAATCAATAATCAAATTATATGGAGCAGAAGCATTGATCCCCGGTACCTATGCTGCAAATGCTTTACTTGCGCGAAGATTGGCTGAAAATGGCGTTCGATTTATCCAGCTATACCACCAGGGTTGGGACCAGCATGGAAATTTACCTGGAGAAATGTCAGGTCAGGCTATGGATGTGGACCAGGCTTCCGCAGCCCTTGTACTGGATTTAAAACAACGCGGCATGCTGGAAGATACACTCGTGATCTGGGGTGGCGAGTTTGGGAGAACGAATTATTGCCAGGGAAAATTCAGCCCTGATAATTATGGCCGGGATCATCATCCACGGAGTTTCAGCATCTGGATGGCTGGTGGTGGTGTGAAGCAAGGCCTGTCTTATGGGGAAACTGATGAGTTTGGATATAATATAATAAAAGATCCGGTGCATATTAATGACTTTCATGCTACCTTATTACATTTATTCGGAATAGATCATGAACAATTGACCTTTAAGTATCAGGGAAGAAGATTCAGGTTGACGGATGTTGCAGGAAATATCATAAATAATTTACTCGCTTAGTACATGATTTTTTTGAAGAGATTTTTAGATTACGCAATTTTTTCATGCGTCATATTACTTACATTCTTCCTGGTTTTTGATCAGTACCTGGAAATCCCGGGACTTGTAGGCTGGCTTGGGAGATGGCATCCTCTGGTTTTACATTTTCCCATTGTTTTAGTTCTGGTGACCGTTGTTCAATACTGGAGAAAAGACAATTATTTTGATTTGTATCTTAACCTGACTGCTTTTTTAACTTTAATTACTGCTATAACCGGGTTTATATTAAGTCTCGAAGGGACTGCAAGGGGAAATCTTATACTAACACACCAGTGGCTTGGAGTTTCGGTCTCATACCTGATGGCTATATGGTATTGGGTAAACCAAAATAATCAACAAAAATTTTTACCGCCGATCCTGATACAGGGAGTTATGATTGTATTGATTATCATTACTGGGCATTATGGAGGAATGATAACTCATGGGAATGATTTTTTATCCTTATCAGAAGAAGATGAAGCAGGAATAATGACAATTCCTGATGATCCGATTATATCAGCTCATATTATCCAGCCAATTTTAAATGGGAAATGTGTCAAATGTCATAATACAAATAAAGCCAAGGCAGAACTTATCTTATCCAGCATAGAATCCATTAATATTGGAGGAAAATCAGGGGCAATTATTGACCGGAATGATTATGGGAAAAGTAAGCTTCTTACTAATATATCACTTCCGATGGATGAGGAAGGTCACATGCCTCCTGCAGAGGAAGAGCAACTATCCGGTGATGAGTTGACATTAATATCTTCATGGATTTCACATGGGGCTTCTGCTGATCTTAAATTCAGTGACCTTGATATTTCCGATCCTGGCTATGCCATTGTTGATAAGCTTATTGCAGATAGTAAAAACTATCGCTGGTCTGATCTGCCTGATATTTCTGATGATGAAATTGATAAATTATCATCAAATTATATCAGAATAATGCAATTATATAATCGATCCAATGCCCTCCAGGTCATCGTATTTCCCCACAAGAACTATGAATCCTCGAAAATTACCAGGTTAAAGTCCATTGCAGATAATATCATTGAACTGAACTTTAGTGGCATTCCTATCCAAAACCATGAACTTGACTTTATAGGATTATGTCAGAACCTTGAAAAATTAAACCTGAGTAATACAGCTGTAGATGACGAAGCAGTGAATAAAATTAAAAAACCGGGAAAGCTCATTGAGTTAAAAATTTATAATTCAAATATATCTGACAAAGCCTTGGATTGGATTGCAGAATATCCGGAATTATCCGATCTATATGTATACAATACGGATATCACTGAGGCAGGGATTAATAGATTGACCAGTACAAAATCAGCCCTATCCATTATCAAAAATGCTAAAGAGGCAGAAGATTTTAAATCAGTATTACCTCCTCCAACTGTTAATCCGCGCATCTATTTTTTCTCAGAGTCTGCCAGGGTAAAATTGAATCATCCACTCCAGGACATTGAAGTATTTTATACAACAGATGGATCGATGCCAGACAAATCTTCAGAAAAAGCAGTGGATAGCCTCGGGTTTGATAAAAGTCTAAAACTGAAATTTTACGCTGACAGGTCAGGATGGGAACCAAGCCCGATTGATTCAATGAATTTATTTAAGACGATCAGACCACCTGATAGTTTTATCCTACAAAATAAACCAAGCCCGAGATTTACCGGGAGGGGAGAATTATTGCTTTTCGATAAGGAAAAAGGTTCAGGAAATTTTAGTGACAGTACCTGGATGGCTTTCAGGGAGGGAAGTTTTATATTGAATGGAGAGTGGGAAGAGAGTGTAAATATTGAGTCTGTAGTATTAAGTTCTATGGTGCATACTGATCCATATCTGTTTCCTCCTGAATCAATTAAAATAAGGGGCGGAATAGACAAATCAGATATGCGTGTTTTGGCCCTAATGAATCCCGAGAAGCTTGAAAAGCGAGAGGATGGACATTTCAGATTTTTTGAATGTAAATTTGATCCGGTTTCGATCCGTTATTTGGAAATTGTAGTTCAACCACTTCACCGAATTCCTATGTGGCATGCCGGGAAAGGTGAGAAGGGCTGGTTTTTTATTGATGAAGTCATTTTTCAACCCCTGGAATAAAATTATATTGGACGTTTTTGGGTATCAATTCACCTGTTATTCTTGCTCAAGGAATAGGCATAAACTAAAGAAAACTCATATCTATTCGTATCCAGGTTGCTGGATCCCATACCATCGCCCCCTGGAACTGTACCATTTCTGTATAATATATAGTCTGTAGTAGATCTCACATATTTGACATAAAACTGAAGAGCTGATTTGCCAGATATTGGGATATCGATTCCAAATAATCCTGACAATCCAAAATCAAGATTATTAAATTTATAATATGGTGGTCCATCATCCTCAGAATCTAAACTATACGGTTTATCAATTATTTGCCCCGACAAAAGAAATCCGATGTTTATACCTAAACCAAGAAATGGTTTAATCCTTCCCTTTATAAAACGGTAACCAACAAATACAGGCCAATCAAGATACGTTAGATCAAACTTTACATTACTGGTTATATCGACAAATCCATTACCGGTACTTCCAAAGCTTTCATATCTAATTCCGGTAATGACAGGGTCGGCCTCCGATTCCTTTTTTAAAACTAAGAACTCAGTTTGAATAAAAATATTCGATGTAATATTCGCTTTGCCAACAATCCCGACACTGAGGTCTGAAAAATTCGAGTAATAACCCTGTGCATACCTGGCATTGTCAGGGAAGACAAATCCACCGGTATTATAGGATAATTTAATACCCATAGCATAATTGACTCGGAATTCATTCATGGGATTGTCATTCACTTTAATATCCGGGCTGATACATTCACTATATTGTTTTATTACTTTAATTATACTGGATTCGGTGTAAGGGCAATTCTTACAAATGTCTTCATCAAAGCATGCATTAAAAATGGTGCGATAGTATTCATACAAACCACTTTTTGGGATAACAAGCATATTATCCTTGATCTCAACATAATAGAGTTTTCCCAAAACTTCATGTTTTCCGGTGTATAGATTAACTGCACCGGTAAAAAGTAGTTTGAAGAATATGTATTCTTTTCTACCATTGAAGAAGATCTCCTCTGTTCTGAAAACCGTTTGATCTTCAGATAGTATGTATTCAACACTGTCAGCCGATAGTCTTAATTTATTTGTTCCATCTAATGATTTTGCATGGATTAGGCTATTTTCAGATATTTTCGGTTTTACTAGTCCCTCAATCAAATACCGGACCTGTTCTTCCAGGTGGCTTTGATATAATTTTTGGTTTGAGAATGAGTGCTAGAGGATATAGCAATTATGATCAGGAACAAAATAATGATTCTTCTGGGTTCTTCTAAAATCATAACTAAAAAAATGTTGAATCAAAATAATAATAATAAGATGTGTGAATATAACAAACAAAGTTAAAAAAAAGGAAATTTTTCGATTCATGAAAAATTAAAACCTGCCAGCAGTGGGATTCTTGTAGCCTCCCTAAGAATCAGGACCGACCGTAAAGAAAATGTTCAGTGAACATTTTTAGGGAGGAGCCAGCTTGCAGGGAAGCGTTCAATTCTTGTATAGCATAAAAAATCCTGCTAAGGCGGGATGAAAGTAGCCTCGCTAAGACACCAACTTCCAAACAAAATCGTACTTAAAAACACCTTAAACAACGATTAAGCAAACATTTTTTCTTGACAAAAACAGTAATATACAGTAACTTCCGTTGCAAATTCGTAACAAATGGCTACCTGTACAATATATGCCCGGAAAGGAAAACATACATCTATATATATAATATATCGACACCACAATAAAAGTAAATTATATTCTACTGGTATCCGTGTAGATCCTGAACATTGGCGAAATGGAAAAGTAAATTTAGCCTATGGTATAAAGAATATAAAAGCCAATAGGGATTTGATCAAAAAATTGAATAGTCAATCGGATGCTTATAACGCTACCATACAAAGTAAAAAAGCAGACATTGAAGATATTGCCAAACGGTTGATGCTGGAAAAAAATGACCCAACTATTGAAAAGATAGATGCTGATTTGCAGGGACCTGAAATAAAAACCGGGTCCATTGCAGAACTCAAAGAAAAATATTTAAAATATTGTGATGTTAACAAACAACCATCCACCCGCAGGTCAATCCGGTATGGCCTGAAGGTATTTGATGATTTTGCTAAAGATAAAGATTTAACGCTTGATAGTTTCAATCAAGAATTATTCGATGATTACAAAGAATACCTGTTATATAAGAAAGATATTGCTTACAATACTGCAGGCGACAAAATAAAGATCCTTAAAGCCTTTCTGTATTACTTATTCAGGAGAGGATATAAGGTTAACTCTGAATTTTTAAACTATAAGCCCTTTAAAGAGGAAACGGAAGTAATATTTTTAACAGAACCCGAATATATTAAACTAAGGGATCACAATTTTGAAAAAGATCATTTAAGAAGGACCCGAGATATATTTATACTTCAATGCAATTTAGGATTAAGAATATCGGATCTGTTCAGGCTTGACCGGCATCACTTTGAAAATGATATGATCAATACCATGAAGGTATATAAAACAAAAAAGAAAATATTGCTCCCTTTATCATCTGATGCAAAGAAGATCCTGGATAAGTTTAATTATCGTGTACCTGACATGGAATTTCCTGTTTATAACCGACAAATAAAAGATATAGCCAGGATTGCAGAACTTAACAGAATCATTGAAAAAATTACCAATAAAAAGGGCAAAAAAACCATTGAACAAAACCCACTTCATAAAGTGATCTCATCCCATGCAGCCGTAAAAACTTTTATTACCCTATGTGTTCAGAAAGGAATATCACCGCGTACAGTATCCAGGTATACCGGCAAAAGTGTTGAGGTACTTGTAAATAATTACTATGGTGATGATCAAGAATACATGGAAACGGAAATGAAAAAATTTACTTTTTAAAAAAGGGTATGCCATGAAGCACACCCTAAAAAAATGCTAAACACTACCCACTTTAATGAAAAAATTACTGTACTTTAATAAGGCAACGAGTTCCGCATCCGGTAAGTTCCAATAATTGAATTTAGTTCTTGACTTACAAAAAAAAGATTTTTAAATTGAACTAACATTTTTTAAGTGTTTAACCATTTAGACGTATTGAATAAATACGTATTAAAGTCATTGAGACATTGAGGCCGCTGGCCTCACATAGCTGGAAGGCCCTCAGCACATTGTTGGGGGCTTATTTTTGTATTAAAAAAGCCTGGCGAAGATGTCAGCTGGTTAGGAAACTTCTGTTATTAAATCATCAAAACACAGAATAACATATCACTAACATTTAAATATTCGAATTTAATCAACAGGTAGGTTCATTTTTCTAAGTAATTCTTTAAAACGGGGTTCCTCACGGAGAAAATCAAACAAGGGGTCTATGCTTATAACAACTATATTATGATCATGTTCCTCAAAGGCTTTCCACAACCAGTCCAGTGCTTCATTTTTTAGGCCCGCACGGGCATACAGTGTGCTGATCTGCCAGGAAGGGAAATAAGCCGTATCGCGAGAGACTATCATCTTTTCGGCTATCCGCTGCATGGCCAATTGATACCCGCCTTCTCTGTAACCGGCTTCCATGGCTTCAATGGCTATGTTATTTCCTTTTATTTCGTAAATTTCTTTTGCAACATTAAATGCTTCTGTATATTGCCCTTTTTCGTGGTAAACTGCCCAGAGCGCAGGCAAGCTAATCACAGGATCGCTTAATCCCTGAAGTACCTGATAGGCCTCATCGTATTTACGTGCGTTTTTCAGATTAAAAGCATGGACGGCCTGGATAAATTCATTATGCGGGTCAACTTCGACGGCCCGGTAGCTGTAAGTCAGTCCTTCTGTTAGCCGGCCAAGAACAGCCAAAAAATGCCCATAAAAAACCAGAAAACGCCCTTTTTCCGGATTGGAATCGATGATTTTCCTAAACCTGCGTTCGGCATCCTCCCAGTCGCCGCGAAGGATCGCACGATACATCTGGTTACTAACTCCAACTCCTTTTTCAGCCAGTGTATTGTCTAATTCGCGGGCCTTTCTGAGAGTTTCCTCATACTTTGGTTGTGTTATACTACTAGGTAAAAAGCCATGTTGACTATAGAGACTCCAGACATATGCAATACTAGAATATGCCAGCGCATACGTGGAGTCTATTTTGAGGGCCAGTTGAAAATAATCCATGGCATTATCGAGGTCTGCTTTCGTACCTTTATCACAACTGTACATTCCCCTGAGGTAGGCTTCATAAGCTTCAGGATCTACTTCACGGCTACCTGCGAGAAGCCACTGTTCATCGGGAGATAAAGGGATATTGGCAGCCTGAGCGATTGCATTGGCCGCATCATAAAAAATGGACAATATATTTTTCATTGGCCTGTCAAAGGCCTGTTCCCATATTTGTCTTTCATTGGGAAATGGCTGGATCAACCTCACCTGAATATGCACCTGGTCCTCAGTGGTATGATAAGAACAGGTAACCACGCCCTTCACCTTTAAATCACGGGCGATTTCCGGGATAGTCATATCCGTATGGTCATATTTCAATGAGGTGTTTCGCGAAGGAATCCTTAAAGCTTGAATCTTGCTTAATCCGTCAATCAGACCATTATGGATCCCTGCTTCAAACCATTCCTGATCGGTATTACCCGATAAATTTTCCACGGGTAATACGACAATTGAACGAATTGCCTGATTCCTTGTACTGACAATCCACACTGCAGTTAAGGCAATAGATATGACAGCCAGCACAGCAATTACATAAAACCAGGTCTGTTTTAACAAGGGTCTGGGAGGCAGGCCTATGAGTTCATTTTTTTTTCTGTTTGACGGGATTGGAAGCCCCTTTCCCTTAAGATAATAGGTCTTGACGGTATGATCTACATTTTTAAGTTGAATGTCACCCAGAATTTTACAACGAATGTCTTTCCTGGCCCGAATAACTTCATAGATGGATTCCGAGAAATAGATCCCCCCTGGATCAGCGATCGATTGAAGCCGAGAGGCAATGTTGACCCCGTCTCCAAATACATCCTCATTTTCGATGGTTACATCCCCAAGGTGAATGCCAATTCTAAGTTTTGCCCCCAGCTTTTTTCTGGTTATTTTCTGAATTTCTTTAGCGCAGAGTACAGAATCGATTGCACTGTCAAATTGTGCCAATGTTCCATCCCCCATCTCTTTCAACCATTTACCTCCATGCTTCTTGATTAATGGTATTTGGATCTCACGGTTCCTCCTGATCAGTTCCAGGCCTTTTTCCGTATCCCTACCCATTAAGGCTGTATATCCGACAATGTCGGTAAACATGATGGCAGCTAAACGTCTTTGTGCCATGGCTGTCTGGGATTAAATAAAATCAGCCACACGAAAACCTATCTTAATACAAGTTACCGTTAGATAAGAAGAAAGTCAATAAATCCTTACAACCTCAGGTTAAAAAAACCTTGACACCCAATGAGAGAAAGCGTCTGATGCATTCTTTTTAAACATTTAAAGTATTCCTACGATCTCAGGTTTAAAAATATGTAATAGTTGCATTTTTGATTTCAGAGTGAAACTATTAAGCATCTCTATTCGATGATTAGACGATTTATAGTTGAGAGGGCTTATGGATCCAAGAAAATGATATATTCTAATTCTATTTCATGATTATGTCATAATACTGACAGTATTTGGGTAACATATTGATTATCTTCCATATTACCATAAAATTTTCTATCAACAAAAACCAAACAACCATGAAAAAATTATCTATTTTGTCAATAATTCTTATATTATTGATGGTAATCTCTTGCTCAGAACAGGACTCACCGCTAAACGATTCAAACACAATCGCTTTTGGCCCAGAAGATGACATAGGATTTAATGCCAGAATGTCTGGAGAGTCTTCACCAGTATATCGATTTTCCGATATGGGAGAGGTAGGCACAGCCTACTTGAATAGAAATGGCAATGGCTTCACTGCGAATGTAATGACAACGGATCTCACACCCGGGTATACTTATACTTTGTGGGCCGTTGTATTTAACATTCCCGGTGAATGTTTTGAAGGATGTAATGAACCTGATCTTGAGAATCCAGATGTTATGGCTGATGTCATATATATTGCGGGTTTTGTAGCAGGAAATAACGGAAAAGGTAACTTTTCGGGTCATTTAAAGGAAGGAGATGGTTCTGGCTCTATATTTCCTGATCCTTATGGATTAATTGATAAAGATGCGGCCGAAATACATTTTGTGGTTAGATGCCATGGTCCTAAGATCCCTGGTGAGGTGGATAACCAAATCAATACTTTTGAAGGAGGATGTGAAACAAATGATTGTGTTGACATCCAATTTGCAGTTTTTCCACCAGCATCATAATACTAACATTTATTTATATTATCTGTCCAGTTAGTCAACAGTAAATAAGAATATTTAATCGAGAGCCCCTTATTTCAGGGGCTTTTCTAAATACAATAAAAATCCTTATCAGCCTTTAAAACCATAACTACCTACGAGAAAGCGTCTGATGCATTCTTTTTTAGGTTGTCAGGGTTCATAAGCCTGAGGTTGGGATGTGTCTTTATTGGGTTATTTCATGGAGTTAAATTATGGATAACGGATTAGTATAAACTGCTTTTTAATGACGCTATTACAATGTTAACACACGTTTAATCATTAATTGCTTGATAAGCTAATGTTTTGAATTTCCTGAGAATGTCCCAATTAAAGGGTTGAGTTTGGGTTAAAAGGATGCCGACGAGGTTTTCTTCAGGATCAACCCAATAATGACTGGTAAAAATTCCAGACCAACTGTAAGTTCCAGCACTTTCAATCATGCCAGTTTCACTTGGACCGTTAGAGATAGCAAAACCAAATCCAAATCCAGCACCCTTTTCAAAAGAAAAGAGACCTCCAGTCTGGTTTGAGGTTATTAACTCAACAGTTTTTCTGCTTATAATTTGTTGGTTTTTGAACTTCCCATAATTAAGCATCATAGTGAGAAAATTATAGTAATCCGAAGCAGTAGACTGTAAACCTCCGCCACCCGAAAAATATTTTGGATTGCTTGCATTTGTGGAATAATCTGAATAATTCAAAAACCCACTGTTTGCTTCACCAATTACTCTGTTAAGCTGATTTTCTGAATAACTATACATGACAGCTAATCTGGTTTCTTCTTCGGTAGGCAAGGAAAAATATGTATCAGACATCTCTAATGGTTGAAAAATGTTGCTGTTAAAAAATTCATTCAACGGTAAACCTGATATAATTTCGATTAAATAACCCAAAACATCGGTACTCAATCCATATTGGAACTTTTCACCCGGTTGAAACATAACAGGTAATGCAGCCAATCGTTTAACGTTCTCGCCAATTGTGCCTTCAGTTTTACCCAATCCATTATAAATAAGATTTTGGGTGTAAAGATCATATGCCTGCTGTGGATTACTAAATGCATAGGACAAACCTGAAGTATGATTCAGCAAATGCCGAAAGGTGATTTCTTGTTTGACACTATCTCCCGATAAAGTTTTCATGTACTTAAAGTCAGGTATGTAATTAGAAATAGGATCATCTAATTTGAAGAGCCCTTGTTCATAGAGGATCATAATGCCAACCGTCGTGATAGCTTTGGTCATTGAAGCAATCCTGAAAATTGCATCATTAGTCATTGCTTGGTTATTCTCAATATCTCTCATTCCAAAAGACTTCAAATAACCGATTTCTCCTTTTCTTGCTATCAATGCAACTGCTCCTGGGATTTCATTCCTATCTATATAACCGGTGAGTACCTGATCAATTACATTTAATCGTTCAGGGGAAAGACCCGTTACTTCTGGATCTCTGGCCTCAAGAGTTTGACCGTGAGTGAGAGTTACTAAACTGACAAGAAGTATAGTAAAAAATAATTTCAGCTTTTTCATTATTATATTTTTTGTGTGCTAACGATTAAG
>CAYMFU010000216.1:0-2726 GCA_964389805.1 uncultured Roseivirgaceae bacterium | reverse complement strand
ATTCCTTTTAGTAGAATAATGCTGTGGTTGAAATCATATCACCTGTACTTTACACTTGCTGGGTATAGCCTGATTTTCAGTATGGCTGCCGCCCAAAAATCCGGGGAGATACGATATACGCAACCGGCAACAATCCCCTTTGACTGGGATTACCTGCCGGCAGCCTCTTATGCATTCACGGATACGCTTACCGGAGATATTGTTCAACAGGTTAAAACATCCGAAGGCATTCCTCTTTTCTATGCCCGGGATATATTAACCAGTGTTTGTTTTGATAATAAATGCCGGCAACTGAACATAACCGTCTTTTGGAACATCACAGGTAGGTACCTTGGATTTAAACTCCCTGAGAAGGATTTCCTGAGCAGGTATGATCACAAACCTTTTACCAGTGAAGAGTACGAACAACTTAATGCACTGCTCGCAGATCCGTATCTACCCCTCGGTAACGTATCTTTTGACGAATTGATTGAACAATCTCAAAGTGACGACAAAGGGATCGATGGTGTTTCAGCAGCAACCTCCACTTCGGCATCCGCTTTTGTAGTCAAAGGTGCCGCATATACAACGTACACCTTATGGAATATCATCCACGGTCCAGCGAAGGACCGGGTAAGAAAACTGACCGAACAGGAAATCAATTCGAAAGTTGTGACTTTGATCCTGAAAAGCCCGTCGAGTGAGGACAAGATCTGGGGACTTGATAAAATAGATGAATCCATGGAGCTGGATGGACAAATGACAGACGCTCTGCTGGAGATTGTTGGAGAACAGGATTTTTTTGCAGCGTATTCTGCCATCAATGCGATTAAACCTATTCACCTGAATTCGGAATCGCTACAGATTCAACTTTTCTCTATCTATAAAAAGGTCAGCTACAATTTGAGAAAGTTAATTATCGAAAAATTAAGGGAGGCACCTACTATTAGCCAGGAAGTTATTTACATGTCTAGGGATATCCTAAAAGAATTGAACGGAGAACAACTGGGATACATATTGGCATTATACCATCAGCATACTGTTTATGATAAAAAGACATGTATTTCCGTCGCAAAGCTATTATACAGCGATAATACCTTTATCTCTCAAAAAGCATACAATTATCTGATCAATGTACAAGAGAATGACAAGGAGATAATGCGGGAATTAAAGAAATATCAACAAACCAAAAAGCTGTGAGATTAGCCAATAAAAAATATAATGTGTGACAAAATTATCGTGGAATTTAACATTACAAATAACCAACTATTAAACTAAATAAATCATCATGATAGATATCTTACTTGATCATCCTAAAGATCAGATCACCGCAATTATTAAGCGCATTTACAAGGCCGGCATGACCACCACGTCCGGTGGCAATATTTCCATCAAAGATAATGAAGGAAATATCTGGGTCACACCCTCGGCAATTGACAAAGGCTCCCTGACCAGGAAGGATATTATATGTGTCACACCCGATGGAGAAATCATTGGTAATCATAAGCCTTCTTCAGAGTTTCCCTTTCACAAGGCTATCTATGAAAGAAGACCAGATATCAAGGCGGTCATCCATGCACACCCTCCTGCCCTGGTTTCATTCAGCATCGTCCGTAAAATACCAAATACCAATATTATCCCGCAGGCAAAAAATATTTGTGGTCCAATAGGATATGCTGAATATGCCTTGCCGGGAGGTGTGGAGCTAGGAGAAAAAATAGCAGAGGAATTTGAAAGAGGGTATGATGCCGTGATTATGGAAAATCACGGAACTGTCATTGGGGGAACAGACCTAAAAGATGCCTATGTGCGATTTGAAACGCTTGAGTTTTCAGGAAATACCATCATAGGTGCCAGTACGGTAGGTGATCCCGGTTATTTAACGGATGATCAAATTGATGAATTTGAATCATCCATTCCACATGATATTCCGGAAATGGAAAAGGTGGAGTATGACTCAGATGAACTTATAATCCGAACAAATATTAGTGAACTTGTTCGGAGAGCCTGCGACCAGGGATTGATGATCAGTTCTTACGGGACGGTCTCGGTAAGATGGTATGACAATAATTTCCTGATCACTCCGCGAAATGTACCCAGATGGGAAATCCGGAATAAAGATATTGTACAAATCAAAGATGGTATGCGGGAACCGGGAAAATTACCAAGTAGAGCCGTCAGGCTTCACGAGCAGATCTACAGAGATAATCCAGATGTGAATTCTATTATTCTTACCCAGTCTCCCAATGTAATGGCATTCGGTGTATCAAAAGCTTTGCTTGATGTGCGAACCATTCCTGAGAGCTGGATTTTTTTACAGGATATACCGGTCATCCCGTTTGGCAAACAATTTTCTCCAGATAATACCATTAGCAATACCATTTCTAAAAATACTCCTGCAGTGATCATTCAGAATGATTCTATTGTGGTGACAGGCGATAAACTGTTACAAACCTTCGATAGATTGGAGGTGGCGGAATTTAGCGCTAAGTCACTCATCATGGGAAAATCTATCGGCGAACTAGTACCTATCAATAATGAACAAATAGAAGATTTACGAAAAAAATTCCTTGGTTAGAAGCAAACGTAATCGAAATGTACTATTCAAATTTTTTCTCACGCACTAGGGATGCTTACTAACGAAGGTTAAATTGGAGCGAAAGAGATTTTTAAACAGAATTACAATACGGTCATAATGCAAAAAATTGCGCTTATCCTACTCATTGGTTGTCTTGGCCAGGTGGCTT
>CAYMFU010000215.1:0-5310 GCA_964389805.1 uncultured Roseivirgaceae bacterium | reverse complement strand
AACTCACTGGTAGTATCGCGGAATACAGGGCATGACCGGAATTATGATGAATTTCCGTACCGGTATTATAAGTATGATAATGATTATCTCATTTTCCCTGTCAACAATACTGATAATCGACTACCTCAGAAGGAGAGGGTCTTGGGTATTTTTCATGGGAGTTTTAAGAAAGTTTATCGTTTTGAAGAGTTTGGGGCTGGGATACATCTAATTAAAGATATTGTAGGGGGCGATGAAATAATAATCGTTGGATCAAATGACAATGCATTTATGGTGGCCTTTTATCCGGAGACTACAGATGGGCATAGATTACAATTTGAAGCAGTTCAGGAAGGACAGAATGTGATTATGAAGGATATTGAAGGAAATCAATGGGATATTTTTGGACAAGCCGTTACCGGGCCCGGAAAAGGGCAACGACTAAAACAACCTAGATCTTTTATGGGGTATTGGTTTGCATGGGCCGCCTTCTATCCTAACGTATTGATATATTCTAATTAGACTTTTGCTCTCCGCCTTCCCAGCTTTCTTCTGTGGATATATTATCAATCATAATTTCATTAAAAGTATTTGCATTCACAGCTGTGTAAATTACAATTTCAAGTTCATCGCAGAGATTGATGTTGTTTACAATTACATTTTCGGGGACTTGCAGGAGAACGGGTGAAAAATTCATAATGCCTTTAATGCCTGCTTCAACCAAATCGGTACAGACTTCCTGAGCAGAAATGGAGGGAACAGCCATAATGGCTATTTGGATAATATTTGTCTTTATGTATTCTGTCATGCTTTGCATATCGTATACGGGTACATTGTAGGTTTTTTTGATCTTTACAGGATCAATATCAAATCCAGCCACAATATATTGACGACGTTCAGTAACCCCACATTCATAGTGAGAAAGTGCCCTGCCAATATTACCCATCCCTACGATAATCACCTTCTGCAGCTCATTTCTTCTGAAAATAAAATTTAATTTTTCTAAAACACTGTCAATATCATACCCTCCTTTTTTGTTGCCTGTGATTTTAAAATGAGAGAAGTCTTTTCTTATCTGCTCAGCCGAAACACCTGCTTCATGCCCAAGGTTGTATGAATATACCTTTTTAAATCCCATTTCCTTGAATTTTACAAGGCATAAGCGATATAGCAATAGTCGCTTGATGTTTTTCTTGATTTTCATGATATTGTGAATTAATTCACATTAAGTAAAAAATATATTTGGATTAATAAATTCTGTCCCAAATTTAAAAAATATATTTTAATGTTCAAAAAATCACATAAAAAATTAATAAACTTTATTTAAAATCAGTAGGAATCAAGAAGCGAAAATTAAAGTAAAAGTTCATTGGGGAACGAAAAAAATATGCATTGCGGGCAATAGGGGACCATTATGTCGTCAATGAGCACAATAAATTAAATAAAATGCAGGTTAATGTATAATTATGCGGTATAAAAATCACAATATATAAAATCGTAATTTTTATAAAGTTCTATAAAAATTTGTATTCAAGCAAAAAAGTTATTAAGTTAGAATCGCATTTAATGTGATAAAAAGACATTAAAATAAGGCAAATTTATCTCAGATACAGGGATAGACACTTAACGACTAAAAAGGAAATTTTGTTCACTATATGGAGTAAATTTTTTCGAATTTGTAAGGGAGACGAGCAATATACATTAGAAATATATCAATTAGCGGCATTAATCACTCGTTTTCGCTTATTATCTGAAATTAAGCATTTAGCCAAATCTATAATATAATACTATTTCTGGAAGGAGATTTTTATGGAATTTAATCCAAAAATTATGGCATTTCTTTGTAAATGGTGTTCCTATACCGGGGCTGATCTGGCCGGAACATCCCGCATGGAGTATAAGCCAAATGTACACGCAATAAGGGTCATGTGTTCAGGACGCATAGAACCTACCTTTGTGCTCAAAGCATTTCGACAGGGAGCAGATGGAGTATTAATTTGTGGATGCCATCCTGGTGATTGTCATTATCAGGAGGGTAACTATAAATGCCTTCGAAGATTTCATTTGTTGAAAAGATATATTAAGCAAATGGGCATTGAACCAGAACGACTCAAGTTGGAATGGATCAGTGCAAGTGAAGGAAAGCAATATGCTGAGCTGGTCAACAGCTTTACCCAGACAATTACAGAACTTGGCCCGTGCCAGGTGAAGGATACCATGGAAGTTTTAACATAAATTATTTTTACCATGGCAAAGGATAAACCAAAAATTAAAATGGCTGTTTACTGGGGAGCTGCCTGTGGCGGTTGCTGTGTTTCTGTACTCGACGTCCATGAAGCATTGTTTGACGTAATTGCCGCTGCAGATCTTGTATTCTGGCCTATCGCACTGGATATCAAATATAAAGACGTAGAAGATATGCCAGATGGGAACATAGACCTGACACTTTTTAATGGAGCGGTAAGGAACAGTGAGAATGAACGTATGGCAAAGTTACTGCGACAGAAAAGTAAAATTCTGGTAGCCTATGGCAGCTGTGCACATCTGGGAGGTATCCCTGGTCTAGCGAATTTCACCACAAAGGAAGAACTTTTTGGCAGAGTCTATCATGATACTGAGTCTACCGTCAATCCGGAAAGGGTATACCCGCAGACTGAATATGAAGTTGCAGAAGGTATCCTTGATTTGCCTGAATTTTATAATGACGTGAGGGCACTGAACGACACAGTAAATGTAGATTATTTCATGCCTGGGTGTCCTCCACAAACAGCCAGGCTGGTGGAAGTGTTTACAGCAATCGTTACCGGCGCAGAATTACCGCCTCCAGGAAGTGTAATCGGTGCTGGCGATAAAGCGCAATGTGACGAATGCAACCGAAAAAAATCTGAGAATAAGGGCATTAAGAAGTTTTACCGTCCATGGGAAGTTACGGATGATGGTGAATCCTGTTTCCTGGAGCAGGGACTTATATGCATGGGCCCAACTACACGGACCGGGTGTGATTACAGATGTATTGAAGGGAATGCTCCTTGCAGGGGGTGTTATGGACCAACGCCTGATGCGATTGATCCAGGTGCGAAAATGATGTCGGCTATTGCCAGTGTCATTGATGAAAAAGAGCCAGTAGCGATTGATGAAGTTCTCGATGACCTCGTTGATCCTGCAGGGTACTTTTACCGTTACAGCTTACCTGCCTCATACATAAGAAGAAAAATGTCATGAAAAAGATAACAATAGATCCGATTACCCGACTTGAAGGTCACGGCAAAATTGAGATCTTCCTTAATGACGAGGGGGATGTTAAAAATGTATATTTCCAGGTGCCTGAACTTCGTGGATTTGAAAAGTTCTGTGAAGGTCGTCCCGTGGAAGAAGTCCCTTATATTGTAACTAAAATCTGCGGCGTCTGCCCGGGTTGCCATCATATGGCTTCCGGCAAAGCCGTTGATGCTGTTTTCGGAGTGAAACCACCTCCAACTGCGCGAAAATTAAGGGAATTGTTTTATATGGCCCATTTTGTTCATAGCCATATTGCCCATTTCTATGCCCTTGGCGCCCCTGATTTTGTGGTTGGCCCGGATGCTCCCAAGGCCGAAAGGAATATCCTGGGTGTAATAGGTAAAGTAGGAGTTGATATTGGTAAGGAAGTTATTAAGCAGAGAAGGATCGCTCAGGAAATTCAGGCTCTACTGGCCGGGCATCAAACACAATGCATGATGAATGTACCCGGAGGTGTAAGAAAAGGACTGACGGAAGAACAAAGGGATGATATTGTGAAAAAGGCGGCAGATTTTATCGAGTTTTCTAAATTTTCCCTGAAGATATTTGAGGATGTTGTCCTTGCCAATGATACATATGTCGACATTATATTAAATGGACCCTATTCGTTAAAACTTCACTCGATGGGTCTGGTCGATGAAAACAACCGTGTGAACTTCTATGATGGTAAAGTCCGGGTTGTTGATACAAAAGGAGCTGAACTCCATAAATATGAACCTGCTGAGTATCGGGATTATGTGGCCGAACATGTGGAACCCTGGAGTTATCTGAAGTTCCCTTACCTTAAGCAGATAGGATGGAAGGGATTTATCGATGGTCAGGATTCAAGTGTGTATCATGCCACTCCATTATCCAGGTTAAACGCTGCTGATGGAATGGCAACTCCCCTGGCTCAGAAAGAATATGAAAGGATGTATGGTGTCCTTGGAGGTAAACCGGTTCATAACACGCTTGCCATGCATTGGGCGAGACTGGTGGAACTACTATATTCTGCTGAACATTGTCTCGAACTGGCCCAGGACTCTGAAATAACTGGTAAGGAGTTAAGGGCACCGATTGATAAGATCGTTGGCGAAGGAGCTGATACGGTAGAGGCCCAAAGAGGAACCCTTACCCATCACTACTGGACCGATGATAAGGGGGTAGTAACAAAGGTTAACATTATTGTTGGCACCACGAATAATAATGCCGCCATTAATATGTCGATCAAAAAAGCTGCCCAGGGACTTATTAAAAAAGGCACTGTGGTTTCTGATGGCATCTTAAATATGATCGAAATGGCATTCCGTGCTTATGATCCTTGTTTTTCATGTGCAACCCACAGTTTACCAGGCGATATGCCCATGATTGTTGAAATAAAAGAAGCAGATGGAAAATTGATACAAAGGATACAAAGAGACTAAACACTGAAAACAAATAAATAAAATATTATGCGTACCGGAGTTTTTTTCTGCCAGGTCGATGATCATTGGAATATTGACATTGACGCAATAGCAAAATATACATTAAATCTTCCGGAAGTCGAATCAGTACAGAATCTGGGCATACTGCCTCAAATTGACTTAAATAAGCTAAGTGATAACATTAAATCCAAAAACCTGGAGCGAATCGTAGTGGCTGGAGACCTGCCCGGTTATTTCAAACCTGTTTTTACCAAAGCCATGGCGAAAACCGGAGGGAATACCAATGAGGTCCGGCTGGCTTCATTCCAGGAGCATGGAGCCAAAAATGGTCATACATTAGACCGTGCAAAAGCTATTGTAGCCTGCGCGACAATGGGTGTACCTTTTTCATTGGCTGCGGTACCGGGCGGTAATCCGGTAAATCACGCTACTTTAGTCATTGGCGCAGGAATTGCCGGGATTCAGGCTTCCCTGGAGATTGCAAATGCCGGAAAACAGGTTTATCTGATTGAGCAGAGTGGGACAATAGGTGGTCATATGGCCATGTTTGATAAGACATTCCCGACACTTGACTGTGCAGCCTGTATCCTGACCCCTAAAATGGTGGATGTTGGACAACATGAGATGATCAACCTGATGACATTCTCAA
>CAYMFU010000214.1:0-3690 GCA_964389805.1 uncultured Roseivirgaceae bacterium | reverse complement strand
CTTAATACCTTCACCGGGTTTGTTTTTGCGGCTCGGAAAGATTGATAACTTATTGTAAACCATGCGATTAATAAGGATATTAATCCAGATATGATATAAATATCAACTCCCTGAGTTATTTTGTAGGCAAAAGAGTCCAGCCATTTATTCATGGCATAAATGGAGATTGGGATAGATACAATGTATGCTATACCAATTAATTTGGATAGGTCAGCAGATACCATGATAATAATGTTTTTTATTTCGGCTCCAAAAGCCTTCCTTACGCCAATTTCCTTAAATCTTCGCTCCGCCAGGAACATAGACATAGCATATAGTCCAAGAACACTTATTATTATGGAAATAAATGCAAAATATTTTATAAGATTGAAGGTGTTAAAATCACTTTCGTATTGATTCATGAGATGATCATCGAGAACAAAATAACTGAAGGGGGTTTCTTTGACTACTTCTTTCCATTCAGTCTCAAGAAATTGTATCAGAGTCTGGAAATTTTCCAGGTCAGCATCCAGCATTATATACTGGTATCTATTACCGTTTCCAATAGTATACATTAATGGATCCATGGCCCTGTGCAGGGAGAACTGATGGATATCATTAACAACACCTGCTATTTCGTATTCATAGGAATTTCCATCAAAATCAAAGTATGCCATTGCCCCAGGGGCTTCTTCTAACGATATACCCAGCATATTTATGCCTGTTTCCGTAATGAGTATTTTAGCTCTGGTCGTATCTTTATTATAATCTAAGAAATTCGATCCACTCAGAATTTTCATATCCATAAGGTCAATGAATTCCAGATCTATAGTGCTATTGTAAATATGTATTGCATCATCCATTGTCTGACCTTTTTTATACAATAAAAGATCATTCATAATCGGTGATCCCGGTACGCCATCAGTTCCAGTGACTTCCCTGACCATAGAGTTCGTGTTGAAAGCATTTTTTAGGACCGAGTACTGATTTGCAGCCTCCTGGGTATTTAAAGGAATTACGAGTTTGGAATTCGAATCAAATCCCAGGTCTTTGTTTTTTATAAACTCAACTTGTTTCGATATTACAATGATGGCACTGATCATTGAAATAGAAATAATAAATTGAAAGATTACCAAACCCCTTCTTAGTATAGAAGCACCTTTATGGTCTCTACCCCGGCCTTTGATAACTTCAGTAGGCTTGAAAGAGGAGAGATAAAAAGCTGGGTAAAAACCAGCAATTAGTCCCGTAACCACTAAAAATCCTACAAGATAGGATATAAGTAAAGGATAATATTTTGGCGAGAAATTTAATGGGTTATCAATCAACTGATTAAAATAGGGAAGGGCCAGTTGGGCAAAAACAAGACTTAACAGTAGAGATATCAGGACTATTAAGAATGATTCCCCCAGGAATTGAAAGATGAGGCCTTTTGAAGTGACCCCCATTACTTTTCTTACACCTACCTCAAGAGCTCTTTTGCCTCCCTGGGCGGTAGAAAGATTGATGTAGTTTACACAAGCCAAGAATAGTATTATGATTCCAATCAAAATTAGCATTTGTATAAATTTGGAATCCGTTGTATTGGGTACATTAGCCATGAATTCTTCTGAGGAGGTATGGATATCTGTTACCGGTTGCAAATACAATTCTTTGCTGACACCCATCTCTTTCATACTCTCACCTCCATTTCTCATCAGGATCTCATTGAGCTTTTCTTCAAGCAGGTCCAGATCAGATCCCGGTAAAATTTTAAGGTACGTATATAGCATATTCTGGCCAATCCAGTTTGTTCTGTCTCTGTTAAAGAAATTATCCCATTGGGTATTGGCCATAGAGACTACAAATGATGGATTCAGGTGAGCGTCGAAATGACTGTTGTCGTATATGGCGGTTACTTCAAATTCTATATCGCCAAAATCGGAGCTTATTTCGATCATTTTTCCTATAGGATCATCATTCCCGAATAATTTTATTGCCCAATCTTTCTCGAGAGCAATAGCATTGTGGTGTGATATTGGATTATCAATATTGCCCTGGATGATTTTATAATTTAGTATATCAAAAAATGAAGTATCAGCAATAAATCCATCTTCAATTGTCCATGATTGTTCTTCAAGTCTAATAACATTTCTTCCACCGAATAGTGAGCTGGTAGTTGCTCTCACTCCGGATACGATTTCAGGAAGTTCTTCAATCACCACAGGAGCAATGGGTATCGAATTAGTTGCGACTTTAATGGATTCGCCATCACTTAAGCTCATATTAGAAACCAGCCGGTATATATCTTTTCCATGTTGTTTATCATAACTCAGTTCGCGTGTTCCATAAAAAAACAGGATAATGCAGCAGGCCAGGCTGATTGAAATTCCAAATACATTTATAGCTGTAAAAAGTCGGTTCCTTACCAAGTTCCGGTAAGCGGTAATAATATAATTCCGTAACATATATGTATAGTGTTTTGAATTTTTTACCAATTCCTGTGCCAATGTAGTAAATTGCAGATTATCAACACATTATATAAATCACTTAAAAACTCCCTTATATTTTTATGACCGGCAAAGCACATGTCGTGTTCACTATTGAACAATCTATCAGAAGTGATTCTGAAAAGATCGGATCAGTTTTTCGAGCATCTTTTCAGTATTTATTACAGTATTTATACCCCAGCTGGAAATAAGATTATAGTGTTTTCATAAAAAAACTTTGCACAATTAAACCTTTGAATAAGTAAGATGTCTAAGGGGTATAATAAAAAATTATAACAAATAAATATAAGATCATGAAGACGACAAAAATTGGAATTCTGGCTATTGCACTATTATTTATCGGTTTGGCTGGATGTAACAAAGATGAAATGGTAGATGAGGCACCTCAAGAGGTTCTTGATGAGACCACTTTTGCTGAAAATATATTTGAACAACTGGCTTCCGATGTTGATGAAGTGAGCTTCTCAGATATGAGTGCAAGTGCCCGATTGGCAGAGGAGACAGAGGGTGATAAGCATAGATGGCTGAGGCGTTTCGGATACAGTGATTGTGTAACAATAACGAGGGAAAAGCGTGATGATGCGGACTTTCCGATCGTGATTACAATTGATTATGGTGAAGGTTGTAGTTCCTGGATGTATGATGTTGTTAAGAGCGGTAAGATTATTATAACCATAACTGGGAAAATGAGCGAAGAGGGATCAAAACGTATTGTAACTTTTGAAAAATTCTTCGTGAACAAAAATCATATTGAAGGTGAATTCACTTTTACCAACTTAGGAAATGCTTCCTGGTCTTGTGTACTCGTTGGAGGTAAAATAACTACAGAAGATGGTGGTGAAATTACCAGGGAATCAGAAAGAATTAGAGAGAGAATTGAAGGAGGTGAAACTGATGATAGAAGTGATGACGTTTTTGAGATCACTGGAAATGCTTCAGGAAAAACTTTAGAAGGTAATACATATGTCATGAATATCACAAAGCCATTGATAAGGTCATTAGATTGTTTCTGGATTACAAGCGGTACAATTGAAAAAGTCATAAATGAGACCACGGTTATCACTATAGACTTCGGAGATGGTGAATGTGACAATATAGCAACTAAGCAGGTAGGTGATGAAGAACCAGAGGAATTTGAAATGAACTGCAGGATGAAGAGATGGCATTGGATGTGGCGTCACAGACATATGAATAAATAATATATATTAAGTTATCAGTCAAA
>CAYMFU010000213.1:0-26517 GCA_964389805.1 uncultured Roseivirgaceae bacterium | reverse complement strand
TGCAGTTCCCTGAAATAAAAGATACTTTAATAAATCAATTGAACATTTGGATAGAATCCTGTAAACAAAGTAATGAAGGCCATGAAGATCATTAGACACACTTTTTTTGTTTGTATAATTTTATTTTTTGCCCTGGCGGGGTGTGAACCAGAAATCACTGATCCGGTTAAACCGAATATTGTATTTGTCCTGGCTGATGACCAGCGGGGTGAAACCATACATGCCCTGGGAAATCCTGAGATCATCACCCCGAATCTGGATAAGCTGGTTTCTGAAGGTTTGAGTTTTACAAACGCCTATATCATGGGATCTTATTCAGGTGCTGTATGCCTGCCCAGCCGTATCATGCTGCTAACAGGCAAGTATTTGAATAACCTTACCCGGAATGGCTCAATAATACCCAAAAGCGATTCAACATTGGGGGAGAGCTTGCAGAAAGCCAGGTATAATTGTTTCGGGATTGGGAAATACCATAGCCAACCTCAATCATATTACCGGATCTTTAATGATGGCAACAATATATTCTTCGGAGGGATGCATGACCAGTGGAATGTCCCCCTGAATTCCTATGAATCCATCGCGAATTATGAACGTAAAATGCGGCCGGTGATCGAAGATTTCTTTTATAAAAAAGACATAAGCTATGAATTGGGAGAATATATGTATGGCGGCAAGCATAGTACGGATATATTCGCCGAAACTGCTATTGACTTTATTGAAAACTATGATTCGGAGAAACCATTCTTTCTATACACAGCCCTGATGACACCCCATGATCCAAGGACCACACATAAAGAATATATCGATTTGTATGATACGGCAAACATTAGCATACCCCCTAATTTCCTGCCTCAGCATCCATTCGATAACGGGGAGATGCGGGTACGCGACGAAATGCTCGCCCCTTTTCCCCGGACCAAGCCGGTCGTTAAAGAGCATCTCAGGGACTACTATGCCCTGATCTCTCATAATGATGCGCGTCTGGGAAACATCATCGATGCCCTAAAAGCCAAAGGTATTTATGATAACACCATTATCATTTATTCCGGGGATAATGGTCTTGCCGTTGGCCAGCATGGATTATTTGGGAAGCAGAACCTGTACGAGCATAGCACGAATATTCCATTAATTATAGCCGGGAAAGGTATCCCCACTGATATAAGGTCCGAAGCCTTTGTGTATTTAACCGACATGTTTCCTACCCTATGTGAAATGCTGGAACTTCCTATTCCTTCCTCAGTGGATGGATCTAGTTTTTATCATGTTCTTAGAGATCCCGGGAATGATCATCATGAATTTATTACAACAACCTATAAGGAGAACCAGAGAGCCATCAGGGATGAACAATATAAGCTCATCAAATACCTGGTTAATGATGAAGAGCATGTACAATTGTTTGACCTGACGGAGGACCCATTTGAAACGGAAAATCTTGTTGGGGAGGATACGTATAGCGCTGTACTGGACCGATTGAACAAATCCCTGTTTGAACAGTTGAAACAATTTAATGATACCATATGGGTCGAATAATTCGAATTACTATATAAATGAATACTGCTGAAAAATTTCTTTTGCTTATCATGCACCCCGAAAAACCTCGGTATGTGATTCCCGAAGCTGCAATAAATCCCGGACTTTTTGGCGCCATCTTCGTTGATCTATCAATTGAAGGAAAGATTGAATTCGAGGATAAACGCATTAAGGCAAAGTCTTCTTATACCAAAATCTCAAAAGCTCACAATGAGATTCTCAGAAAGATCGCTGCATCAAAGAAAAGAAAAAAAATCAAGAGCTGGATAGCTGGTTTTGCGTGGAAAAGCAGGAAATACAGGCATATGATCCTGCATGACCTGGCAATGGATGGGAAGATCAGGCTGGAGGATAAAAGATTTATTATATTTCCATATAAACATGCTTATCTGATAGATAGGAACTACCGGGATTCTCAATTGAAAGAATTAAATGATATAATATTAACAGGCAAGTCATTGGATATTGAAACCGCCTCTATCCTTGGTATTATTGAAGCGTGTAAGATGCATAAGGTTTTAACCAGGAATAAGGAATCCCTGAAGATAATTAAATCCAATTTAAAAGAAATGGTAAAGCACGATTCAGTATCACAGGAAGTTAAGCAGGTGATTGCTGAAATGCAGGCTGCAGCTGTAGCGGCAACCGTTGTCACAACATCGTCATAGTTTGCGATTAGGGATACTTTACAATGAAAGGAATATAATTATCCCTTCAATATTTAAACTCATTTTTTTTATGAAGGGAGATTTTAACAGAGGAGTGCTTACGGCACTGGCAATTTATGCAATTAAAAATCCTGTGATCTTTCTACATTTATTTTTACTGTGCGTTCCATAGATCCATATTCATTACTTACCAATGCATTGACCTCTGCAATACCTTCAAAGCAAGGTCCTGTTTTGAATTCTACCTTGGGTCCATCTCCAATGAAAGAACCAGTATTGGATGACCACAAGTATTCCAAATCATCACCAATAGCTCTGACCCATACTTCAGTTGATTCACCGCCTTTAATCGATTCTTTCTCTGCATGAATTGATATGAATGCAAACCTGCCATCAGGTTCTTCCTGAACAAGTATGAAATTCTGTTTATGTAGAACCTGTTTTTGTCCGGCTGCTACCAGGTTCAGGGTAACAGAGTATACGCCTTCCTTGCCATAATAAATCGTTGGGGGATTTATATCATTAAAATATTCAGGCTCACCTCCTTCAAAAAACCAGGAGGCTTCAGTAACTCCAGTTGGATTACTAAGACTGAAGTTTACACCATGCGATATATATACACGTTTTACATCAGCATTAATATCAAGTTTACGTGCGGTTTCATCGGAATTGCTGCATCTGAACAGAATCCCACTCAGCAATAGGAGAGTCCATATTTTAATTCTAATGCTCGGTTTCATATATAACTATTTATATTTTAGCAATTTATTATAAATGTATAATCCACCTTGAAATTAATTCAAGCATGCAATGTTTTCTAAATCTAAAAAAACTTGAAGGAATAACGCTAGTATTTTTATAAATTTATTGGAGAAAATGATATATATCATATGATATCATATTCAATAATTCATTTCTGTGGATTTTTAGTATAATGGTGGATTGGGTGGGGTCATTTTTTTAACAGTATTAGGAACAGATATTAGTGATTTCTAAAATTCATTCATAAAACAAAAATGGAAGTAAAACGCAGGGAATTTATTCGTCAGCTCTGTTTTGCATGTGGAAGTATTACCTTAATCCCCGCCTGCACTAGTAAAATCTCTTTATGGAGATTTCTTACAGAGGATGAGGCAAAGTTGATTGAAGCCATAACAGAGCAGTTTATCCCAGCTGATCAGGATGCTGGAGCAACCGATGCTAAGGTGGTAAACTTTTTCGACAAGCAATTAACCGGTTATTATATTCGACACCAGGAGACCTATCGCAAAGGACTTAAGAATTTTGAGCTATCAACCCGGAGCGAAATGGGCAAGTCATTCCTTGAAGTAGGCTGGAATGATCAGACAGAAATTCTGGAAAAGATGGAAAAGGGAGCACTTCCGGTGAAATACTGGCCGGATGTTGATCAAAATTTTTTTTTTAATCTGATGCTCGATCATACCAGGCAGGGTTTTTATGGATCTCCAAGACATGGTGGGAATTGCGATTATGTAAGTTATAAGATGATGAAGATAGATTATCCACATATCATCGGTCAAAACAGATATGGTGCAAAGCGAGAAGGTGTTCAATCAAAAAAGAAAGCATCATGAAAAATAAACATGTAAATGCAATAGTGGTGGGTGCAGGCGCCGGCGGTGGTGTGGTAGCAAAAGAACTGGCTGTAGCAGGTTTAAATGTAGTTCTTTTTGAAAGAGGAGATTGGGCTACATATGATGCTTTTAATGACGACGAACTCATGTCGCAAAGGACACATCCATTTGAAAATCCGTTTGGGCCCGATAATAAAAGGCACAGGAGAGTATTTGTGGGCCAAGATGGGAATTCACGGATTGTGTTGCCTTTTGAATATACATTTAGTAACAACGCTGCATGTGTTGGATCCGGAACTGTAAGCTATGGAGCTATGGCCTGGAGGTTTATGGAGAAAGATTTTAAAATGAAATCAAGCTATGGTCATGTGGAAGGATCTACACTGGATGACTGGCCCATTACCTATGAAGAACTTGAGCCCAGTTATGAAAAAGCAGAATGGGAAATCGGAGTTTCAGGAGATCATACCGGCAATCCTTTCCAGGGGCCTCGGAAAAAACCTTATCCTATGCCGGCATTCCAGTATAACAGGGAGGGTGAAATGCTGCATGCAACAGCAAAAAGAATGGGGCTGCATCCTTTTTCTATTCCCATGCTTCGAAATTCCGTTCCGTATAGTGGTCGCCCGGCATGCTACCGTATGCGTACTTGTGTGGGATTTGCGTGCCCGGTAAATGCTAAATGCGGGACGCACAATACAGTTATCCCTACTGCCATCAACACTGGCAACTGCGAATTAAGGACCAATTGTCAGGTGGCTGAAGTGATGGTCAATGATGAGGGATATGCGACAGGTGTCAAATATTTTGATGAAGATGATAATGGCCAGATTCAGACGGCAGATATCGTGGTTATTGCAGCCGCTGCCATCGAAACAGCTCGATTGCTGTTAAACTCAAAATCAAAATTGTTTCCAAACGGCGCCGGGAACAACAATGACTGGATTGGTCGAAACCTTCAGGGGCATGCCTACACCGGTGCCTCCGGTTTATTTGCCGAGGATATATATGACGATGTGGGCCCCGGGGCCTGTTGGGCGATCAGTGATTTTAACCATGATAATGATGAGATTATAGGAGGGGGAGTTCTGTGTAATAGTTTTTTTACTCCTCCATATGCGTTCACGAGGCAGCGTCCTTCCGGATCGAAACGTTGGGGGATAGAGCATAAAGAATTTCAGCGTACAAATTACAAAAGAATGGTGCACATACGCGGACCATTTCAGGAAATTCCAAATTTTGAAGCCCGGGTAACTATAGATCAGGAAGTAAAGGACCACTGGGGGATCCCGGTTGCCCGCCTATCCGGACAAAGGCACGCATATGATCGAACGGGGTGCCAGTTCATGTCGGACAGGGCAGAAGAAATACTAAAAGAAGCAGGTACGGTTGAGACCTGGCAAGGTGTGGGCGGAAGAGGATTAAGCGGTGATCAGCATCAGTCCGGTACAGCCCGGATGGGTAATGATCCGAAAACCTCTGTAACGGATAAGTATGGCCGGATCCATGATATCGATAATCTATTTGTTGCCGATGGAAGTTTGCACGTGACTAATGGCGGGTTTAATCCGGCATTGACAATTCTGGCTTTAGGCTATCATGTAGGGGGATATATCGCTTCGAGCTGGACAGGAGGAACATTTTCAAAAGGAGGGGCAAAATGAAAAGTGCTAAAGGATATAGAATAGCTCTGACACTAGTGGCCGCTGGATTTCTCATAATGATCACTATGTATGGTGGTTATATGAAATGGAATGCCTCCGACCCGGAAAAGACCTGCAATAGCTGTCATGAGATAAGCCCTTCCTATACTACATGGGCTACTTCCGCCCATAGAGATATAAAATGTGATAACTGTCACGGTACTGCATTGAGTAATGGATGGCATAGCCTCTCAGAAAAGTCCAATATGATTTTTTCACATTATAAGAAGGACATGCTGCATGAAAATATTGGATTGAGCGAAGCCCAGAGACTTGAGACTATGGAAAGGTGCAGGAATTGTCACCAGACTGAATATTTTATGTGGAACAGCAGTGGGCATTCTGCCTCCTATTCAGATATTTTTCTTAATGAAACCCATAATTCGACCGAACAACTCAACTTTGATTGCCTGAGATGCCATGGGATGTTCTACGAAGGTACCATTAACGACCTGGTAACTCCACTATCTGTTAAAGGGCCATGGTCTCTTACAGATGATGCAATAGCCGACCAGGCTACAATTCCCTGCATGGCCTGTC
This sequence comes from uncultured Roseivirgaceae bacterium, assembly GCA_964389805.1. Taxonomy (GTDB): domain Bacteria; phylum Bacteroidota; class Bacteroidia; order Cytophagales; family Cyclobacteriaceae; genus JAGTVG01. The sequence goes on along the minus strand of CAYMFU010000213.1, from coordinate 20,481 downwards.
ATAAGGTTCATTCTGAAGGTCAACCCTCATTAGCTCCTGACCACAGCAGTCCGGATAGTATATTCTATGCCCGGATCAGGGAAAACAAGACTGTGGGATTTTATAGCCGGCACGAACAGGTACATTTTTCTTTGGATCAGCTGCCTACACCTGTGATCCTGAATTACAAGGATACAGTTAAGACTCCGGATGACCTGGTATACAGGCTCTGCGTCCAATGTCATGCGCCCTCAGTCTGGCATCAGGCAGGGTCTCATGATGATCATACACCTGTTGGTGTTCATGAGGGCATTTCCTGTGCGGCTTGTCATGAAAAGCACTCTAATTTTCAAAGAAATTCCTGTGATAAATGTCATCCGGCAATTAGCAATTGTAACCTCGATGTTAAAGCAATGAATACCTCTTATTATTCAGCTTCCAGTCCTAATAATATTCATTTTGTTTCCTGTAATGACTGTCATGATGATATACTATCAAAAAAATAATCTGATTATGACCATGAGAATGATTAAAAAGCTGTTTTTCCAATTATTTTTCATTACAACAGCTATTTTATCAACTCAGTTTTTACTCTTATCAGGATGTTCTGATATCGGCAGTAATGAAAACCAGACCAGAAAGGCCCTGATCTTATCCGGACAAAATAACCATGAATGGGATAAAACCACGGCTGCTCTTTTAAAAATGTATAAGGATCTTCCGGGATTTGAAATCGATGTAAACCAGAATCCTGAGTCCTTAACATATGAAGAAATTAAAAAATATGATGTGCTAATCAGCAACTGGAACAACTGGCCTGACAATGATATCCCCTGGGATCCGGTTCAGGAGAGGGCCTTTTCAGACTACGTGGAAAATGGAGGGGGTATGGTATTTCTTCATTCTGGGGCCTCTTCCTACTATAATTCAGAAACATATCATAAAATTGGTATTGGACGGTGGGGTTCAGAAACCTCACATGGAGAACCTACAAATGGAAAAATAATAAAATTGGACCAGACACATCCGGTTACGAAAGGATTAAATGAGTTTTATATTCTTGATGAGATCTGGGAACATACTGACATAAATCCAGGAGCAAAGGTTTTAGCTGGATTGGAAGGAAAGTCTGCAGAGGATGGTCATGATATCATGGAAGATGCCGTATTCGTCAGGGAGATAGGAAAAGGGCGGACATTTTATACCATTCTAGGGCATGATGAACGGGCATTATTTAATACTGGATTAAAGTCCCTATTACTCAGGGCAACTGAATGGGCGGCAACTGGTGACGTGACTTTAAGTATTCCCCAGGATTTAAAAATTCCATCCCATTCAACAGGTCAAAATTTCAAATGGATGGAGTCGGATACCTCTCTCCAACTTCACGATGGCGAAATTTTGGTCTGGCAGTATAATTTCAGGAACCGCTTTGGGAAGCCTTATTTTCATCCCATCTATGTGGATCATACCAGACTCACGAGTGAAAGTCCAAGTGATCACGTTTGGCATTACGGACTCTGGTTCTCATGGAAATTTATTAATGGACTTAATTACTGGGAATATTTGGATGATTTCATATCGGAGGAAACGGGATACAAATCTGAAGGGAGTACTGAAATTCAATCGATAAATATTCGGAAAAATCCGGATTATTCTGCTCATTTAGAGCTGGATATTCTATATCGCCCTCAGAATGAGGATCCTGTGTTGAAGGAAATACGAAAGATCTATATATCTAAACCAGACAATTCAAAATCCTATTACATAGATTACGAACAGCATTTTATAGCTGATTTTGGTGATGTGATCCTGGATCGCACACCAATCCTGGGGGAACCGGATGGCAAATCCTGGGGTGGATATGGCGGATTATCGATTCGATTCAATCAGGATTTTACTGAAACACAAACTATCCCACCCGTGGAATATCCTGATTTTCCGGTGAATGACTGGTTTTATATGGGATTCAATTCCCTTACCGGGGAAAAAGCAGGTATGGCCATGTTCCAGCATCCGGATTATACTTTAGAAACTACACGGTGGTACTATTTGACAGATATGAACCATCCATTTTTCTTCTATAGCCCGGCAGCTATTTATGATGGCAAATATTCGATGAAAAAGGGAGACTCTTTGATATTGAAATACAGAGTATGGATTTTATCAGATGCTTCTGATGAAATTTTAACTGAAAAATTCCACCACTACATCTACAACTGAAATGATGATATAAAAACATATAATTCCCATGAAACAACTTGAGAAAAACACAATCAACAGAAGAAAGTTTGTTAAAACAAGTGCACAATCCATTGCAGGGGCAATGTTTCTTCCCGATATATTGCCATCCAATATAAGATGGAAAGGCGCTAATGACAGGGTATTAATGGCATCGATTGGCCTTGGTTCCAGGGGCAGTAATGAACTCAACAATTATATCCTTCCATTAGAAGATTCATACTCGGTAGCTATGTGCGATGTCCATCAGGACAGGCGGGACAATTGGACCAATAAAGTAAATGAATATTATGCCTCTAAAGGGGTAAAAGCACCGGAATGCAAATCATATCTTAATTTTGAGGAGATCCTTGAACGAAACGATATCGATGCAGTACACATTACCACGCCGGATCACTGGCATGTGGCAGCAGCCATTAAAGCGGCAAAAGCCGGTAAACACATTATGCTGGCAAAACCCCTTGGATTGAGCTATCCGCATTATCAGAAATTGGAAAAAACCATTGCGAAAAATAATGTCCGCTTCCATTATGCTACCCAGCAACGCACATTCGAACACATGAAAGCGGGTGTTGAAATGGTCCGGGAAGGTAGGATTGGCGAAATAGAACGTGTTGATATATGGTGTCCCGGGAAAAATCCTGTTTCTTCCCCGGAATGTCAGTCAGTTCCTGTTCCTGACACCTTTGATTTCGACAAATGGACTGGCCCGGCTCCCCTGAATTCTTATTGCCCCGATAGGGTAACGAATAACAGTTCCTGGTTTCAATATGACTATAGTATTGGATTTCTTGCTGGTTGGGGAGCGCACCCGATCGACATTATGGTTTGGGCCTTGAAGGACCAGGTTTCGGGGAGATATTCCTGTAAAGGGAATGGCTCATTCTGGTCTGAAGGTGGGATGTATAACAACATCTATTCCTGGGATGTTGAATATGAATATGAAAATGGCTTGAAAATGCATTTTGTAAGCACAGATCTCTTTGAAGATATGGTAGCACATCGTAGTGAGGAAGCATATAACGGCACCACCTTTTACGGAACGAAAGGATGGATCTCCCTGAGCAGGGAGTCAGTAGAATCCGATATCCCTGAGATACACAAGAAATTAAATGAATATTCCAGAGGGAATAACACAATGGGCCAGTCATTTCTTGATGTTATTCATGGTAAAACCAAAGAAATATGCCCCCTGGATGAGGCCATCATTTCTGATACGATAAGCCACATGGGTGACATTGCTATTCGAATGAAGAAACCTGTCTCCTGGGATCCTGTAAAGGGGAAAGTAGACGATAAGGCAGGGAATAAACTATATAAACGGAAATACCGGAAACCTTATACAGTATAAACTTCATTGAGTTAAAACATCCTGTAGCATCAGCCTTTAAAGTCCGATTCTGAGAATTTCAGGGCTTCGTATGTGAATAGATCAGCATCTTTCCAGCCTTCCCAACCGATATGCGCTTTATCTCGTGCACATCTGCCCAGGAATTCTTCCACGCTCCAACCGGTCTCACTGGCAACTTGCGGAAGGAAGGTCCCGGTTTGATACCCTTTTTTTATATAAATCCCGTGTCGCCCGACCTCTATCTGGTTAATAGAGGAGATCTTCTTCATAGGGGTCAATACCGATATTTCAATTTCAATTTCCGTCAGTTCGTCCTCTTTAACGGATTTAAAACGGTAATCTTTACTTGCAGAGGATATGGTTAATGATTGTATGGTTTGATAGAGAGGTTTATCGGATTCAATATGCCCTATACAACCCCTTAACTCGCCTTTTTTATACAATGTAACGAAGGCGCCCGTTGGTTTAAGATTAGAAAGATTTATTTTGGTTTCCTTATTATCCGGGAGTGAATTTTCGTTGACATACATTTCAAGCGCTTTACGGGCTATGGCTAAAAGCTGTATTTTATCTTCCCGGGTAAGCTCAAAGTCATTTTTTTGCTCTGATTTGCCGAATAATGAAGCGAACATATGCATTTGCTATAATTGATATATTCCTGTTGAGGAATATGGCCATCTTAAGGGATTAAAAAATCAAAATGTATTCTAATATACTAAAAATGAAAGTATGTAAGCGGATTTAATTCAGCTTTGTCATTAAACCATCAACCACATAGCCAGGAATAAGAGTATTGAGCTTATAAAACCTACAAGAAAAATGATATAAGATGTACGGAGTTTAGCATATTTTCTATGAAGAACGGTTGCCTGGTTAAATATATCAATGATCATATTTTCGTATACATCACCTTTTGTTTCAATGATCTGTTTCATTGTATCAAGATATTCATTCAGTGTTAGTCCGTAGATATTCTCAAAAAACAGTAAACTTCTTTTTTCCTGTTCTGTCGCCAAACTTCCCTTTTTTGAAAGTATAAGCCTTGGTTGTACGGCCCGGATAGCAAAAACTGAGCTGAAAACTGCAGTGAGCATCACCGCAACGACAGGGATAACCAATTCAACATTTTCAATAACCTCCTTATTTGTAAATAATAAAGAGGAGGATATGATGCCAATCAAAACGGATATAATCATGGCATTTATACCTAAAATCATATTGGCTTTTGTGTCTGCTATTCGTATCAGGTTTATCTGTGTTCGATACGTTACACGGAACATTGTTTGAGTGCCAGCGGTGATCTGTTTTCTCTCTTTAATCTTCTTTGTAAAGTCCATAATTATTGCTTTGAATTAAGCAATATAAATATTTTTAGAACGCTACTCAAGATAAATTTTAAAAAATAAGGGCTGAGATATATTATCAGAAAGATTTAGGTTTATACAATAGTGAGGTGTAAATATAAAATTATCAATATTCTATTGCTCTATTTCATTTAAATTTACCTCTTGAAATACGATCCCCTGATATGGATTGTTTTCACCTGCTTCGAACAAACATCCAATATTATCATTAGGTAATCTTGTAAGGTCGGAATATGCTGATGGTCCTGAAAAAAGAACGATTGATTTCTCCCAGGTGTTCCCCTCATCGTAACTAATCCTCAGAGTCATATTTTCCCGTTTATTCTTATCTGCCGGATTGGAGAACAGGATTCTGCTTTTACCGGATTCGACAAAAGAATATCGCAACAGGCTGGCCTGGCATATTGGTTCCACCAGACTTTTATCAGGATAAATATTTCCCCAGGTCAAGCCCCCATCTTTACTCAGGGATACTTTCCTGGTTTTCTTGGAGCGGTCATAATTGCGCATGTTCAGCATTAAACCTCCCTCCGGCAGTTCAGCTACAGCGCATTCATTGACCTGGTCTTGAGGAGTAGAACCTCCAATCTGCCATGATTTTCCATAATCGTCTGAATATATAATATGTGAATAATATTTTCTGGTTTCCGCCTCGATATGGTCACATGGAATTATAAGCCTGTCTTTGAATTTTTTACCTTTGAACTGAATGCCATGACAGGGGCCGGTTGCATACCATGTCCAGTTTTCTCGTTTAACAGAGGAGGTTATTTCTTTTGGCTTCGACCAGGAATTTCCTCCATCGGATGATTCCATCACAAAAACACGCCTGGTATCCTTACTTGTTTGACGGATAATCTCTGATTCGTGGTCTTCTCCCAGGTTCCAGGTACTCAGGAGATAAATGGTCCCGCTCACCTGTTCTACGACGGGAGCGGGATTACCACAAACATTATCGCCATCATCCCACACCACTTTGAGTTCGCTCCAGGTTTTTCCGTTGTCCGATGATTTTTTCATAACGAGGTCAATGTCTCCGGTATCGGAACTGCCATTTTTTCTGCCTTCCGCAAATGCAATAATATCCCCTTCCGCAGTTGTGATTATAGCAGGAATCCTAAAGGTATGATAACCATCCATTCCACTCTTGAACAGGTAGTCTAAGGATGGCAATTGACCATAGGTGGAATATGATAAAATTTCAAAAAAAAACAATACTGATAATATGGATATGTATATCTTTTTCATAAATAAACCTATCGTCTGCGGAGTTCCGGATTATACATTTATTGAGACCAATCTGTAGGTTCCCGGTCCCACCGATGTTTTTCCAGCTCGGTCATCAGATCAGTGCTTAGCATTCCTGCATCGCTGGTGGCAATATTGGCTTCCACGTGATTCAGTTTACGCATACCTGGAATGATTGTGCTAACTGTAGGTTCCCCCAGGATAAACCTTAATGCCATTTCAGGCATAGTCATGCCTTCCGGTACGAGGGGCTTCAAAGCTTCAGCATGATCGACACTGGAATTCAGGTTCTCAGACACAAAATAGGTATTACGCCAGTCACCTTCAGGCCAGGAACTATCCTTGGTTAACGTGCCGGCAAGAGTTCCTTCATCAAAAGGAACCCGGGCAATTACACCAACATTATGTCCCCTGCATGCCGGGAATAACTCGTCTTTTGGATTCTGATCAAATATATTGTAAATCACCTGGACCGTGTCGATTATGCCACTTTTTACGGCTTCAACACCATTCCATGGCTCCCATCGGTTAATGCTGATGCCAATGCCATGGATCAGGCCCTGGCTTTTCAGATCCATCATTTTCTTCACCCAGCGGTCATCTTGAAGCCATAGGTCCTCCCAGGTATGAAATTGCATGATGTCATAAGAATTTATCCCAGCATTTTCCAAACTGCTATCCACAAATCTTTGAATATGATCAGGAGGGAAGCAATCATCGAGCGTATATTCACGCCGGCTTGGCCATTTAAAATTTTTAGGGGGAATCTTTGTGGCTGTATACAATCGCTTGTCTGGATTCGCACGTATCAATTCTCCAAGCAGGTTTTCACTTTTACCAGCTCCGTAGCCCCAGGCTGTGTCAAAAAAATTACACCCAAGATCAACGGCTTTCTGCATCGATCTCAATGATTCCTCATCATCCGATCCGGTCCAGCCAGCCATGCCCCACATTCCATAACCTATTTCGCTGACTTCATGATTTGTACGTCCTAGTTTTCTATATTTCATTCCCTTTTGATTTTTTATTTCAGAAATAATTTAGTGATGGCCGATGCTCATTTTAGCTCCAAATGTGCTCCAACCTGCTAATTGAGTGAAGATAATAATATTCGGGGTGGTCTTCCAGTAATTATAAGATTTTTGAATGAGATAATAATCAATTGTTTTACGAGTCTTTTCCCGCAGGTAACAGGAACTCATTCGATCTTTTTTATGAAATTTTTGATCCACAATCGTAAATATTCCATTATTTTAGATTCCTTCAATCTGAAAATATGTTTAAAATGGATAAGCCTGATCCAAAATATTTCGATTATGCTGCCTCTGTTCCTCCGTTTAAGGAGGCGATAGATAGTTTTATGATAACATCCCAGACATATTTTGCCAATCCTTCATCTATTCATTCAAAGGGTCGAAAAGCTAAAAAGTTTCTTTATGATCTTAAGAAGGATTTTTGTGATCTTCTTAAGTTTTACGATGGTCGTTTGATGCTATGTTCTTCTGCAACTGAGGCAAACAACACGATTATTGAAGGGTATATTCAACGGTTTCCAACAGGTAAGATACTGGTTGCAGAAGATGCCCACGATTCCATTTGGTACGCCACCAAACGATATCCCAGGCGAACAATTGTTTTAAAAATTGATCCGGAAGGAAATATACGTGAAGATCAGTTTGAAAGATCGATATCCACGGATACATCCCTGGTATGTTTGAATCATGTATGCAGTGAAACAGGAATAAATCATGATGTTGAAAGGCTGGCATATATGGGTCATTCCCGGCAGATTAAAATTCTGATAGATGGTACTCAAGCGGTGGGGCATATCCCTGTTAATTTAACCGAGATACCTTTTGATTATTACACTTTTTCTGCGCATAAATTTGGAGGTGTCAGGTCGGTAGGCGGGATATTTATGAGAGATAATAACTTTGAACCCTTGCTATGGGGAGGAAAACAGGAATGGGAAATGCGCGGAGGCACAGAGAACTTGCCTGGATTAGCTTCGGCTCATGCAGCACTAAAGAAAAACCTTGAAATACAGTCTTCCGAAATAGCACGGTTAAGCGAATTAGGCCGGAAGCTAATAATGCAAATCCAGGAGCTTGTACCAGGCGTAATTGTCAATTCTCCTAAAAATGGTCTCCCGGGGCTATTATCTCTCAGTATTCCAGGTATGAAAGGTAATGAACTTGTAGCTGCCATGTCACTTACAGGATGTTCCATATCAACGGGCTCTGCTTGTCACGCCAGCCAGGTAGAACCCTCCCGGATCATTCTGGCAATGGGTCGCAATGAAAAAGAGGCAACAGGTACTGTGCGGATCAGTATGGGTTATGGAACAACGCCGGAATCAGTTAATGCTTTATTAAAGGCGATTAAGGACTATCTTGGAACAAAATTTTAAGATTTATTGAAAGAAATTCAATTAACCCGGCCCTCTGATTATGAATTGGATGATGCGTATCGTCAATTATCCAAAGGTGGAAATATTCTGCTTGAGATTGATCCATGTGATTTAATCAACACTTTAAGCAAACTGAAAGGAATAGGATTTGTGGGAATCGAAATGCCATATTATATGCAGGAAGGGAAGTGGGTTACCATAATTGGATTCAAGGGAAAGCACGGGCCTTGTTTCGATACCGGGATGAAAGCTTCCTATACCGGATCAGCCCTGGCTGCTTTCGATGATGACAATCATTTGCTAATAAAAGGAAAAGAATCTGCCATTTGTGAAAAAACAGGCACAATTTACAGATTTTCACCATACAGGGGCCTGATCAAAATTAGTGAAGGATCTCAGGAACTCGCTGAACAACTGAAATCAAGACCTGTGAAATTTGATTTATACAGTCTGGACGATGAATTAAATGCTTTACAAAAGCATTTGAAAGATATTAGTGGGCAACAAGAACGGGTTTTTGCATTTTATCCAGGCCCATTCAGAAGCTTGATCCTTAATGATGGAACCATAATTAAGAGGGGAGAAATCAATAGTATTCCAAAGTCTGAATTAGAGGACCTTGTTAAGGGTGATCGTTTTATTAAAATCAAAAAGGATACTGATGTTGATCCTGTTTTTTTCCAGGAAGAGTATATCCGGCTAGGGCCCAGATGTCTACAAATGGATCAAAAAGTCTTTGATCAGGGCGCAATGGTTCGGGAAACCGATATAAATGAACTGGATTTTCATTCTATGAAACTGTTTCCCAGGTTATTGGGATTGATTGATCAGGACAGGAATTGTTTTATTTTAACGGGTAGCGATCCTGCTGATGAAATGGGTTGTTGCCCATCGGATGAAGTTGGAGAAGCCAACAGACTTGTTGAAGCGGGAGTCCTGAGTGCTGTCTCTCAGGAAGTCTACGGAGACGCTTGCCCGGTAACCTATTATGCTTTCAAGGATGAGATCTTCGTGCAGGATGAGGATATTCAGTTTAAGAAAAATCAGGGAATAAGAAAGAAGGTATACCTGCATCTTAAAAAGGCCAGGCCACCAAAATATAAATCAGTTATAAGGTGGATTTTACTTGTATTTATGCTTGTCAGCCTGGTTTTTGCAGTCCTGAAAGTAACAGATAAATCAGGGAAAAGTGAACACTATTCATTAAATGAACAACTATCATTATCTGGTGATGATGTCATACTGATCCTGCTCTTTCACAACCGGGTTAGATGTACCATGTGCCTGAATATGGAGCAACATATTCGATCTCTGATGTCAGAAGATTATACCGAATTGGTTGAGGATAAACAGATCCAGTTTTTTCTAATGGATATGAATAAGGCTGAAAACAAATCACTCATCGAAAAATTCAGGCTGTATACGGCCTCAGTGGTCATTGTAAAGATGATCGATAAGCAAGAGGTCGACTCCATCATTTTGAATGACATCTGGGAGCATCATAAGGATGGGGCTGTTTTTAGGGAAAGGATTACGAAAGAGTTAGAAACACTATTAACGGAATAACATGGAGGGCATAGTACTAGCTGCAAACATTTGTTTTTTTCTGGGTGTTCTCACTACTATTCATCCCTGTCCCCTTGCTACAAATATAGCAGCAGTTTCCCTTTTATCCGGATGGTCTTCGAAATATAAAAATGTTATCTATCCATATGTTTTATTTATCACAGGGTATGTGGCTGTTTTTATGCTAATTGCGTTCCTTATTTCTGCAGGTATATTTATACGGTCATCGGTTAGTCTTTACCTGCAAACGAGCATGCGGCTTTTCCTTGGACCTGTTTTAATACTTGTTGGGATGATATTGGCTGATCTATTGCACTTAAATCGTTTTTATTCGGGAAAGATATTGTTATGGTTGAAGAAAAAACAATGGAGCGGTATCTATGCATTACCAATGGGAGCCATATTGGCCTTAAGTTTCTGCCCGGCTACTGCGGCTATTTTTTTTGGCATACTGATCCCAATAACCATTCAACATGACCAGATTTTATTATTCCCATTGATTTTCAGTCTGGGTGCTACATTGCCATTAATTGGAATTGTGGTGATGGCATTTAAAGGAAGCAGCAGATTCCTGAGTAATAAATGGCAGAAGCGGATCCCTCTTGCGACAGGATGGACCATAATTTGTATTGGCGTTTATATCAGCATTCAACAGATCTTTCTATAGGCATAAAGATCTTGAGTAAATCGCAATATCTTTACAAATTGATTTTTTAGTATCTTGTTTGAATATTGAGATCAATTATTATGATACTTATATTAAATTAGATGAAATTAAATACCCCATAATTGAGGACATAGCCATGCAAATGCTAATTATTCACTTGTTAATTTCTTTTTTCGTTCTGGGACAAAATCCGCCATCGGGTGATGAATGGCCTGACTGGAGGGGGTATTCAAGGGATGGGACCTGGAATGAGAATGGAGTACTTAAGACATTCGATTTTGATAAGTTTGAAATCAAGTGGAGCGTTCCTGTTTCATCAGGGTACAGTGGTCCTTCAATAGAAGGGGGAAGGGTATATGTAACCGATCGCCAGACCAGGCCTGAGGAAGTGGAAAGAGTATTGTGTTTTGATGCTGAAAATGGTAATGAGATCTGGACACATACTTACGATTGTGAATATGTAGGTGTTGGTTATCCGGCCGGTCCCCGGGCTTCCGTTATCGTAGAGGGCCCTTTAGCGTATTCCTTGGGAACTATGGGAAATTTATTCTGTTTTAATAAGGAAAACGGGGATATATTATGGGGTAAGGATCTCAATGAAGAATACAAAATTAGAATGCCAATCTGGGGGATTGCATCTGCTCCAATACTAATTGATGATAAGATCATCCTGATTATTGGAGGAGAAGATAATGCAGGAGTAGTGGCACTGGATAGAAAAACAGGGAATGAAGTTTGGCGAAATTTACAGGATGAGGCAGGATATTCAGCACCGGTTTTGGTTGAACAGGCAGGTCAAAAGGTCCTTGTAGTCTGGACTGCTGAAAATATTGCCGGATTGGATCCTGAAAGTGGCAAGGTATTCTGGATACATGAATTTAAGCCTAGAAATATGCCCATAAATATTGCCACACCAGTTTTATATAAGAATTATCTTTTTTTCAGCAGTTTTTATGACGGTTCTATTTTGATTGAACTGAATAAGGAAGAGCTTAAATCTTCGGTTGTATGGAGAAGGATCGGTAAGGATGAAAGAAATACGGATGCTTTGCACTGTTGCATATCAACGCCGTTAATTCTGAATGACTATATATATGGAGTAGACAGTTATGGAGAGCTTCGTTGCCTGGACCTGTTAACTGGTGATAGAATCTGGGAGGATCTGACTGCAGTAAATAAGGATAGATGGGCGAACATTCATTTCGTACAGAATGGGGACCTGACCTATATGTTTAATGAGCATGGGGAATTGATCATTTCAAAGTTATCCTACTCGGGTTACCATGAGATCAGCAGGGCAGAACTGATTGAACCAACTACTACGCAATTGAACAGACGTGGGATTGGCGTCGCATGGGCACATCCCGGTTTTGCTTACAAACATGTATTTATCCGAAGCGACAAAGAATTGATATGTGCTGATCTATCTCAATAGAGTTCGAATAAAAATCTCGGATTTATGTCGCTTGCCTGGTAGATTTTATTTAAATTTTTATAAATTTAGATATAACTATTTGAACACCATGAAGCTCTTATATTTCATTTTTTTTATCACATTCACTATGAAGGTTACATCTCAAACATTACCATTAGAAGAATTTTCGAAATATCCTCAGACGGAGATAAAAAACAAGCATGTAACCATGAAATTGTTTCTTCCCAATTCCTCAAAAGGATTTTACCGCGCTACACGTTTCGATTGGTCAGGTATAATCTCAAGCCTCAGGTATAAAGACCATGAATATTTTGGGTATTGGAAATCTACTCATGATCCATTGGTTCATGAAGACCTCACAGGCCCTGTCGAGTCTTTCCAGGCGCCCGGACTGGGATATAAAAACGACATGGCCAATAACAGGTTTATACGAATTGGCATTGGTGTTCTTGAGATGCAGGGTTCTGATCCATATGTATGGAATAAAACCTACAAAATAGTAGATAATGGCACCTGGGATATTGACCAGGGAAAGGATTGGATTGAATTCAGGCATCGTATTGATAGCTATCATGGATTTGGATACGAATATATAAAACGAATCGAGTTAAAGGCGAATGAGGCAGGATTTACCATGTCTCATACTTTAACAAATTCAGGAACGGAAATTATTGAGACAGATCAATACAATCATAATTTTTTCATTATTGATGGAGAGAGGTCGGGCCCTGCCATAAATATCTCGTTTCCTTACAAAATATCAACCGATGCAGACTTAGGGGATGTAATGGAAATTGATGGCAAGGAATTGAAGTTTATTAAAGACCTGAATAAGGGAGAATCCATTTGGATGGAATTGATGGGTTACCAAGATAACATAAATGACCACCAGGTGGTTGTAAAAAATGTTAAATCAGGAGCTGGTGTGAAATTCAAGGTTGATAAGCCTTTAAGTAAAATGGTATTCTGGGCTTGTCATACTACCTATTGCCCTGAGAATTTCCTGGTTTTAAAAATAGAACCTGGTGATAGCGAAACCTGGGTTTCAGATTACACTCTTTTTATTGAATGATCCTTGAAAGACCAGTACCATAAACTATTTCATGACTTTAAGCCGCAGATCAAAAATAAAAAGGTAGGACTATTCTGCAACCAGGTATCTTTTGATTTTACGGTAGGCAAATATCTCTTTCAGATGCTGGCAGGCTATTCACAATCAGTAACGGTGCTCGTCCCTGAACATGGATTGTTTGCTGAGCAGCAAGATCAGGTTCCCATAGAAGATTTAAAGGCATATCAGCATCTCGATAATACTGCACAGCATGTATCCTTGTATATAAATACCCGGGATAAAGTAGATCGTATTTCAGATAGCCTGCATGAACTTGATACCTTGATCATCGATATACAAGATATTGGTGTTCGATATTATACTTTTTTGCCAACCATAGCAGAAATATTTAAAGAAGTGATCAAGTGGAGCTTACAGCTATCTATCGTCGTTATTGATAGGATAAATCCCGCTGGTCGTCAAATAGAAGGGACATTGCTTAAGGAAGAATTCAGTTCGTTGATAGGTCTTCCTGGAATTCCACACAGGTATGGTTTAACCCTAGGTGAGTTATGCAAATATCTTAGATTTCAAAATAGCGGGGTGTTTCCTCTGGAGATAATAGAAAAAGAAGATGATGAAATGCCTGTGAATCCTTCTCCAAATATTCCAAATAGGAATACCTGTATGGTCTTCTCAGGGCAATGTCTGCTTGAAGGAACAAATTTAAGCGAAGGCCGGGGAACCACGAGGCCTTTTGAAATATTTGGTGCCCCCTTCCTTAGTGATTTGTCCGGTGAATGGGTAGTTGCCTGGAACAAAGAAAATACGCAGGCTGTACTCAGGCCACTTCTGTTTGTCCCAACATTTCATAAGTATAAAGATCAACTGTGTTATGGATTTCAGTTACATCCCCGGGAAAAGATCCATGTTTTACTATACAGCCTGAAAATGATAAGATCTCTAAAACAAAATGTAAGATCGATGAAATGGCTGGAAGGGCCATATGAAGCAGGTTCTGATAAGCCAGCGATTGAGCTCCTGGCTGGGGATGATGATATTTTAAGTTATCTGAACGGCGCTGCAAATGAAGATGCCATCCTTGAAAAAATGAGTGAGCAGGAGCATAAGTGGATTGAGCTTACAAAACCTTTTCTATTGTACGATGAATCCCTATTTCAAATCTCGTAATCTTCACGGCTGGCGCGGTCGATGGTAACATTTATTACGAAACCTAATAGCAATATAACCGATAACAGGTAAAGCCAGATCATGAAAGCTATTACTGCACCGATAGATCCATAGAATTTGTTGTAACTGGCAAAATTAGTTAGGTAATAAGAAAACAGGTAACTTGATCCAATACATAGGAGAGTAGCAATAACTGATCCTGTATTCATGAAATGCCATCTTTCCTCCACAGAAGGTCCGAGGTAATAAATGATGGAGATCATCAGCTGGAATATGATAAATAATATCAGGAACCTTAAGGTTATGATCATTATAAAGAGGAAATCCTGATTTAAAATGCCGATATCCAGTAAAAAATCCAGGACGAGTTGTCCCCCGATCAACAATCCCATTGCCAGCGTCATAATGAGTATGAGCAGAAGCGTAAGAACAAAGGCCACGAGATAGTTTTTAAAGAATCCCCTTGTAAATTTCGTTTTATAGAAATAGTTGAAATTTGTAATGAGTGAAAGCATCCCGTTGGTTGCAAGGTATACGGCAAAAATGACCCCAAAAGAAAGTAGATCTCCTCTGGGCTTTGAGATAATATCCTCTACAGTGCTTCTTACCTGTTCGATCATTACCAGATCCAGCTCTTCGAAGAAACTCATAATGGTATCCTGCAGGTTGGGTATAGGAATATAAGGGATCAGGGTAAAGAGAAATATGATGCCTGGGAAAATAGCCAATGTGAAGTTGTAAGTGATGGCCTTGGCTCTTTCCAGGATATCGTCCTTGGTCAGGCTAATTAAAAAGATCTTGAGTAGGTCATACAGGGAAGTTTTATGCTTTCCAACAACTATATGATCCAGGATGGAAGTAAATTGCTTCCAGAGCTTAAACCTGTCAAGATAATTTAAATAATCTAGGATCATTAAAAATACGGTTTCAATACATCCTGCACTACACCAGGTACCTGTATTGGTTTTCCCGAGGATTTGTCAAGAAATACCAATGTTGTCGATCCTAAGTTAATTAATTTTTTATCTTCATTAAAAACCTCGTATTCAAAAGTTATCCTCATAGAGGGTATTTCTTTAAGGAATAGCTTTATGGTCAACAAATCATCATACTTTGCGGGTCTGATGTACTTCGACCAATTTTCAAGGACAGGCATCAACACGCCATTTTCTTCAAGGATTTTATAGGATATTCCAAGAGATCGAAGTGCCTCTACCCTGGTTACTTCATAATATGTGGCATAGTTCCCATAATACACAAATCCCATCTGGTCTGTTTCAGCATATCTTACCCTGATATTTGTCTCAAATTGATACATTAATAATCAACATTTTGCTTTTAAAATAATTTTCTCAGGTTAGTTGTTTAAATACTTCCAAAATCATCCTTCATTTAGCGGTAGATGCCTTCCCTGTTAAGTGCCCTCTGATATCTTCTTGCATTGACCATATGTTGTTGCAGATTTGTGGCAAAATTATGATAACCTGAGAAATCCTCCTTGGCACACATATACAAGTAATTGTTGTCATCATAATTCAATACGGCATCAAGGTACCTGGTCTCTGGGGCATTAATCGGTCCTGGTGGTAATCCCCTGTACTTGTATGTATTATAAGGTGAATCAATTTCCTTATGCTTATTCAATACTCTTTTGATCGTAAAATCACCATTAGCATAGACAAGTGCAGGATCTGCCTGTAGCAAATAGTTTCTTTTTAAACGATTTAGATATAATCCTGCAATAACAGGTGCCTCATCCGTCATTTTACATTCTGCCTGTACAATTGAAGCAAGAATAGAGACTTCCACAGGTGACAGGCCAATGGAATCAGCTTTTGCCTTCCGGGAATCATTCCAGAATTGCTCGTATTCATAGGACATCCTGTCCATTAGTTCATCTGCGGTGATTGTCCAGAAAACCTGGTAGGTATTTGGGATGAACATGCACTTGAAAGTATGTTGGTTAAATCCATACCGGGACCAAAGGGCAGAGTCTTCAAGTTTTGCCAGGAATGTTTCAGGCTTAAGACTGATGTTTGCACATATCTTTGGTGGCAGATCTTCAAGAAGCCGGACATTGTTGAATGTAATGTTGACAGGTTCCTGTTTCCCTGATCTCAAATATTTGATCGCATCCCTGTTGCTCATATTCGCTTGCAACAAATACCTGCCGGATTTTATATACTCGTCATAATCCATCAACTTGGCAAGGAAGCTGAATGCCACAAGGTCATTTACATAGTTTTCATTATACAAAGTATTCTGGACATCCTTAAACGTGGCATCTGGTTGGATATAAATAAACCGGCTTTCCTGATCAACTAATATGTTAGGAGCTGTAATTACCTGATAGAAATAAAAAGAAAACGATGAGAGCGTTACGGTAAATACCAGGATAAAGCCTACTAAAATTTTTCTTTTGTCCATATATGGGCAAAAATAACAAATTGTATTAACTTCAAAGCTGAAATTGAGGATCATAAAAAAATTAATAAAATATGGCTGGCGAATTAGTGAAAATGCATCCGGAAAACCCTGCTGTGTCAAAAATCAGGCACATTGCAGACGTTCTGAGGAACGGGGGTGTGATCATATATCCGACAGATACCATATACGGTCTGGGATGCGATATTTTTAACGCAAAGGCAATAGAGAAGATCAGCAGGATTAAAGGCTTAAACCACAAGAAGATTAACCTTTCATTTATATGTTATGATCTTAGCGATATTACCAATTATGCAAGTAATATGAGCACACCGGTATTTAAAGTTCTAAAGCGGGCTTTACCAGGGCCTTTTACCTTTATTATGAATGCAAGCAGTAAAACTCCAAAGTTCGTTCATAAAACAAAAAAGACCGTTGGGATCAGGATCCCTGATAATAATATATCGAGGGATATCGTAAAGGAACTCGGTAATCCGATCATTTCTACATCTCTTCGGCATGAAGATGATATAGTGGAATACCTAACTGATCCGGTTGAAATATTTAGAAAATATAAAAACCAGGTTGACATTGTTATAGATGGAGGGCCTGGGAAAAATTCACCATCTACCGTAATAGATTGCACGGATGAATCATTTTTGGTGATAAGGGAGGGTATAGCTGATATTGACGAATTCATATAAATAATTTCATGATTAAAGATCTGTTTGACTTATCCGGGAAAAGAGCTCTTATTACAGGAGGGACTCATGGCATAGGTCTTGCTATGGCCAGGGTACTTGCACATGCAGGAGCTGAGATAATAATAAACGGGCATACCCCAAATCGATTGAAGAATGCTCTTAATCAGTGTAAATCTGAAAATTTGAAGGCCAGAGGATATTTATTCGATATTACAGACGAAAAGGCTGTTTTAGAAAATATGAAGAATATCCAGGATACACTTGGACCACTGGACATATTGATTAATAATGCGGCTGTGCATAAAAGGATCAAACTGATTGATTATTCTTTCCAGGATTTTCAGGAAGTCGTCAATATTAATCTGAATGCCCAGTTCCTGATTGCCAGGGAAGCCGCCAGGATGATGATCCCACAACGGAAGGGAAAAATTATCAATATGTGTTCAATGATGAGTGAATTGGGCAGAGAAACGACAGGGGCATATGCCGCCGCTAAAGGCGGATTAAAAATGCTCACCCGGAGTATGGCTACTGAATGGGCGGAATATAATATTCAGATAAACGGTATAGGGCCAGGTTATATCAAGACGGATGCTACAGGTCCAATTGCAGAACCTGGTAATCCAGTCCATGACTTTATTATTGACAGAACACCCACGGGCAGGTGGGGTAAACCTGAAGATCTTCAAGGGGCCGCATTATTTCTTGCTTCCAAAGCTTCAGATTATGTGAATGGTCAGATATTATATGTTGACGGAGGGATGCTGGCTACCCTGGGAAAACCTTCAACATCCGGGCAGGGTAATTAAATTCATGCCCTGGCCTATTATACTTATGAGCATACCTTCCTATATTTGCAATTTGTAATAGAGATGAACTGCAATGGATATATTAAGTAGTGAATACTTTATTCTTTTTCTGATCATTACGGTCGGGATATTGATTGGCAAAGTAAAAATCTTTGGGATCAGTCTCGATTCATCAGCAGTGATCTTTGTTGCCCTGTTTTTTGGGCATTTTGGCTTTAGTGTTCCTGATATATTCCAGCAGATCGGGTTGATATTCTTTATCTATTCAATTGGCATACAGGCTGGTCCCGGTTTTTTTGAATCATTTCAGAAAAAGGGGATTCAGTTGATCATTATTGCGGGCATGGTGGTTGTTTCCGGGGCTATAATAGCTTTTCTGGCCTCTTACTTCCTGGAAATAGATAATAAATTAGTTGTGGGATTGTTCACCGGTGCTCTGACAAGTACTCCTGGCCTGGCTGCAGCTATAGAGAGTTCGAATTCCCCCCTTGCTTCAATCGGTTATGGTATTGCCTATCCTTTTGGTGTAATCGGTGTTATCCTGTTTGTGAGGCTTAGCCCACGGATCCTGAAATTTGATATAAAAAAAGCGGAACAAGATTACGAGAAGGATATTGCCGAGGATTACCCTGAGATCGTAAGTAAGAATTTTATTGTAGAAAATGAGAACATCGTCAATGCCTCGATCGGCGAGCTTGAAATCAGGTCTATGACGGGTGCCAATATCTCAAGGATCGTACACGATGGTAAGGCTGTCGCCCCCGATAAAGAATCGGTTCTTCATAAAGGCGACCTGGTTAAAGTGGTAGGTACTGCACTATCCTTAAAAAAGGTAGGATTGTTAATTGGAAAAGAAACTGAAATGCAAGTGCCGCGAAGCGGGGAGTTTGATGTACAATGGATATTGGTAACGAACAAAAAGGTTGTAAGGAAAACGCTTGGGGAACTGAATTTATTTAATAATTACATGGCCACAGTTACCCGGATTAGAAGAAGTGGGATTGATATTACTCCAAATGCAGGAAGCCAGATCCGGTTTGGTGATAAACTTATGGTTGCCTCTTCTAAGGGAAATATGCCTGCAGTTATCAAACTTTTTGGGAATAATGTTAAACGCCTCAACGAAGCGGATTTTCTTCCAATTTCAGCTGGAATTGTAATAGGTGTTCTATTAGGAATCCTGGATATACCCATACCGGGAGGGGGTGTGTTCAATTTAGGACTTTCAGGAGGTGTGCTGATATCAGGACTTATTCTGAGCCGGATTGGTAAAACGGGACCGATCATATGGAATGTGTCGGGGCCAGCTAATCAGCTCCTGCGACAAATTGGATTGTTGTTCTTCCTGGCTGCCGTGGGTACCCAGGCAGGTGAGACTTTGGTGGAAACCGTTAAGGCGAATGGTTCCATCCTGGTATCTGTAGGTATAGTGTTGACCTTAATGCCTATGCTCATCTCTGCACTTATTGGGGTATATGTTTTTAAAACCAATGTTTTATCTGTGTTTGGTACACTTGTAGGGGGAATGACCAGCACACCGGGTCTTAGCGCTGTCGACTCCCTGACCGAATCAAACGCGCCATCGATTGCCTATGCGACCGTATACCCTTTCGCATTGGTGATTATGATTATTTGTGCCCAGATCCTGGGAGCACTTTTTTAGCCGTGGGAGTTTATTTGTATACATATCTCATTCGAATCCTAATATCTGCAGGCCATCCTGGATCTCTGGACAGGACATAAAGAGGTTCCATATAAAACCAGTCCTGTAATTCTCGATCATAACAGGGATTGGCCCCTGATCAATGGCAAGGTATCTGGGCAAATACCAACTGTCCTCGATACTAAATGCATCGTATGGGCCATATTCTCCTACCAGAGAATCAGCTTCATTATATAAGAATTTTAAAAACAACATGCTTTCTTCAGGAGTATAAGGGAAGGAAGATAGGGCAGCTGTAGGAGATATCACACCCAGATCCTGATCAGGCCTGTGGCTGGAATACCCATTTATTGAATAACTTGAGCTTAATCCCCAGCA
>CAYMFU010000212.1:0-3951 GCA_964389805.1 uncultured Roseivirgaceae bacterium | reverse complement strand
GTTTGTCCCTGAACCTCTTCAGTTGACAGGTCTCTCATAGAAGTTTCGAGTTCGGCAGCTTTCGTACCATCACCATATCCTTCTTTTCCATGACAGGATTTGCAATGTTTGCTATAGAGATCTTTCCCTATGTCATCTTCGTCTTCCCCGGCATATTCATTCTTCATATTCTTGTATTCATCAGGCACATCCCATTTATCCTGAGGCACTGTGAATGCCACCATTGAAAATATAAAGACGGTAATTGCACCAAGGGTTAGTAGTAAATTCAGGTTCTTTTTCATGATCTTAAAATTAAAATAAGTATTACGTGATTTATGTGTTCAATATATTATAAACTAATTAGTAGATACAATCCAAATAGCGTGCCAAAGAGCATAAATTTAGGTATTTATGTCTATTTTTCATAGCCTTAGTGCCAATACATTGAGCTACATCATTCCAATGTATTAATCATTTTCTTTTTGCTGGATAAACCTTTCAATTTAAACAGGCTGAATATCACATATATGTAATGCCCCCAAACCCCTGTTAATAAAACAACCAATGTAATAATCATCCAAAGCGGTGCATTTGTATGCCAAAGAGCCCTTGTTGGAATATTGATTGTGAGGGTCATCAAGTCCTTATCTTCTTCAATCGGTGCCATCGTTCCCCATCTGAAGTTAGACAATCTCCTCTCTACATTTCCATACAAATCATGATCCTCAATTCTGGCTATTACCGAAATATTTCCAATAGTGTCCCCGGCAATATTCTCCGGAAATATAATGTGACTTTTACCATTATCAAACTCACTTTCTCCAACAATTTGATCATTAAACAATCGTGGCACATAGAATAAAACATCAGCATCTACAACTGGTATCATCTCCTTGTCATTACCCAATTCATACCCTCTGACTGAAACAGTTTTCTCTGAATCTAATTCTGTTAAAAACAATTCCATAAATATCTCCTTGATATCTATGTCAGCATCTTTGTTGGTATATAATTTATTGCCCAAGAATTCCGTGGCATATCTCACTTTTCTCTCTTCGTCAATAGGAAATTCGTATTCATCAGGGAAAACGTATTTCGCCAAACCGTTTTCATCAGTAATAAGACTATCCATTAATTTCCCATCTGAAATATCACCCAGATAGAAATATACTTTCTCATTTGTAACGGGTATCCTTTGTCCCTCTTTAACTATATATATTGTAGCATTTAGAGTTCTTGAATTATCCGCACCATTATAATAGTCAAGGCTCATTCTTGTTTTAAGTTTCTTTTTTGTGCTCTGCGAGAATGAAACCGTACTGATTAACAAAGTCAATGCAGCAAGTGGGATTATAAACTTAAGCCTACCTAATTTATGAAGCATATTCATAGTTTTCATCTTTTAAAACATTAGCTGGAGTTGATACATCTACATCAGGTTTCTGCCCTTTTTTTGTATTACCTGAAACTTCAATAATGGGAACAAATTTCGATGCCAGCGTAAACAGCAAACAAAACATTGCAAAAAGGCCAATGGAAGTTGATAATTCGACCCATGTGGGTGAATAAAATAAGTATTCAGGTCTTGAATCCTGAATAGGCAAATAGGGTGATTCCAGAGTTGGGACTACAATTAAATAGCGGTTAAACCATAGGGCAACTACACTAACAACTGCGGCAAAAGTGATGCTATTTATTGATCTCAATTTAGGGAAACCAACAATAATTAAAGGCAGGATTACTCCCGCATAGTTGGAAATGATAAACATCCAAAAAAACTCTGAAAAGAGCTTGTCGATTAAAATGGAGTCATTGCTTTCAGAGCCATACCATTTTGTAAGGTATTCGCTAAAAGTAAAATAGCCGAAAAAGGCTGCCAGGATTAATAATAATATTCCAATTTTTACAAAATGATCTTTAGTTAAATATGCTTCCAGATTATAGATCTTTCTGAAAATCCACATCAAAATTATTAATGCCCCTGTGCCTGAGTAAACGGCGGCAATAACAAAATATGGACCAAATATCGTACTGTGCCAACCAGGCTGGAGGGTAACACTAAAGATCCAGGCCAGTACGGAATATACTATTATTGCAATGGCGATTATAATTACGGCCATCAAGTTTTTGGACCGTTTTATTATTTTATTATGTTGCGGTGTGTCCTGGTATCCAAGTGCCAATATCCTGTACAATTTTTTCCTGAAACTATTTCCTTTCAGTTCCTTATAGTCGCGAAGCTTGGCCAGGTCTGGAATTAATGAAAGGTACAGGTATAGCATACAACCAATTAAATCAGTTGCAATTGCAATGACGTCCCATGTAATGGGCGATTGAATTCTTCCGAATAAAAACAAATAATAAAGTCGGTCCAGTCTGCCAATACACAAAATGATGAATAAAGGCCCAATCGCAATTGACACAACTGTCAATATCTCGGCCATTCTCATTATTGGTTTACGCCAATCCGTTTTCATTAAATGCAGGGTACCGGCAATCAAGGCCCCAGCATAACTTAGTCCCATAAAAAATATGAAGTTTACAATGTAAACACCCCAAACAACATAATCGCGCATTCCTGTTATGGCATGCCCTTTAACTATCTGCATGTACAAACCAACAAGCCCAAAGGCAAATCCAGCTAGCAGCAAGATTATCCAACCTTTGAGCAGCCTGCTATTAGTATTTAATTGAGGTGAAAATTCCCTCAAAAGACTTAGTTCACCATTACCCATTTTTCTTGTCTTTAAAATATGGAGTTCTTTCATATCTTTTCAGTAGTTCTTCATCCTTACCATCCAGTCCCCTTTCAAAAGGGAATAACCTGGCGGTAGCGGGGAGATAATACACGCTGGGATCAGTCCCCAGATTCTCGAGGTGTCGATAGCCGTCAAAATTTTGGATCAGTTCGGTAAAGCCGACCGTCTCTTCTCCATTAGTAACTGAGTCCTCATTGATATCTCCAAAATAAATTGCCCCCATGGGACAAGCCGTAACACAATGAGGTAATTCCTTGTTTCTGATCATATCAGGACAAAAATCGCATTTGGCTACAGTACCCTCCCTGGCAGGAATGCTAGTCTCAGGTGAGTATTCCATGTCTTCTTCATTTTCAACTTCCTTCTTTTCCCACATGAATATCCTGGCATTATATGGACAGCCTGTCATGCAAAACTTACAGCCGATACATCTTTCATTATCAACCATAACGATACCGTCCGATCTTTTATAGGTTGCTCCAACGGGGCATACACTTGCACAAAGAGGATTGTTACAGTGAAAACAAGGTTTTGGAAACCAATAAGGAGCTGATTTTTCTGATCGCTGCATTAAGTAAACACGAATGAACTCCTGGCCCGGCAGCAAGTGGTGGGCTTCCTGACATTTCTCAACACATTTCCTTGCATTTTTACACCGTGAAAGATCGATGACCATCACGAATTTCCTGTTCGGAATCCCTACTCGGGCTTCCTCAACTGAAACTGGTTCACAATGGTGTAATTGATTTTTATCAACTTCAAGCAGCTCCCCATTATCAGTTAAAACTTTAACCGTCTCCCCCGGCTCCTCCAGAGCATTGCATGAAGAAGTGATATTTGAAAATAAAAGCGCACTGGCTCCAAGGGTCATACTTGAATTGAAAAATTCTCTACGTGAGGTTTTGTTTTTTTTCTTTTTCATTGAGTTGATCTTAAAAGAAAATCCAAGGAATGATAAAGGTTGGCTTCATTCATTAGATATATGAGTATTAAATCTTTCATTACCTTAACACTGTCAGTTGAGACCCAATTTCTTCATCTTCACTATTCTTATAAGTGCCCTAATGAAGTTTAACCATGCAGCTGTTAGGATAATGAAGACCGAAATGATCATCCAAAGGGGGGCTTCATCACCAAACAAGGAACGTCCAATCAAATGGTCAGAATAATCAACTAAAGTGCCCCAGTTAATTGTAGCTGACTTCGTGAT
>CAYMFU010000211.1:0-7756 GCA_964389805.1 uncultured Roseivirgaceae bacterium | reverse complement strand
TATAAAACTGCTCAGCGACACTTCTATACTGATTGACAGTTCCTTTTACCTGGTCGGCAGAAAAGACGCACGAAATAGAAACCGGTTTTCTATAGATGATATAACTAAACATCTACAAGATCATTTTCCCATTTTGTTGCTTGATCATCGCCCAACTGATATTAGTTCCGTCAGCCTGAGTTCAGTTAATATTCAGTTATCCGGTCATACGCATCACGGACAGCTTTTCCCCTTTAACTTAATTTCCAGAGATATTTATGAAATCAGTTGGGGACATAAAAAAATCGGGAATACACATTTTTTTGTCACCAGCGGAATTCAATTGTGGGGCCCTCCGGTTAGGACCATTGGGAAATCTGAGATCATGCTCATAAATGTTAAATTTATACAATGATCAAAGAACAAATATAATTATCTTATCATACCATTGAAGATTTCATCCATTTGAAATTTTGTGCAATTTCAAAATTATTCCTCTAAGGATGAGTATGATCTTTAAAAGGAATTAGGCTTATTAATTCAATATATCAGTATCCTTAAAAGAAATCCCACAGTAACAATATCTAAATCAGGAACTAATCATTTTACCATAGTGTTATACATGCACTAATCTGCCAAATTTTTTATTATCATGAAAAAATTGAATTTATTAACTGTTCTGATTATAGGGGTCCTGATTTCGATCAGTATGGCTCACCAGTGTTGCTGACCGTGGCAGAAACCAATCAGATCGTGACTCTTACAGAAAAAAGTATCGTAGGAATTAATGCAGCCAATGGAAATTCGTTATGGATTCTTCCCTTTGTACCTCAGAGACGGGCTTATAATGCTGCAACACCTATAATCGACAGACATCGAATCATCTATACTGGTGCGGGACGTGGATCAAAGATGATTGCTATTGAAAAACAAGGAAATGACTTTATAGCCAGGGAAGTTTAGAGCAATCCTGATGTAGCGGTACAATTTAATAGCCCCGTGTTGAAATAAGGAATGCTCTTCGGCCTGATCAACATGAGAAAACTTTTCTGCCTGCAGGCACAGACAGGCAAGACTCTCTGGATCGATTCGGTTCAACTCGACCGGGGTGGTTTTGCGGCCATTCTAGATGCAGGTGAAGTCATGCTGGCACTACCGTCAAATCCGGAATTAATTACATTCAAGCCCCATGGGAAGGCATATGCTGAACTAGGCCGGATAAAAATTGCTGAATCACCAACCTACGCACATCCGGTTATTGCTGGGAATAGGATCTATATCAAAGACAATGATTCAGTTTCTTTGTGGATGATTAAATAAATTGTCTCACTGTTTTGATTTACCAGGGAGGAGCGCATCGTCCAGTATGGACACAAGATGATTTCAAAGAATCAAGTAACTTAAATCCCGTATTATCTCAGATGGATGTTTATTTTGGTGGCAGGATGGTGTCTTTAAGTGGTTCAATCCAACTTTTTTGTGCGGGATCATAAATGCCAAAACTGGTATACATTAGTTCCCAAATGCTCCATGAAAAATTATTTTTTTCTGCCAGTTCTATAACGAATCCAAGCCAGGCAGCACGCGATTCCATATCGGCCTTTTCATATACTCCAAATTCTCCAAGGAACAATGGACGGTCATACTTTTCAGCCCAATCGATTGCTATTTGAAAATCATCAATTACAGCCTGTTTCTCTTCTGCTGTACCGCACCAGGTCATTCCAAGCCATTCATCACTGCCCTCACTCCATGAAGCTCCCTGATGGGTAAATCGGTGCGGACTATAATAATGTATCTCTACAATGATATTGCGATCATCCTCAGGAAGCTCAAGAGATTCAAGGGCATCTATTCCATTCCAGTCACCCGGTCCAATAACCAGTGTCCGGTAAGGATCTATCTCACGAATGACTTTAAGTACATCGAAAAGCAAATAATTCCATAAATAAGGTGTGAGATGGCCATTTGGTTCATTAAGCACACCAAGATAGACATTATCAGGATAGTCCTTATAGTGCTCAGTCATTTGCTTCCATGTAGAAAGGAACATTTCATGATTACCCATGGGATCCTCCGCCATGACATGGTATTCATGGTTGTCTATGATCACCGTAAGCCCCCTGGATAATGCCTGATCGACAGTCCAGTCAAGTCTTTCCAAAAATGCATCGGAAAGCGTATATGGGGGTTTATCCGTAACATGTGAAAACGGGCCCGTATTTACACGTACACCCTGCAAGCCTATCTCCTTGATCATATCCAGCTCTTTCATTTCTTTCACTTTATCCCAAGTCTCAAACTCATACAGGATGTTACCTAAATTACCACCACGACCTAGGCGTTCATTTTGCTTGAAAGCATCAGGGATGGGCCTGCCTTCCGGTACGGTTTTATTATTACAGTTGCTTAGAGAAATGAATACTGATGTTATTAAAATAACGATTAAGTATGGATTATTTAGATTGAAGGTTTTCATGCTTATAATTTTTCAAGTTGTAATTTGTCAAATGTTATCAATATAAGAGACCAGGTTATTGCCAGGAATTTGGATACCAACATGATCAAAAGTGCATAAATTGTTATGTATCATGATTCAATACCATAAAAAATCACTCACCTATAAGCAATGTATAAAATTAAGCAATCAAAATAAAGCTGTATATATAGAGTTTTTATTCACTTTTTTCTATCCATAGGGACACATGGAAAAATCTTGTTATATTTAATTTTTGAATAACTATCTGGAATTGATTTTTAAAATAGACAAACAAATGAAACTCCCCAAACAACTTCTGTATGCATTGGCTTTTGCGGTTTGCCCCGTGATAGCAGACCCTGGTGAAATACATCCTTGGGAAATGCAGGAACTTACTTTTACTGCCGAAAATTCCTACGAAAATCCATATACTGATGTGATCGTGTGGGTAGATCTCAGCGGCCCCGGTTTTAGCAAACGTATTTATGGCTTCTGGGATGGCGACCAGATATTTCATCTCCGTCTTGTTGCCACTCAGCCAGGTAACTGGACATGGAAAAGTGGATCGAATCCGGAAGACCCTGGACTAGCTGGCAAATCAGGATCTTTCACCGCTGTCGCCTGGACGGAGGCTGAAAAAGCCGAAAATTCTTTAAGGCGTGGCTTTATTAAAGCTACGGAAAACCAACATGCACTTGAACATGCTGATGGCACTCCATTTTTCATTATTGGTGACACCTGGTACTCCCTTGGAGCAAACCGCTTCATGTGGTATGATGATGATACGGAACGTCCTATTGGCCCCACAGCAGGATTCAAAGATTACGTACGTCTCCGCAAGTCACAGGGATACAACTGGGTAAGTGTAATTGCTGCCTTCCCAAACTGGATAACAGATGATAAACCTTGGCATATCAGAATGGATGATTCAGCAAGAACCACTGTACGTTCAGCCTGGCTTGAGTTCGGTACCGGAAGTGCCAAGAACATGGACAATGAAGGAGGACGTCCCTTTTTCTTCCCGGGTAAGGTCCCAGGGTACGAGAACTATTTCCCCGACATGGATCTCATTAATCCGGAATACTTCAAGTACATAGACCGGAAAATCAACTACCTCAATGCAAATGGGATCATACCGTTTATTGAAGTATCGAGGCGTGATGCCGGATTGTGCTGGTTCCAATATTATGGTTCTGATTCCTATGTGCGGTTTATTCAATACGTATTCTCACGTTATCATGCCAACAATACAGTACTGAGCCCTATCCACCTTGATATAATTGACGAAACGGTGAGCCCGGACGATTACAGCGCTGCTGTTGAGAAAGTGAAAAAAGTATACGGTCCCCCACCCTTTGGTACCTTGCTGTCCTCCAATGCGAATCCATCCACACTTGAAAACTGGGGTGAAGGCTCCTGGGTAACACTGCACCAGATCGGAAACATGAGGGAGCACAACAACTACTGGTATCTAACAGAAATTTTCAACCTGAAAGATCCAAAGCCTGCACTCAATGGTGAACCTTATTATGCTGGGTACAAGGATAATCGAGGCCAGGGAGCAGTAAATTACTCCCGTGGTGCAGAAGGAGGTACCGAAAAGGATAATGCTTTTGTACGATCAACTATGTATGGAAGTTTTCTTTCTGGCGGTCTGGCCGGACATGTATATGGAGCAGAAGGGATCTGGGGTGCGGATATTGAACCCACGGCACCTACTCACATGTGGGATGCTTTCCAGTGGGGCTCAGGCGCACAGATGAAACATTTAAGGACGTTTGCTTTCTCAATAGGTAGGCGTTACCAGGAACTCGTTCCGCTCGCTGACCTGGTGTCGCCAAATAAAACATATGATATACTTAGTTACCAGGGCTGGGCTTATTGCGCACGAACTGACGACAAAAAAATATTTCTTGCCTTCTTTGAACTGGGATGCCCTAAGTCCCAGATCCGTGGAGCACGACTCAACAGCAATTACCAAGCACAGTGGTTTAATCCACGTGATGGAACTTGGATGGATGTTGGAGACGGCAAACTATTTGCAAATAAGATCGGCATAATCAGATTGCCCGACTTTCCAGATGATTCAGATTGGGGTCTCCGGTTGATTTTAGATGAATCGAAGAAATAAAATGGGATCATACTCCTAATGCTGGTGGTTTTATCATCATGCTTTCAAAAACAAAACTTACTGAATATGTTTCCGAGGAGGTCATCAATAGTGATCTCGGTGGTGATCTCGCCGAGGTAATGGAGTGCCTGCCGAATATCCATTACCAGTAGGTCACCGGAAATTTTATCCATTTTAGCAATTTACAGACTTCCGCAGCGCAGCCATTGTCCGATATCGATATGGTTTATCCGAAATCGAACAGTTCTTAACCTATCATTATATTAATAGTAGCGGAATTTCGCACTTATTTGGAATATTAACTTCTGGCATATTAATTGGATAAACTTGTATAGTTATTTTTTACCGTAAACTTGAGAGCAATTGCCATTTGATACTTTTATTAATTCTCTTCACTATTCTTTTTGATTTGGCCGTCAAACCAAAATATTAAATCATATATTATGTTTAAAAACATTTTTATTGTCGCATTACGAAACCTGATAAGAAATAAACTCTATTCCCTAACGAACATTATTGGCTTATCTATTGGTATTTCCTGCACTATACTTATCCTCTTGTGGATTTTTGATGAGATATCTTATGATAGATTCCATTCCAACGGAGATCAGCTATATCAGGTCATGGTTAATACTGACTTTGATAATGTAATACATACCTGGAACTCTTTGCCGCTACCTACTTATTCAGCATTACAAACTGAGAATAGTAATATCATTCATGCCGCAATTACAGATAGGGGCGGAGAACACCTGCTTGCCGTAGGGGAAAAGAAAATTATCATGAACGGAATGGCTGTCAGCGAGCAATTTCTTGATATGTTTAAGTTCCCGATAATACATGGTGATGTTGCAAATATCCTGGATGATATTTCATCTATAGTGATCACAGAATCAGTCGCTAAAGCCTTATTTGGAGAAGAAAATGCAATGGATCAAATCATTCTGGTTGATGATAAAAAAGAGATGAAAATAGCAGGTATATTGAAAGATATCCCAAATAATTCATCCATTGATTTTGATTTTCTTTTACCATGGAAGTATACTGTACAAAATGTTCCATGGATTCGGGAATCAGAAGATAAATGGATTGGGTATTCCATGCCTGTCTATGTAGAATTAAATGATGCAGCAAGCAAAACAGATGTGGAAAGTAGCATTAAAAATATGTTACAGGATTATGGGATGGAGGACATGCAACCAGAATTGTTTTTATATCCAATGCATCGTTGGAGATTGTATTCTACTTTCGAAAGTGGTGTTGAAAAAGGAGGATTAAGTGTTTATGTTCAATTATTCAGTCTGATTGCTGTTTTTATCATTGTAATTGCCTGTATCAATTTTATTAATCTGTCTACAGCCCGATCTGAAAAACGGGCAAAAGAGGTTGGTATTCGAAAAAGTGTAGGATCAACCCGGAATAATTTGATAATTCAATTTATTTCAGAGTCCATGATTACATCAATTATAGCCTATATCATTTCCTTGTTAATTACACAGCTCGCACTTCCCTTCTATAATAACATGGTTGAGAAGGAATTAGTCATTGATTTTCAATCATGGACTTTTTGGGCATTCTCGATAATAATAGTATCTATTACCGGAATGATCTCTGGAAGTTACCCTGCTTTCTACCTGTCTTCTTTCAAGCCCGTTAAAGTACTCAAAGGCAAAGTACAGATGGGTCGTAATGCCAATGTGCCTAGAAAAGTGCTGGTAACTGTACAGTTTGCCTTTTCAATACTGTTAATTATTGGTACGGTTGTAATATACAAACAAATGCAAATGGTCAAGAAGAGGAACCTGGGATATGAACAGGCAAACTTGATCACAATAGAGTTTAATGATGAATTGAAAACAAATTTCAAAGTGATTAAGGACGAATTACTGAAAACAGGTGAAGTTGAATCAGTTGCAATCTCAAATAGTCCAATTACCAGGATTTATAATAATAGTTTCTTGGAATGGCCTGGAAAACCAGAGGATATCATGGTTGCATTTGCGAGCATTGCATGTGACTACGATTATATTGAAACGATGGGTATAAAGGTATTGGAAGGAAGGGGTTTTTCTGAAGACTTTATAAGCGATTCTACAGCGATTATTGTAAATAAAGCTGGTTTAGAGGCTATGAATTTGGAGGATCCGATTGGAACAGAGTTGGTTCTGGGTAATCAAAAGAGAAAATTAATTGGAATAGTAGATAATGTTCTAATGGAATCCCCCTACCATGATGTGAGGCCACTGTTTATGATCATGGGCGAATTGAATGGTTTTCTGAGTTTACGGATAAAAGAAACAGATAACTTACAGGCATCGCTACAAACAATTGAAAATGTATTTAACAAATACAATTCAGCCTATCCGTTTGAATTCACCTTTGCTGATGTTGAGTTTCAGGAGAAATTTAAGACAATAGACATGGCACAGAGGTTAACAAGTTTATTTGCCCTGTTAACCATTATCATAACCGGATTGGGATTATTTGGCTTGGCAGCCTATACTACAGAGCAACGCACTAAGGAGATAGGCATTCGAAAAGTGATGGGAGCAACTGTATTAAGCATTCTTACCCTGATTTCAAAAGATATTTCTCGCCTTGTCATTTTAGCTTTTGTAATCTCTGCGCCATTAGCCTGGTGGTTTCTCAATTCCTACCTGGACAGGTATCCCGTCAGGATAGATATCCAGTTCTGGATTTTCCCACTTATCGGATTGTTTGCACTTGTTTTTGCATTATTCATCGTGACATCGCAGGCAATCAGGGCTGCTCATACAAATCCGGCTGTTACTCTGAAAGATGAATAAATGAATGAATAAATAACAACTGTTAAGATAACACAAATCAGATCTGAGAAAAGGCAAATCTAACGAGAATTATAATTAGATCATTTTCCAATACAAAACTTGTTGAAAATACTGTAGAGCAGGTCGTCGATTGTGATTTCGAGGAAGATCTCGCCGAGGTAATTGAGAACTATGATTATATTAATAATTTATTATATTATTCCTTTAATAGGCACACTTTTCCACATGCTTTGCATGCTTCGAGATTGCTGCCAAAGACTCGGGCATATTCAAGAACCATGAGTTTTCTTTTTAACCTTAAATACTTTTCTACTTCTTTATGCATTTCTTATCCTCCTTTTTGACACAAAGTTATCTCTT
>CAYMFU010000210.1:0-8064 GCA_964389805.1 uncultured Roseivirgaceae bacterium | reverse complement strand
CAGGTCAATCTTAAGAATCGATCCTTTCAGATAACTTCCAACAATCAGGTATTTCGAATCGGGAGTTATGAAGTTCCCGTATGGTGTCCAGGGGATTTCGACGGTCTTATATGTATTGGTCTCCACATCTATAATGTAAGCAAGAGGTGGCGGGTCGTTGAGTCCCTTCTTCTCGTACGCACTGTCGTCGTATTCCAGTAGTACCATTCGTTTGCCATCGGGCGTAAATAGTTCCGCTTCAAAGTGTAAGACCATCTTCCTTTCCGGCATGTTTAGGGTAAACATTGTGTCGATTGTGAAATTCTGAAGATCAAGTCGCTCCAACTTATAGCGAGTGGACTGGTATTCAGGTGCATAATTTGGATCAGGTTGAATTACTGAATCCTGCATAGCGTGCGCATAGTAGAAATATCTGTCTTTCATGTCAAAGCCCAGGCTCCTCATATATTGCCTGGAGGTATGGGGCCCAATATTGATGAGCTCTGACCACGAGTCCGTATTGTGGTTGTACTGAACAAAATAATACCCTCTGGTGCGGTAGTTCACTGACTTTCTGTAGACATACGTGGAAACATCATTGGCATAATGAACAAACTCTCCGTTAAATACACTCTTCATATTGAGGGTATCCATGTGACGCTGTGGAAAGCTTTGATTTGAGGTTCTAAGGTCGAAAAACTTCCCTGTTTCAAAGTCCATGGTGCGACGTATGGTGGTCCATGTTTTATCTGTGTTACGTTCGACGCCCCTCCCAAACTGGTAATATCGGGTAGCGTTCAACTGTTCTTGCTTATCGCTGAACTGAGCTGGAGATTGCCCCTCCAGATGATTAAAATCCAAAGTATCGGTGTGCCAGGGTGGTTGCGCCTGGAGTACGATGCTGGCCGTCAGAATCAGTCCTGTTAATATGGTAGTTACATTATTCATGATGTCATTTGATTTCAAAAACCATACCATTGCGCATAACGGTTGGTGCAAACACCGTGTTGGCGCTCCGGTCCTCATTCCATTTACCCTTGATCTCTTGCATAACTACGAATCCTTTTACCTGCCTACCAATGAGGGCCGGAGCGGAACTTGGCGCGGGCTTTGCGATTGCAAGTTTCTCATTTAGTTTTTTATGGATTGCCCCAGCAATCTTCTGGTTAAATATATGATTTTCTTAGTGCAAAGCACGTGAAAAGCCAATATGGAGTTTGCACTATGGTATGCCTAAGTTGCTTTTCGATTAATTCTGTATTTTGATTTTCTGCATAGTGTGCCGTATGTTTATATCATTGCTGCAAATGGCAGTAAAATGTATTTCATACTGCTGCTGCAATAGACTGAACAAGTTTTGCCGAATCTTTCGATTGTAGACCAAGAAAACGTGCTCTGGCATCATCCGTTAATATATAATTGCTCAGAAATCCAGTATCATGATAATCAAATAAGATTCAAGTAAAATCCATGTACATTCCTTAATTATTATCAATGAATCCTAAAAGGTGTTTTGCCATGATTTTCCGAAAAATTCCATATCTGATTATACCACTATTTTCGTTTTCACTTCTTTTCGCATGCAACAGTGCAAATCCAGGCTTCGTCGAGAAGGACGAAAGCATGGAAATCCATATGGTTCGGAGCGGAAGCGATCTGATAGAAACTGGTATTGAACTTCCTTCCAAGGTAGATGATATCAAAGGCATGGTGGTTTTTGTTCGCGGATCAGGTTCCGGAGATATGCGTGACTATTTTCCCGGATTCATGGATACGTACCTTCGGGAGGTGTTTCTTAAAGAAGGTTACGCACTTGTCGTTTCAAACAAACGGGGAATTGGAAAATCCACAGGCAACTGGAAACGAAATAGCTCTTTTACCTCGATGGCAGAGGATGTGATACACATCGTCGACTACTACTCTGATGCAGAACCCAATCTGGGACGAAATGTAGGAGTCGTGGGCCATAGCCATGGTGGCTGGATTGTTCAGCGCATCGCTGGTTTGAACTCAAACGTAGACTTCGCTATATCCCTTGTTGGTCCTGTAAGATCCCTTGCTGAACATGACCTCTTTCGACACCGAAATATGCTCGAATGTAAAGGATTAGAAGGAAAACAGCTGGAGCGTGGTATGAAAAAAAGATTACGGACCCACAATATGTGGCGCAAACTTGGAGGTTGGTTCCCTTATTTTGAACTCGGATTCATGCACAACACCGTGGATGATTCAACTTCTGAGGATTTGAAAAAGTCTACAATACCTATTCTACTAGCTTACGGAGGATCGGATGGCCTAGTGTCTCTAAACGACAATCGACAACGGCTGGAAGAGGTTTTTCCCTTTGGCCTTCCTGAAAACATACAACTGCTTTTAGATCCAGTGGCCGATCATTATCTTACCGTGCATGACAGGCTATGCAATGACTACGAAACCATAGCTGAAAGAGACATCTCGCCGAAGATCTATGCCGGATACAATGTATGGCTTGAAGAGCTTGTGTTTGACTGATTCTGTGCTCTGGACTCCAGAAGCACTTCACTGCAATAGCGGCGGTATAACAAACGGTTGCATTAGTCTTGGTGAGTACTTAAAAGGTGAAGTGGGAGTGAAACCGATAATTCAGAAATGTGCTCATTATCCTATGAACTACAGCACTTCATGCAAATGAACTGGACGTTATAATTTCGTGTTCGTCTCTTTTAAATGCAATTAGGCATAACGGTTAGTGTATGGGGCGTTGGGCATTTTGTAACACCTACCTGTCAAGTCGCTTGATGTTTTATTAAATGTACTCACTTTCAAATTTAGCACTATCAGCCCTATGACCTGTATTTATTGTTATAAACAGATTTTTTCTTCTAATTTAATTTAATTCTTTTTGTTGAAAATTTAAATCCGAATTTTTGCAATTCTTCTAACACCGGTTTATAAAGTTCCTGTAAATTAGGAGGCATACGTAAACCTTTAGCCTTAATTTTACCATCAACTATCAATCTTGAGGAGATTGCAGTAGGAAGTGCAACCGCTCTTGACATCGCTGTTTCTCCATCAGGATCTCCCTTAACATTCATAGTAGCAATCAATTTTTCCTTAATTCCACCATCAAATTCAGCAATGATCTCGATATGAAGAATAATCATATCTCTTTCTCCCTGAATGTAGACCATTTTCTTAAGCATCCTGTTCAAAAGTACATCCAGGTTGGTTCCTTTTTCAAAAGGTATCAGCTCTTTATTAAAAAGCCCTAACCATTTCATTCTATGTAAAAAATCCGAGTTGATGTCAAGGCCTAATTGATCTGCAACATTATTTGCTATATTTTCTTCTGATCCTCCCTTAACTAAAGAGCTCGTAAATTGAAGAAATGTTTTGTTGTTAAATCTGATGGTTTTTTCATTGTCAAATAAACCCAGTTCCATCAAATACCTCATATTATTGCAATAACCTGAGTACCTCAAAAGTCCACGGTAGAAGGAAATATTTCTATCCAATCCGAATGGTTCGATGTATTTTTCTACATCCTTATTGGCATAAGTTTCAAAAGTGCCGAGATCATCAATCTCAACGAACCAAAAATTTTCAAACAGTTTATCTCCGGGAATATGAATCTTTATTCCCTCTTTAAAATATGCAGCAGCAGTTTGAGATGCAATAAATAGAGTAGCAGGTCTCCAATTGAATTTATAACCCATTGGATTATTATTTGATTCAAATGAAGGGATTCCACTTCCATATGAATTGATACTTAAAACCCGGCCATTTTCTTTTTTTATCTGTTCGAGTAGCAACTGTGTACCAAAATGATCCATTCCAGGCACCTCTCCCAGTTCATTTAAAATCAGGATTCCTCGTTTATCAACTTCACTTTTTAAATCCATTAAGGCAGGAACTTCATACGAAGCAGTGACCATATTTTTTTTGTATTTCAAACAAGATTTGGCAATAATTATATGTATTACCTTGGGCACCATACTGATAACTATATCAGACCTTTTAATAATATTATCAAGTTGTTCAGTATCGTTGTTTCGCCATTCCAAAGCAGTACACTCCGGCCTGTTTGCTTTTATGCTAATTGCTTTTTCAACAAACTGATCCAATAAAAATATTCTGTAATTTTTTTTTTCAATGAAATAATCAACTATTGGTTTTACCATTAATCCGGCTCCAACGATTGTTATTGTTTTAATATCATTCATTTCTAGTAGGATATTCTATAAATATTGTTTAAAAAATCAGGATGCAAATATTGAATCTATTTTTGAAAATCAAAATGATAAATGATATTAATATTCTTTATCAGAACAGTATATTAAGGGATTTGAATATTCTGACGTTTGAATATAAACCCAAAGGTTTCTAATTCTTCCAGCACAGGCTTGTAAAGTTCAGGCAGGTTTGGAGGCATTCTCAATCCTGTTGCTTTTATTTTGCCTTCCAGAATAAGTCGGGCAGAAATTGCAGCCGGTAGCGCAACAGCTCGCGACATTGCTGAATCACCATAAGGTATCCCTCTATTTACCATGGTAGCAAGCCTCTTTTCTTTCCTGCCATTCTCAAATTCTGCAATCACTTCAATATGCAAAATGATCATATCGCT
Source organism: uncultured Roseivirgaceae bacterium (assembly GCA_964389805.1). Taxonomy (GTDB): domain Bacteria; phylum Bacteroidota; class Bacteroidia; order Cytophagales; family Cyclobacteriaceae; genus JAGTVG01. Next base: position 3,482 of record CAYMFU010000210.1, on the reverse strand, counting down.
TTCGTGCGGTTCGTAACCCATACGTTTTAACATGCGGTCGAGCAGAACATCTATATATGTACCCTCCATTAAATCTATTGTTCTATCATCAAAAAGTCCGAGCCATTTTAAACGAAGGATAATATCAGCATTGTCATAAACATTTAAATATTTAGCTACTTTAAGTTCGAGATCTTTAATTGAATCACTATCAATTAATGATGCCATCAGTTGCCTATAAGTTACATTTGAAAAATTGTGAACTGTTTCTTTATCCAGAAATCCCAGCTCCATTATATTTCTTAAGTTATTGCAATATCCCGAATATCTGAGTAAGCCCCTGTAAAATGTCACATTATCAGGAAGGCCAAAAGGTTTAACATATTTATCAACTTCTTTATTCGGGTATGTCTCAAATGTTCCCAAACCTTCAATTTCAGTTAACCAGAAATGGGTAAAGAGCTTATCTCCCGGAACTTTTATTTTTTTTCCTTTATCGATATACTGAGCTGCAGTTTGAGCTGCAACAAATACAGTATTTGGATCCCATGAGAACTTATATAACATGGGATTGTTATTATGTTCATATGCTGGTAATCCACTACCATATGACTTTAGGCTAAGGATTTTCCCACCTTCTTTTTTAACCTCACCAAGTAGAAGCTGAGTGCCAAAATGATCGATACCCGGAACCTCACCTAATTCATTTAAAAACAAAAGGTCTTTCTCTTTTACCTCTTTATCGAGGGCCATAAGTTCGGGGATTTCATAAGCTGTTGTTATCATATTCTTATTACATCGCAGACACGATTTGGCAACATTAATATGGATTGGTTTAGGAACCATGCTTATCACTATATCTGATTGCGACACAATTTTATCAAGCGCATCAGGTTCACCTGCAGACCATCTAACAGCAGTTCCCAGCTTTCTTCCATCAATGACCTTTTCGGCAGCTGAAACTGTCCGGTTAACCATAAAAACATGATAACCACATTTGTCTAAAAAATAATCTACAAGCGGTTTCGTCATTTTCCCAGCACCAATTATTGCTACTTTTTTCATGTTCCTTCTTTTTGAATCATTTGTTTTTATAATTGTTTATAACGGTTAGTATAAGAATAGAAGCCGACTGCGTGGCACTTTCCTGTAAAAGTACAAGAAAGTTGAAGCGAGTTACGCTCCTGAATTTACTACTACCACGGCAATTATTTTTATACATTGTTATGCACTGACTTATTAAATAGCGATCTTTTCAAATATTATCCATTCAATATTAAGATAAACCTCCTCATTTTTTAATTCTTTTCAGGAAGAGAGAGCGGTAAATTTAACCATGCCAGACCAACACTTCTGTTCATATGACTTATACTATTTCTTCCAGGTGCATCGTAGAAGAGTGCCAATCGTTCGCCAACCTTTACAACAGACGGTAATCCAATACATTTATTCGACCAGATACAATTTTTACCATTGAGAACAACTGCTTTATCTTTTGAATTCCATTTATTTAGGTCCTTACTCCAGTACACCCAGATGGCATCAGTAAATTCTGTACCATCATAAATTCCAATATGGTTGGTAAATAAAAACCAGGTATCAATACTTTCTTCGTAATAGAGGGTGGAATTTTCTATTTGTTCCTCAATGGGTACCAATGGTTCAGAATCAACTATCCATGAGCTGTTAAGGTCTTTGGTTCGGGCTATACCTAATGTACGCTGCACATATGGATTTCCTTCCTTTTTAGTAGTAGCACTGAAGAACTGAAGATACTCTTTACCTTGCTTAATAACCTGTCCTGGGCTCGCGGTTAGGGAATAATATGTATCAGGTTTTGTGCGGAATGGAACAACATTCTTCTGTTTAATCCAGGGACCCATGGGGCTACTTCCTTTCGCTTTCATTGTAAGATAGGGAAACGATGGGATCAGATCAGGTGCTTCAGATACATTGGGAGTACCAAGATAGAACATATGCCATTGCTCCCCATCTAGGTAGGTTACACCATAAGCAGCAGATTTCGAATCATCCTCTCCCGGTTCGCCAAAGTCAAGAATTGGCCCTTTCTTTTCCCAGTTAACAAGGTCTCTGCTTATTGCAAGACAGCTTATCCATCCTTCAGGGCCAGCGCCATCGTAATGCATATAATAGATGTCCTTATCTTCAAATACCCACACATCACGTGCTCCCAGTATATCGCATTTATCAGGGCCATCACCATATTTAAGCACAATCCCATAATCTTCTACATCCATTTGAAGGCTTGCTGCTGGTCTACCATCACTGTATTTTTGAGCTGTTGTTGATACGTTTAAAACCACAACAAACACGGTGAGGACAACTACCCTGGCGAAATGATTGTCATATCTTTTAGCTTTTACTTCCATTCCAGTTTTTAATTTATTCATTTCTTAAGTTAGTGCCTAACGGTTCAGTGTATATGCTGGCCTGGCTCTTTGCTTGCCCAAATGGGCTTGCTTGACATATTTTTCATCGACAAGTTAGGGAAGTCTATTTGGGCAAGCAATCTTTTTTCAAAGAGACAGGCTGGCATATGACACAATGTTGGGTGCTGTAGCTAATTATTACGCTGCCTCCGTTCATATTTATTCAGAAGCGCATTTGAATAGAATTGAAATACACAGATACCCGCAAATATTTAATTATCAACAAAATACTTGACTACTCGCCGTTATTATGGTAATTTGCAGTAGTTAATTCCTCGACAATTATGAAAGGTGTTTGTATATCTGTTATAGGATCTAGTTTCTTACAAATATCCTTAATATTTTACTGCTCGTTAATATAATGTAACTTGCAGGAAATGTAGATATTATAAACTTATATATATTCGATAGTCATACCTAAATATAAGGGTTGTCCAGTACTGAATTAAAGTTGTTGCCAATGAGATAGGTCCTGATTTTTCATTGCTAACAGCCTGTATGATATGAATCTAATCTCGAGAAAGGAGACTATTTCTCAGGTTGACCGATACCTGTTCGATCCAAGACTTGGACCTGAGACACTTCTGCGCAAGCGTTGGGCCTGGATTTGGATGGTTGTAACCTTTGTTGGAGTTTTCGTATCTACCATAGCCTTTCTTTTCTTAGGATTTTCGCAGTTATGGTGGCCTGGTCCCGCGTTCATAGTAGGTTATGCTATAGCTTTCCCTCTATTCCGAAGGTTAATACGCTTTGACCTGGTAATGAATATTCTGTTTTCCTACTTTATTATCGTGACATTTTTTACGCTGTTGAAAGTTGGTGGTATCACAACCTCTATGGGCTTTGTGTTTATTGGAATTAATTGTGCCATGGGATCCGTACTAGTAGGGAAAGTGAGATGGACGATTGGAATGTTCATATTGTATTGTACAACGATTTCTCTTGTGGGCATTCTCCAACCATACCTGGAGACACCAGCTTTCATTACCACCAGAGTAAATACAATTGGTTTTGTAGGCCTTACAATATGGATAAATGCATGCATGCTTTTTT
>CAYMFU010000209.1:0-26354 GCA_964389805.1 uncultured Roseivirgaceae bacterium | reverse complement strand
AGGGCTTTTATGTATTCAGGAGAGGAGCCTACTCTCTGGGCTTTTAAATTAAAGCTGCAGATAACAAACGCAATCAGTAATATAATTTTTTTATTCATAATATTAGTTTTAAAGAATTTAAATTAAAAAATCGACCACACGATAACCTGTCTAAAAATCCTCCATAGTTATAAACGATGGAGGCAGATACAATTTACGAAAAATTGGGGAAAGTCAAATAAGGGCAGCAATTTCAGGTTTAAATTTCATATATCCATATTGTTGATGAAGATAAGCAGCAATGGGAAATGTCTGATTAATTCTCATTTGGTAGGAAAGGATATTTCTTTTATATAATTAATATAAACTTAGGCTTATCAAACAAATCCATGCCTTTTCATTTTGGGGAATATTTTATTTCTGGGAAACAATATTTTCAACAATTGGTATTCAGTGAAATCTTTGTATATTACAAGTTGGTTTGTACATGAAATATCTAAACCATGACCTTTCTCGGAAGTACCTATCAAAAATATTTTATAAGCTCGAAAGTTAAAAGTGGAGACTAGAGCCCACTAAAAAAAACGGGGCGTACTCTGAAAAGCCATATGAGTAGGAAAACTAAACACTCAATAAAATGAAAAATATTCTTGTTCAATTTACCTTTCCGGATACGGATGTTAAGGTGTATGAAGGAATTGTCAAAGACCTTGAAGCTGCCGGGTTAGGGAACATTCCGGAACGACTTTATCATGTCGCAGCCAAGCATGGAGATGGATGGCATGTTACTGATGTTTGGGAATCAGAAGAAGCCTTTAACAAGTTTGGGGAAACATTGATACCTCTTCATATCAAGAATGGGGGTACTCCAACTGAACCAAGTATTCTCCCCATACATAATATTATTATTCCTGAATAATCGATCGGCAAATCTTCAAGCGGACGGGTTATGAGTGTGTATAAATCGTTCGCTTTTTTTTATTTCAAAAAAAGAAATAAAATGTGTCAATTGCTTAAGGTAATTTAGTCCGACACAAACTAATTATTACTGTCTCCTGGCGTAGGACTATTGAACTTGATCCAGGCATCAGCACCGTCCGGACTCCTTCCTTCAGAAACGTCGGAAGTCTGTATTCCAAATGTATGTGAATCGATGAGACGTCCGTCTTTGTAATATAAACTCAGCACTTCTCCGTCAATACTCAGCCTGAATTTCAGGTGGTTTGAACCTTGTTCGGTATCGCTGTCAGCCCAGAATAACAGATATCCTCCAGGTTGAATGGTTGTTTTGCCCGGATCATCGCCAGGAATTCTGTCATCGAATGGATCTTCAGAATCACTGAAATAGAATCTTCCCATATCAACGGGCATCGAACCGGCATTATAAATCTCAATCCAGTCGTCATATTCATCCACGCCATCAGGATCAGCCAGGTTTGCTACATTGCTGGCCAGGATCTCATTGATGACCAGGTTGGGTACATCGCCTGAGGTTATGGTCATATCATAAGGATCTGTTAGCGCATCATCGGGCAACAACACCTCCTGGCTGCCAGTATCAGTTAATTTAAAATAATAATATAATTCTCCATCAGAAGATAGGGCTGGCACAATAGCCGAATAATTGATATTATCGCTGGTTGTCATTGTCAATGTTTCGTTCACGCCGTTATCTACTGCATATACCAGTTCAACCTTCGATACATTAGCCGCTTCAGATATTTCCAGGGTAAATTCGATGTCATTACCCACCATTGGGATTTCGGGGGTGTAGCTGTATGATTTGAAAGATGAAACCGGTCGGTCGCCATTGGTCTCATTTTTCGTGGCAAAACCGGTAATCTGCCAGACGCCTTGTCCATCCGGGAATCTTGCATAGGTTTCTCCATTGTCCATGGCGGGGAAAGCTACCTGATCCATGACCTTGCCATCGGATCGCTGTATGGTTAAGCTTTCTCCTAATGAGGAGAGTTTAAAAGGCATGTTTAAGCCTACTCCCTGGTCATCACAATGAAGAATTATGAAATTTCCTGGTTTGACAATATGTCCGGAAGGTAAGGTATACATATTCAAAGGGCTGTCAAACACTTTCCAGCCTTCCAGGTTGACATCTGCATTTCCGTAATTATATAACTCGATCCAATCCGGATTTCCGGTTGAATGGATCTCATTAAAGGCTATTGAATCAGGTTGCTCTATTGTTATCGGTGGATCTGTTCCCTCATCCGAACACGATACAAGACCCAAAAACAACACCAACATTACATAAATTACCAGTTCCCGCATCTTCATAATTCTAATCTTTAAAAAATAACCTTATCATAAAGGGTTGATCCCATTCCTACAAAAGAACGTTATTGAAAACAAAATATTAAGGAATTGTCATGAATTTATTGAAATTGATGAGATACTTGCCACAATTCCCGACAGGCCAAAACTGTTCATTAAATGATCATTAGATATTCTACACAGAATTATTTAGTGATATATTAAAGGGCCATTTTGTTATCTGGCAGTTCTTCAGGTTATTCATCTGCAGCCATATTTCATCAAAGTATCCTTCTGCCTCAGATTGTTGACTGCATATGTATTTTGGCCCATAAATTGTTTTTATAAGTTTTAAGCGCTTCTCCAAACAGCATTTTAGCTTCATCTTTCTTATTTAATCCGGCTGATCCCAAGGCTTTGAGATAATAAGCATCTGAAATAGATTTGTTCCCTTTTATAGAACTTTCCTCGATCCCGATCCCTGAACCTATACGGCCTCTCTCTAATTGCTCATTTCCTTTCACTATTAATGCTTCATAGATCTCCTTAGCCTTTTCACTATTGCCGAGTTTTTCATAAGACCTGGCCTGATAAAACAAAAGGTCTGACCAGGTATCAGAATTCCTGGCATTTACACTGTTTGTATAACATTCTTTTGCTTTCGACTTTTTACCCATCAACTCATACCCCTGACCCATGAAATAATAGATCATGGCATTCCTTTCATCGTCAAGTGGCTTACCCACTTCCAGATTTTCCGGATATTCCATGGCCTTTCCAAGAAGAGAAATGGCCTCTTTCGGCTGATCATTCTCCAATAATTCCAGTGCTTTCAATGTATATGCATCGACATAGTGATAATATATTACCCGTCCGCCTTCCCAGGTCCTGAAGTGATGCTTAGTCAGTAGATCTATCGCCTTGTCATAATCCCCGTTCAGGTTGAATAGTTTCACCAGACCCTTAGGAGCGGTTATGTCATTCTTTACGACATCGATATGAGCAGACATGATGGCCAGGCATTCTTTATAGCCTTCCTCTGATAGATCATAATATTGTTCCAGTTCAGCATACCAGATTGCATGATCAGGATCAATTTCTATGGCCTTCTTCATATATTGAATGGCTTTTTCCATATCGTTCTCATGATAAAATGCCCCGAATGCCAGGTTCCTGTAAACCATACCAAGATTCCCGTCAGCTTTGAGAGCTTTCTCCCAAGCGACAATAGCATCAGATGGTCGCTTATCATACAAGAGGTTGCCCAGCAAATAGTAAGGAATTGCCTGCTCAGGATCCAGCTGAATGATGTATTCGAGTACTTCAAGGGTTTCCTTTCGATATGGGAAACAATAATCGATGGATAATTTTTCAGCATGCTCCAAATGTTGCTTCGCTTTATCTACCTGATTGATATTTGAATAAAGCCATACCAGGTAATATTCAATCAGTGGATCGGTAGGCTTTTCAAGTGTGGATAATAATTGCAGGCCATCATCGATCATACCTGCATTCATATAATTTACAGCTATGTCAATGTAGTTGTTTTCAACATCCTGCATATATTTCTTCCATTCATCCATGGAGTTTTCGCCCTGGATTAATTGCTTTTCATAAAGCGCTGTGAAATTGATGGGATCAAATTCGATCAGTTTATCCATCAGGTCAAGAGCTTTGTCTTTATCTCCGGATCTTCGCAGCAAGGCACTGTAGAGGATTGCAATCCGGCCATCCAGGTTATTTGTAGAATAAGCTTTTTCTATATATTCAAGTGCCTTTTGGATATTTCCCTTCTTGCTCTCTATCAAGGCCAACTGGTAATAACCGGATGAATGCCATTCATAATACCATGTCGATTGTGAGAAGTTCCGGTATGCTTCCTTATCCTTTCCAAGTGCCTGTTGCGTCAAGCCTAGATAATAAAATATTTCACCTTCTTTAGGTTGATAATATCTGATACGTAGTTTTTCAGCGGCTTTCTGAAGGTATTTCTCGGCCTCCTCAAATTTCCATTGGTGAACCTTCCGGATGCCCAGGGCTGTATTGGCCCGGTAATCATCCTGCGATATCTTTAGTGCTTTCAGATAATAATCATCCGCATTGTATCCAGGCCTGGAAAACTGTTCCACAAATCTTCCCGTGAGGTAGAGATCCTCAACTGATTCGATCTCACCTGGTAATGCAGGTCTCTCCTGTACCTCTGGTAGTTCGGGATGATGCAACTTATATGGTGTGTAGGATACAAGTACATTGCCTTCTTTATCCACAAGCTCAGTAAATAGCTGGTACTCATCCATTTTTTCTTTGCTTGTATAGGTAGATGTGAATGGTTTGGAAGGATCAATATCTATAACTTCAGTGCTCAGGACATCATCATAATATTTGAGTATAGCCTTTGCCTGTTTAAAGGATTGGGTTGTATTAAATCCATAGAAAATAGTGTTTTCATCTCTCATTTGAAGCGTTACTGAGGCATCAATTGTTGCATTTTTTACTATCTCCAAATCCCGAATCGGGTACCAGTAGTTTTTAGCTTCTTTTACGGCATGTGGTGAGAACCAGCCATAACCGGGCTGATTGTTTGAGAAGGTTCCTGTCATCAGTTCCACATAGGCTTTGCCATCATCGGTTAGTTTCCTCCTGGCATTCTGCCCCTGTAAACCGGGTCCGAACTGCCACAATTTTGAGGTCTTGTTTTGCACGACATCACCGACATGAATGGTCCCCGCATTTGAAGCATAATCATATCCTCCTACGAATCCTTCTTTTCCCTGCCAGAAGAAGAAGGAAACCGGATCGGGATGGTTCTTCCACCAGGTAAGGTCCACTCCGGAGGTATAATCGATACCTCTGTAAACTTCATTAGAGACAGGCCAGTGTGTGAAACTTGAGTTGCTATGGAATACGCCGATCTCCTGGCTTGGCGGCCAGAAGGATCGCCAGTTCTCGTCAGAAGTAATGGCCACGTTGGCCCAGAATAAAAAGTTTCTGGTTACTTCATTGGTGTTGTTCAGACGATATTCAGCTTCGATATATGAACATCCCGGTCGAAGTGTTATACCTATTATTCCTCTCAGACGCTGATCCCGCTCAGTTTCGCCTATCCATATGGTAGCGCTTCCATCTTCATTCTCCACCATGTAATAATCCGTCGGCATTAATGTGGTGGTTCTATGGTGATGCGGGAAGCACCATTCAATCCCTCCGGATATCCAGGCGCCCAATGTACCGATCAGGTCAGGTTTTATCACACTATTTCTATGAAACAATTCGCGTCCGTTCGTCTTATCAATGGCTGAAAATAGTCTGCCGCCAAACTGTGGAAGGATGGTCACCTTGAGGTATTCATTTTCGAGGTATACCATATCGTAGGTTACGGGGCTCAGTTCATCCCCGAGATTTGTCTGGGCAGGGTAGGGGTACATATGCCCGGCAGCGCCCTGAACTCCTCTTCCGGTATAAAAAATTGGGCTTAGTTCATCAGCTCCTTTTTTATAGGTTGGTATCTCTTCTTTTCCTTCATATACCTTTACCTGGGCAAATGAAAATACAGGGATGATGAATGCGAACAGACAAAAAAATACTTTTTTCATAATTTATGGATTTAGGATTTCCTCTACAGGCACAGCAAAAAAATAAGCCTTTGTGGATCAGTCATGTAAAAAACTTAATAATCTGAGCATTTATAGCTTTTCCTGACCATTGCCTGAAAAGATTTTCAAATTATCAGGGGATTAAATTAGTTATTATATTTGATTTTTAACAAGGTTTTAAGACCAATCATTGATTTCCTGAACATTAATCATCAGACTGCAGACTAATGCTTTTATCTTAGGGGAGATGTTTAGAATATGAGCTGAATGATAATCCAGCTAGATCGTTTCTTCGAAATATGGGCACTTATTTCATTTGAACCTTGCTGGATTCTTATTTTTGAAAAGCGATCATCAATTGTCCCCGAATTGGTCAAAATTAGGTTTAGTCCTGGCTTTCTACAAAATTCTTAAAGTGTTGCAGGTATTTAAATGATTGTTTTTTAAAGGCACCTGGCATAAGGAAAGCGAAGATTTTCATGAATCCTTTGAATTGGAATTCGTTTTCGCAAATATACTTTGTTCTTGTCTCTGATACTTTTACAAATTTGTTCTTCGCAATATTGAATACGCCTTTGGCTTCAAATGTGCCTGAAAATTCATCGGGCAGATTTCTAACAGTAATCGTTTCTATCATTTCAACTTCCCGCTTGCCCATTTTGAAAAAAAGTCTGGATTTTGCACCTGGTTGTCCGGGTGTTCCGCTGAGGTGTTCAAAACTCTGTAGGCCTTCCATCCATTTCTTTAAATTATCCGGATTGTCAAATAATTCGATAACCTTTTCGATGGGCTTCTCAATTTCAATTTCAGTGGTGTATTTCATGATTATAAATTTTGTATATGATGATTTTATTTAAGGTAATAGATAAAACGTCCTATTCGTATTGAATGACCTGAATTAAATAAAGGCCAATATCAAATATAATTAAATCTCCCAAATAAAGAGGCCGAAAACTGTTAGAATATGCAGAGTTTTAATGAATCTACGGCAGCACCTTAGAACAGCTGTATAAATGATGAGGAAATCCTGAGGACACTGCTTTATTATAAATTGTGAATGTAAATCCTGAATAGGACAGATCCCTAGTCATATGATAACAAAAATAAATATTTTCTAATAATTTCCCTTATATAGAGAGATTACGCTTTGGCGGATTTCTTACGTTCGTGTTCTTTTAGAAAGATCTTTCTAAGACGTAATGAGCGGGGGGTTACTTCAAGGTATTCGTCTTCTCCTATATATTCCATCGATTCCTCAAGTGAGAATATTACCGCTGGTGTAATGAATATTTTATCATCCGACCCCGCTGCGCGGACATTTGACAGCTTCTTGGTTTTGGTAAGGTTCACAGTGATGTCGTTTTGTCTTATGTGCTCGCCTACTACTTGTCCTTCGTAGATCTCTTCTTTCGGGTGGACAAAAAAGGTGCCTCGATCCTGCAATTTATTGATGGAATAAGCAATAGCCGTTCCGGTTTCCATGGCTATTAACGATCCGTTCCGTCGTCCCTGGATCTCGCCTTTCCAGGGCTGAAATTCCTTAAATCTGTGGGCTATAATCGCCTCGCCTTCAGTAGCTGTAAGCATATTATTACGTATTCCAATTATCCCCCTGGATGGAATATCGAATTCGAGATGGGCCCGGTCTCCCTGCGTTTTTATATGCAGGATCTCTCCTTTCCTTTGAGTAACCAGTTCGATCACTTTACCCGAAAATTCCTCGGGAACATGCACGGTCATCGATTCTATGGGTTCATGGTCTTTGCCATCGATTTTTTTAATAATAACTTTAGGTTGACCTAATTGCAGCTCATAACCTTCTCTTCGCATGGTCTCAACTAGAATAGAGAGGTGAAGAATCCCCCTTCCATACACAATAAACATTTCTGGTGATTCTGTTTCTTCAACCTTAAGGGCAAGATTCTTTTCCGTTTCTTTGAACAAGCGCTCCATGATCTGCCTTGATGTGACAAATTTGCCTTCCCGGCCATAAAATGGAGAATTATTTATTGTAAAGAGCATGCTCATGGTGGGCTCATCTATTTTCATTGGTTTGAGCCCTTCAGGTTCTTCAAGGTCAGCAACTGTATCTCCAATGTCAAAATCTTCCAGTCCAAGTATGGCGCAGATCTCTCCTGAGCTAATCCCGGTTTTTATTTTTTCTTTGGCCAACCCTTCAAAGACATACAATTCCTTGATCCTTGATTTAATGATCTTACCATCATGTTTGATCAGTGATACATCCATTCCCCACTTGATTGTGCCCCGGGACAGTTTGCCAACAGCAATTCGCCCGGTATAGGATGAATAATCCAGGGAGGAGATCTGCAGTTGTGTAGTCCCCGGAACAGATTCTTCTTTTGGTATATGATCCAGGATGGTATCTAATAAGTAAGAAATATCATTAGTTGGTTTCTGCCAGTCGCCGGACATCCAGCCCACTTTTGATGACCCGTATACGACCGGAAAATCCAATTGTTCTTCAGATGCCTCTAAATGGTACATGAGGTCGAAAACTGCTTCGTGCACAGCTTCAGGGTCACAATTTGGCTTATCTACCTTATTAATAACGACAATAGGTTTCAGATCAAGAGCAATTGCTTTCTGCAGAACGAATCGTGTTTGCGGCATTGGTCCTTCAAATGCATCAACAAGGAGCAACACGCCGCTTGCCATATTGAGTACCCGTTCAACTTCACCACCAAAATCACTGTGGCCAGGCGTGTCGATAATGTTGATCTTGGTATCTTTATAGCGTACGGCTACATTTTTTGAGAGGATGGTAATTCCTCTTTCCCGTTCCAGATCATTGCTGTCCAGTATTAATTCACCCATTTCCTGGTTGTCCCGGAATAGCCTTACCTGATGCAATATTCTATCAACCAATGTGGTTTTACCATGGTCGACATGAGCTATGATAGCAATGTTTCTTATTTCCTCCATTTGAAAGATCTTACAATTTTAAGATGCAAATAAATGGCAAAGGTAATCTTAAATGCAATAGAAATTTTAGTTTCAGATAGAAGTAAACCTGACCCATGACGATAGCAAACAATGACATAGGTTTCAGGTCATGAGAATTTTCAAACTGAATGCACTCCATTACACTTATATTGGACCATTAATATCATAATTACACTCTGGGTTGAGTATGAATTAGGTGTAATCCTAATTATATTTGATGGAATGAAAATTCTCCCGGAATGCTGTATAATCTATACAAAACCAAACGGAAACTATGAAAAAAGAAACCAGAGATCATTTGATACAGGAAATTGTTGACCGATGCAGAGTCGCAAAAAAGAATACCTTTAAGTTATCAGAATATGATACAAGTTGGGCAGGGGCATACGAAATAAAGGAACTGGGAGAAGAGAAGCTGAGAAAAAGAGCAAAAAAAATTCTGAAAGAAAACCTGGAAGCATTGAGTGAAGCTCAGGAAGCCCTATATGCGGCGAATAAATATTCATTGTTACTTATTTTCCAGGCGATGGATGCTGCCGGGAAAGACGGCACCATTAAACATGTGATGACGGGTATCAATCCGCAGGGATGCCAGGTTTTCAGTTTTAAAAAGCCATCATCTGAAGAATTGGATCACAATTATCTTTGGCGCTATACGAAGAATATGCCGGAGTTAGGCCGTATAGGCATCTTCAATAGGTCCTATTATGAAGAAGTATTGGTGGTCAAGGTCAATCCGGAATTCCTTCAGAGTAGCATAAGCGATCAAAATATTGATGAGGTATTCTGGGATAGCCGTTATGAAGATATTAATAATCTTGAAAAGCATCTTACCAGGAATGGTACTGTTATTATTAAGTTCTTCCTGAATGTATCTAAAGAAGAACAGAAGAACCGATTTCTGGAGCGGTTAAATGATCCTGAAAAACATTGGAAATTTTCAGAATCCGATTTAGTTGAACGTTCGAAATGGGATCGGTATCAGATTGCTTTTGAGGATGCCATCAGTGCCACTGCTACTCCATGGGCACCGTGGTATGTTATCCCTGCTGATAATAAGTGGATCATGCGGGCGATTGTATCAATGGTGGTTACCGAAACCATTTCTTCATTGAAGCTGGAACCTCCCGTTGTTTCGGAACAAAAGAAAAAACTATTGGATGATGCGCGTAAAGATCTTGAAGGAAGTACATCGTAAAATACGGTATAAATATCTAAGCCTTTTAAGCTCGCCTAGATTGACTCCTTGAAAAAGATTACGGATTCTTCTAAGCTGATTAATAAAAAATTTTCGGAGCTTTTGAGTTGATACTAATCCCCGGTTAACGCAATTGACAGGAATTATTCCAGCCTGCCCATCATCATTAATATTATGGCACCTTATTTAAAAACAGTTTTTATTATTCTTAGCTAATCAGATTACCTCTATTATAAAATATTTGGAAACAATTCCTGATGATGAATGTTATAAGAACAATTCATCTTTGAATCCCGCGGAAGTCTGTATAATGAGGGCATTAGCTAAATACAAATAAATAATATTAAATACTATGAATAAAAGTATAATGATAACTGGCGCCAATGTTGGATTGGGAAAAGAAACGGCCCGACAGTTGGCGTTAGTTGATGGGATGGAAAAAATCTATTTGGCTTGTCGAAATCCAAAAAAGGCAGACACAGCTAAAATGGATCTCGAAAGATCTACGGGTAGACCAATTTTCGAAATTGTTATCATGGATGTATTGGATATTAAGTCGGTAAAGTCTGCGGTCCGTTCAATTAACCAACCGATAGATGCATTGATAATGAATGCAGGCGGGATGGGAGGTAAAACCCCTGGAAGATTAACACCTTCCGGGATGAACGAATTATCTGCATCCAATGTGTTGGGACATGTTGTTCTTGTCGATGAACTTCTCAAAGATAAAAAATTAAGAAAAGTAGCGTTATTAGCGAGCACGGAAGCCGTTAGGGGCATTGACAAGATGGGGATGAGACGCCCGGATTTAAAGACTTCCACTGCCGACGAATTCGCATCGATTCTTGATGGGTCTTACTTTGGTAATGAACTGGATGCAATGCAAGCTTACGGTCATGTCAAGTATGTTGCAACAATGTGGATGTCTTCTCAAGCCAGAAAACAACCGAACATTCGATTTATCAGCATGAGTCCGGGGGCTACCAGTGGTACTGCAGCACCAGATGAATTACCTTTTGCCTCTAAATTCATGTTTAAGTACATTATGATGCCTATTGTTATGCCCCTTAGAGGAATGATTCATTCCTTGGATAAGGGTGCGAAACGGTTTGTTGATGGAATTAATGAAGAATCTTTTGAAAGTGGCACTTTCTATGCAAGCAAACCTGGCCAGGTCATAGGTCCTGTAATTGATCAAAGCATCATTTTCCCTGATCTGAATAATGAAGTGTTTCAGGATAATGCTGATGAAGCTGTACACCGATTTATTAATTAAGAATATAACTAATACATGCGGAGTTTATTTTAAAAAGATTGGCAACCTCTTTTAATCTTATTCCATTATCTCTGAAATAATCTTTGAGTTCAACATGAAAAGGGTGCATAATTTTGTTTTTAATTCAAGTTATATGAATTTCTAAATTTATTCAAAGAATAATTCATATCATTAAGATCCATTTTCTATTAAAATCGGCCCAAATCCTTATTAATAAACGTAGTTAATCAGGTGAGGACCGTTAGATGAGATTGGCGTTTTTTAATAATAATATAAGAAGTTCTACTGAAAATACTTATGTAATCGCTTACTCCTCTTTTAAGATCATCTATGTTGATAATATTAACCGGAATTATTTTTTATGGTCAAAAAGAAAGAAATATTAAAATCCGAATATAAATCCCTTTCCTTCAATGCTCGTAAACTTGTTGGTAAGATAATACGATTTATGAATGCATTATTTAAGAAAAAATCAGCTCCTAATGAGAGAGAAGAAACAAAGATTATATTAGACGGGGAGTTCGATATTATAGTTGGGGAGACTATAAATCCAAATAAAGAGGGATGGAAACCTGATGTTTTAAGAGATGAACTGGTAGAAGAAGAAAAACAGGCTTTTAGACAACAAATAGGTTTGTCGCCAGATGAAGAACTTCTTAATGTTAAGGAATTTAAAGAAAAATACCAGATCGAAATTATTGTTGCTGGTTATGCGGTGGTAACCAGATTGGAAGACCAGGTACAAGGTACGATGCGATTTTCTGATTCACCCAGGTATTACTATGATTTTGTAAAAACACTTTAATTGAATGAATGACAAGCTCTATCTAAATTGCAATTCATTTTCTCATCCGGATTGAAAAAGCTTTGTTTTAATGACATGATTCAATATCATTTACTTTTCTAGGATTATTATTTAATGAAACCTAATTTAGGTTATAAACTAACCTTAAGAAATGGTGAAAAAATTATTTCAATTATTCTTACTTACCTTCCTAAGCATTACAGCAATGGCACAAAACAATCTCCGTATTGCAGGATTACAGATGGATGTATCTAGCAATATAGAAGAAAATGAATCCACTATTGTAAAATATCTGAATAGCCTGAAAGACCAGAATATTGATTTTTTAATTACTCCAGAGGGTTCTTTATCAGGGTATACTTCCCAGTTCGATGGGGATGAACTAAAAAAATCATTGGTCCGGGTTAAGGAAGTGGCCAGAAACTTAAATATAGGCCTCGTATTAGGGACTTGTTACAAAGAAAGCATAGACGGGAAGGAATATTGCTATAATCAGGCCAGGGTATATTTGCCTGATGGGACATTTCTTGGAGCCTATTCCAAAATATTGACATGTAGTCCTTTGGAAAATCCCGGGACAGGAGAAATGATGGAATATGTGCAGGGCAATGTAAAAACGTTTTCTGTAAAAGATGTTGAGTTTGGGATCTTGATATGTAATGATTTATGGGCGACACCAGGCTATACTACAATTCCAAATCCATATTTGCCCTGGAAGATGCAGGAAGCGGGCGCTAAGGTAATTTTCCATATTATTAATTCAGGCACAAATTTGACGTATAAAGATTTTCATGAGGCCTCTGTCGAATTATGGGCTATGACCCTGAAAATGCCTATCATAGAAGTTAACGCAGCACATGGGAGCAAGGAGATAAATGCAAGATCGGGAATAATAAATTCTGAGGGGAAGCGGACAAAGACTGCGGATAGTACAGGCGAGCAAATCTTTATCTATGATCTGGAATTATAATTCACATTAGCTTCAATAAATCATCGGTGATGAATGGATCGCGTCCAGGCGAAATGAATTTGAGGATAGGGGATTGTTGAAATATTCGTTTAGTATATTTATTGAGCATCTATTGATTTTAACCAAACCTTTGACCTGGCCGCCATATTCAATAATGCGACTCCGCTTTCGATGGATATTTCCTTTTTTGTGATCACATCAATATATTGACCATTCACCTGTTTAAGCCTTGCTTCAATTTCTTCATCATTGTAATTATGGATCACTATATCCCCATTCCCTAAGGTTTGCAGTGACACTTTTACCGGAGCATCCATATGATAATGTAATGTGGTATTAAACACTTCACGGATTTTGTTGGCCCATTGTTCCGGCAATTTCAGCATCCCCAGTGGTTTCGGACAAAGTAAAACTTCTCCAACAGCATCAAAATCCGCCTGTGAGAAGGTATGCGCATTGAGAACAAAAATATTATTTTCTTTGTTTCCTGTTAAATAAGGAATGCTCTCGTCCTCTACCAGGGCTTCCAGCATAATTTCAGCTGAACTGACAGCGAGCCTGGATTCCATTTCCAATGGTAAGTCCAATTCAACATTCTTGTCGTTTGTTATCACGTATTGTGCCTTGAGTGGTTTAGAAATTACTGGTGGTGCGATGCCTGCCATTTTGGATAATTCCGACCCCTCAGAGGCTGATTCAAGGAATCCGGTAGTAAGTATAATCCTTGTCCCATTCCGCAGTGATTTTTGAATTTTCTTAAATATGTCAACATCCGTTGCAGCCTGGGTGGGTAAAAAAACCACTTCTGCATCATCCGGGTACTGAGAAGCTGGGACCAGGGGAATTCCAAACATCCCGATATAATCCATAATGTATAAATCCCCTCCCGCATTGCTGTTGGGAGGTTTGTATGCAAATACTCCTTCAACCGGGAATTCCTTTACGGTTTTTGCCAGATCAGCCAGATGATGATAATCCATTCTTAGTAAATGATGTCCTTCATGCCCGTTGATTATATTGAAATAATTAAACAGACACAATTCCTGAGATCCTGCAAGCACTGATTGCCAGGCCTGATCAATAAAGTCATTCCGGTCACACTCAATATGATCAAACCAGGATCCGCCAATCTTATTTCCGGATATTGATGCCAGCCACCTGTAATTGACAAATCCCTCATAAGGTTGTACAAATCCGAATCGCTGGGTATTCATGTTCCTGGTTTCCGTCCCGACCCATACCTGGTCGTATAATTCCGTTTCCCGCACTACATCATAACCAAAAAGATGAAAGCGGTCGTACCACTGTGGGTATTTGATGATCATATGTATATCCGGGTTAACTTTCCTTAGGGGATCGATAAAAAGGGAAGATTGGAGCTCAGTCAACAGATCCCTGCGGTATTGTGACCAGGATCTCCCTCCTTTGGCAGCTTTGGACTCAAGGCTTGTATCTGCAGTACATAGAAAATCATCCACTATGAAAGAATCAAATATGTGCGCAATGTCCTCCATAACTTTCCTGAGGTCTTTCTGTGTTTTTTCATTCTGCCAGTTGAACCAGCCGTAGCGCGCTTCCTGTCTGATACCGAAATTAGTACCCGGTACAGTAGCAATCCCACCTACAATTTCAAATCCATTAAGGGTAAAGTAGTCAGTTACCTCCTGAAGAAGATCTGGCGATACAACCAGGCCACTACGATAGACTTCAACATATAATTTGCTAATACCATTAGCCTTTAATATTGAAAGGGCTTCCCGTCTGCCTTCTGCTGTGGAAAGAAGCTGTTCTACGGCATGGGCTGTAACATACGTGCTTATACGAAGATCATCTTTTCTCGATTCCACGTATGACTGATAGTCATCGGTGTGGAGAGGTACGGGAGAGCAAACGGTGAGTAGAAGAAAAGCAATACCTGAAAAAATGAATTGGATTTTCATAATCCTTTAGTTTACATAATTTATAAGTTCTAAATCTTCATCAGAATGCATCATAGCTGTATAGCCCACTATATCCGTGAACATGACTGCAGCTAGGGTTCGTTTGGATTCTGAAATCATGGCAATTTTTAAATAGGAATTCTAATATAGATAATTGTGGATTTCTTCTCAAATATTTGCTGTCCATACTCCCGATCGATGAGATTTTATTCTGGCAATGCTTACTTAGGATCTTTAGAAGGGTGAAATGACGTGAAAGCTAACTGGGTTATTTATTATCTTGAATACACTTTATCTTAAAAGTCCTGAAACAATCTACTTTATATATTAATAAATTAAGGTAATTTTATTCTTCAACTTTTTAATTTATGCTTATGAAGCTATATAAACAAATCACAAGCTTTTTTACTTTTGGACTTTTGATTTTAATTTTTTCTGCATGTACTACTGAGAATAATTCATCACCCGGGAACCACTGGAATACTGAATTCAGTTTTGGTTGGAAATTTGCTAAAGGAGACCAAAAAGAAGCTGTCGACCCTAAATATGATGATACCTCGTGGGAAAATGTTGACCTGCCACATGATTGGGCTATCTATGGACCTTTTGGAGAACCTACCGAAAGAGGTAATACCGGTAAATTGCCCTGGAAAGGGGAAGGATGGTATCGAAAATCTTTCGAACTCCCTGCTGAAGCGGAAGGAAAGAGACTTCAATTTTTATTCGACGGTGTTATGGCCAATCCAAAAGTATATTTAAATGGACATTTGGTTGGCTCATGGATATATGGATACAATTCTTTCTGGATAGATGCTACGGAAGCTGCAGAATTTGGGGGCCAAAATATATTGGCAGTTCAAGCCGATACCAGGGATCATTATTCACGTTGGTACCCTGGCGCAGGGATTTACAGAAAAATAAGTATGCGAATTGTTGAACCTACCCATATACCCGTTTGGGGCGTTTATATAACTACCCCGGAAGTAAGTGATCAGAAAGCAAAGATCAATGTAGATATTAAAGTTGCCAATTTCCTACCCGACGATAAAGAATTAAAAGTGGGAATTACCGTGATTGACCCATCAGGAAATGAAGTAATATCGACGAATAAAATTGCACCAGCCAAAAACGGAGATACTACAAATTCAAATTTCAGTTTAGATATTGAAGATCCGAAGATCTGGGATATTGAACATCCTGAATTATACACATGCATTGTTAGCCTGTTTGACGGAAATAAAGAGATACACCGTGAGGCTTCTTCATTTGGTATTCGAACTTTTAAGTGGACTGCCGATGACGGTTTCCATCTGAATGGCAGAAGAGTACAGCTTTATGGGGTGAATATGCATCATGATCAGGGCCCTCTGGGAGCAGCTTTCTTCCCGCGTGCTATGGAGCGCCAGCTTGAGATCATGAAAGAAATGGGGGTAAATGCTTTAAGAACCAGTCACAATGCCTGTGCACCAGGGGTGCTGGATCTGTGTGACCGGATGGGGATCATAGTTTTCAATGAACTTTTTGATAAGTATGGCCCAACGGCTGGTGTTCAATGTTCAACCGGAGAATATGTCGATAATTATGCGGAGGCAGAAGTTAAGAATTTTGTTTTAAGAGACAGGAATCACCCAAGTGTCTTTTTGTGGTCGCTTGGAAATGAGATCCCTGATATTTTGACGGATAAAGATGGGCGTGCCGCAGAGCATGTAGCCAATATGGTTAAATATTTCAGGAAATATGATGCCACACGGCCGACAACAATGGGTTGCCATGTTCCCTCTGCTTCAGAAGATGGCAGGCAGATATTAGATGCAGTGGAAACTTCAGGTTGGAATTACGGTCGCAGATATAATACCACTAGGAAGGCTTACCCTGAAATGCCAATCATATATAGTGAGTCAGCCTCTGCTTTTGGCACTCGCGGGGCATATAAACTTTCGGCCACGGTTTCTAAAACCGACTGGAAGAATGACGGTGATATCACTGCTTACATGCTGACTGCCGCCCCTTGGTCAGATATTCCGGAGCATGAGTTTGAATATATGAGAATTGACTCATTCGTTGCCGGGGAATTTGTATGGACTGGTTTTGATTATCTTGGAGAACCCACACCCTTTGTACCTGGTAAAATGTTTGCACAAACAGAGGAAGGACATGTAGCACGCAGCAGTTATTTTGGAATTGTTGATCTGGCTGGTTTTCCTAAAGACAGTTATTACAATTATAGAAGTTTATGGCATCAGAATGATAACACAGTTTACCTGACCCCTCATTGGAACTGGGAAGGCCATGAAGGTGAATCCATCCCTGTTGTCCTTTATACCAATGGTGATGAAGCCGAACTGTTTTTAAACGGAAAGAGTCTTGGCAGGAAGAAGAAGAAAGATCCTGACCAGGTTAAAACATCGATGCAAATGGCCAAAGGCATTGATTATTCAGTCACAGAGAACAATGAGGATGATCCATATTTTGAGATCGTCGATGCCTACCGTTTGCGATGGATGGAGGTTCCGTATGAGGCAGGAGAGATCAAAGCTGTCGCTTATAAGAATGGAGAAGTTATTGGGGAGTCTCTTGTACAAACAGTTGGAGAGGCTAAAGACCTGAAGCTTACTGCTGACAGGCAAGGCATGAAAGCTGATGGAATGGATTTATGTTATGTGACTGTTGAAATGGTTGATGCGGAAGGCAGGGTTTGTCCTTTAGCAATGGATAATCTGGAATTTATGGTTGAGGGATCAGCAAAAATAATGGGTGTCGCTAATGGAGATGCGATGGGGCATGATGTTTTTACGGATAGCACACACTCACTTTTCTATGGAAAAGCTGTTGTTGTTTTGAGAAGCATTCCCGGTAAATCCGGAGAGGCAACAATCAGGGTTAATACGGAAGACGGAAAACAATCTAATCTAACGGTTCTGTTTCAATAGAAAAGATCCTTTTAACAGTAATTGCTGGTGAGCCTAGGTATTTATTATTGGTTTTTGAGGGAAATCCTTTTAGTAAGAAGACAATGCCAGAAAACAACATTTATAAATACTATAGGTATGGATCCAACTATCAGAAATAATTTAAAATCATCAATATATAGTTGATACGTGACAAACATCAATATAAAAACCAAATAAAGAATAACCAGGAAGGTAGTACCGTATTTAGGATCATCGTTTAATTGTCGTAACCTGCCGGCAGTTAAGGCAATAAATATTATGTAGGCTACTAATGATAAGATAAAGGTGCTTAAATGACCGGGGAAAAAGAAAATACCTATCCCTACGACAACGGCCATAAAAAGATTATATGTGAAGTATTGTTTCTTTTGTACTTTGAAATCTTTACTAAACAAATTCATGATTAGAACTTTGGGTGCCACAGATAATTCTAACCTAAGTTATAAAAATATAACGGTATTTCAATGTGACCTTACCGATATGTACTCAGATGACATTCGACAAATAAAACAGATAAAAGATCACCACCCTGGCATTTCGTCCAGCGTTCATCGATATTGACTTGCTTGAATAAGAAATCACCACTCCAAAGGGCAGGATATTTACCGGTAGTTTCTTTAATATAATCAGTCCATCTTGCCGGGTCAGAATTGGGCTCTTTGTTATGCTGACCCGCGATGGTTTTTTTACCTGAAATGCTGTAAATATAATTCAACACCTGTGAAGATTGCGAGAATGCTTCTGGACTAAATATTATAAGAACCAGGATAATGGAAAGTTTTTGTAGTTTCATTTAAAAAATATTTTATTGAAAGGGCGAATTAATTTGCATATAAATATACCCTTAAATTATAAGAACTGATTGGTATTTACATGGATGGGAACATAAGGTAAAGGGATTATTTTATGGTAATAGATTCCGCGCCATCCCAGGAATCATCGACGCCATCTACCATTAGCCGTGCACAGATCCTCAGGTAATTATCAGCTCCAAGATCTTTGGGATTTTTCAGAGAAATCTCTTTAAATACAGAAGCAGCCTCTACAAATTCCTGATCAAAATAATGTTTAAGGCCTTTTTCAAAAATTTCCTTCAGTTCAATTTTTAACCGGTTGGTATCAGAATCTGCTCCATCCAATAACTCATATATTTTCAAGGGCCTGGATTTCCCCTTCACCCTGACCAGGCCCTGGAAACGGTGGTTTATCTCATCTTTATTTTTGATGTGTAATAAGGTGTCTTCACTGATCACTGAACTGGCGCCATAATATTTTGTCAGGCCTTCCATTCGCGATGCGGTATTGACTGCATCAGAAACAACATTGGCGTCCATTCTTTTATCATCACCCAAAATCCCTAAAATTAATTTGCCTGTATGCATGCCGATACCTACCTCGACAGCCCCTATATTCTTTTGTGAATCCGCCAGATTAAATTCTGCCAGTTCCTTTTGAATTTCTGCTGAAGCCATAACCGCATTTAAGGCGTCGTCGGGGAAAAGTGCCATTAATCCATCCCCCAGATAATGCATGATGAAACCATGATTATTTCTGATTATAGGACCGATTCTACTTAAAAAGGAATTCAGAAACTCAAAATTCTCGCTGGGGGACATTTTTTCAGCCAGGGTCGTATAATCCCTGATGTCCATAAAAAGGATGGTTACTTCCTTTTCTATCTGGTCTCCCAAATGTACGTCCATGATACTATCCCTGCCCAGCGATTGGATAAACTCATGAGGGATGAACCTGGAATAAGAATCATTTATTTTGACCAGTTTCAGATGCGTTCTGATCCTTGCCAGAAATTCCTGTTTTGAAAAGGGCTTCGTAATATAGTCATTTCCTCCATAGGACAATCCTTCCACGAGATCCTTGATCTGATCCTTGGCCGTTATGAATATGACAGGAAGTTCATTTAGTGTATGCTTTTTTCTTATCTCGAGACAGACATCATAACCCGACATGCCAGGCATCATTACATCCAGCAGGATCAGGTCAAATTGTTCTTTTTCGAGCAATTCAAGGGTTTCCCGCCCATTGGCTGCCAGCCGGAGATTATAGGGCTCTTCCCTCAAATGATTGACCAGCACCTGCCTGTTTACTGGTTCATCATCGACTATCAGTATCTTAAATGTACCCTTTCCATTTGAGTCTGATTTCAACATAGATTCTTCAGCAGGCATTTTTTTAGATGAATCCGATATGATGATATCAGCTTTCAAATTAGTGACTGGAATGGTAAAATAAAAAGTAGATCCTTTAGTTAATTCGGAATCAATCCAGATTTCTCCACCATGTAATTCAACCAGATTTTTCGTGATGGTCAGTCCTAATCCGGTACCGATAAATTCCCGTTCAACATCAAGATCAAGTTGTTCAAAAGATTCAAAAATATGTTCTTTTTTATCCTCGGGGACTCCTATTCCTGTATCCTTGATTGAGATTAAAGCCATATTCTCCTTTTTTTCTGCACTTACCGAAACGGAACCTGCCTCGGTAAAATTTATGGCATTACCGACCAGGTTAAAAAGGATTTGCTGTAATCGATTCTCATCTGCAGCCACCAATGGAAAATCCCCGGGTACTTCATTGATCAATTGCACCTTTTCAGATGATATCAATGGATGGCTCATGGTCAATACTACCTCAGCAAGTGCATTCAGATCCACGTTTTTTATTTTTAATTCCAGGTCCCTTGATTTTAGTTTGGAATAATCTAAAATACTGTTAACCATATTGGACAGTCGCTTACCGGAGGAAACCACCATGGAAAGATTTTTCATGACAAGACTTTGATCCATTTTATTTATCTGATCACGAAGCGATTCAGATATGCCGATAATTCCATTAAGGGGCGTCCTTAATTCATGGGAAGTATGGGCGAGAAATTCATCTTTGAGTTTATCGACCAGTCGTAATTTGTTGGATATTTCCCGTTCCCGTTCCAATTCTTTTTCCTGGGTACGGATTTTCGCCTGTTGTCTTAAATACAGTCTTTTTCTTTGAATTCGATCAACTATGAAAACCATCCCCAGAAAAATGAGTGAATAGGATCCGTAAGCCCACCAGGTTCTGTACCAGGGTGGCAGTATTGAGAAGGAAAAAGAAGCATCTTCAGTTTCTATTCTATATAGATTTCGTGATTTAACTTTAAACTGATAGGTCTTTGGTGGTAATTCTGTATACTCTTTTATGGATTCATTGACCCAGTCCGACCATTCCTCGTCATACCCTTCCAAAATGTAAGAATATTGAATGTTTTCGCCAACGTTATAGGAAGTGGATGAAAACGAAAATCTAATGCTGTTAAAATTGTAGTCCAGATCTGGGAGGTGCATTGTTTTTTCAGAAGGCGATCCTAACATACTGCAATTATAAAATAGTATAGAATCAGCATTTAGCTCCACCTGGTTGATCAATGTCCAGTAATTCTTATCATATTGAGATTCAACTTTAGTATCATATTTATACAATCCATCTGTTGTACAGAACCAGACAATACCCTTATCATAAGGTACGATGCGCCATATATCCGTTTTCTTTAATCTAGTCAGACCCAGGGTATCCCATTGATAGGCCTTATCTTCCTGCTGAATTAATGGGCCAGCAGCTCGATTGGAAGTCAGCCAGATATGCCCATTTCCATCTTTCGCCAATGCGTATGCATCCCGCCCCTGTTTTGTAAAAAGTTTTCCATACGAGCTATCCGGTTTAAAAAGATTACGGCTTTCATCGAAATCGAATAATCCAAGAGGAGTTCCCAATATTAGTTTCTTATCGATAAAATATGATTCTATGATCCACAGGTCTTCTGTTATGCCTTCTGTTTCACCAAATGTTTTTGAACGGCTAATTTCATTTCTTTCCTTATTAAATACCAGTCTTGAAAGTTTGTCATCTGAAACCCACAACACGGAGTCATTTTCCTGAGCGATGGTACGGATCTCGTGATCCAAAGGCATTGAAGGCTTATGCCATACCCATTTATTACTTGAAAATAAAAGCCATCCGAATCCTTTTTCAAGTCCAACCCAAAGAAGATTAGGATGATGGCTGGCCTCTATAGTGCGGGCCTTTACATCTGCGATTTTTTTGGCTATAGTCTTATTAGCAGTAAAAATGCCCTCCGTGGATGCAATCCATACCTGGTTATTAATGGATTTAATATTCCATACTTCACTTATTTCATCGAAGCGTTTAAATTTTTCTTCTTTATCAGGTTGAATATAATAAAGGCCATTGGTAGTCCCTACATAAAGATAATTTTCAGTTTTTATGGTAGATAATACAATACCCTCAAGATCATTGGTTACATCGAACCAGGTTAAAGCTGATGGATATTCGATTCTGCTTATGCCATTATCAAGACATAGCCACCAACCACCCTGATCATCGGGATACATGTTGAAACAGGTATTGCTTTGCAGCCCTTTTCGTATATTGATCTGAGTGATCAGGGTTCCCTCCTGGTCAAGGAAAATAATACCTGCACCTTTTGTTGCTAATAGATAGGTGTTATCCCCATACTTTTTTACCTCTTTAACTTCAGTATCTTCCAGGATATCTTCAATTTGTGTTCGCAATCTTCGGAGCTTATTGTCAGACAGCAAATAGATTCCCGATTTTTCACTGAATATGAGATAACCATGGGATCCGATATCAAAAACCTTTACAATTTTAAACGTTTTACGAACATCAAATTTAAATAAGGTATCGATCTTGTCTTCTTTAAGTTGCAGTATATCGAATTGGTCATTCTGAAACAGGATCCCGTTATGAACAGCACTCAATAAATTCTGTTTTGACTTAAATTTCCATTGTTGAATAGAGTCATGCTGATATTTAAGGAGAAAATCCCTTGTTTTAAAGAATACAGCTCCATTCTGGGTAGCTACTGAATGAACTGTCCCTATCTTTTTATTCCCCTCTTCCAATAAATGCATTATAGAGGCAAACTTTGTCTGGCCGCGTTCATTTTGAGTAAAATATCCAATATCATTTGCCCCCCCGGCATAAATGATATTGTCATTACTCACGACAAAATTTCGTATATCTTTGTATTCAGTTCCTTTAACGGCCGACCAGTTAACACCATCGAATAATAAAACAGCAGAGGTATTAGCTACCCAGATACGGCCAAGTGTATCCTGGGCAAGATCCCAGTTCTGGGGCCCAACCGTAGATTTTAATTCACTAAAATCGTTTTTTGTTATATTTTTAATGAAAATATTCTGAGCGAATAGACAGGTCGAAAAGAATATTAAGCTGAAAACAAGACGTATTGTTTTTATTATCATTCAGGGTTATTGTTCATGATCTAAATTTAAAATAAATGAGAATATAAGTATAATACAATTCCCAATTGGATAATTATTGGATAAATAAGTTTGTTTTATAGAAAATTCTGTATTTTGCCATTTAAACTCTAAATAAAATGAAAACAAAAAACATCATCACAGGTATTGCAATACTCATCGTTGCTGGAATTTTTGTAGGATTTATTTCATCTCCATCAGTAGTTCAAACCCATCGGGGCAAGGTGCTATCAGGGGGTGAATCAAATATCAATTCCCCTGATTACAAAATCATAAAAGCTTCATTTTCACCATTTCAGGCTGTAGCGGATTCAACCGATATCATTGAAGGAGAAATCTGCATTCTAAATGAAAATGATGAACGTACGGAAAATACCGTACCATTCCAGCCTAGGAGGTTTCCAAAATGGTTTGAATTCGGCTGTGAGGACGAGGGTGATTTCATTGAGTATAGATTGGTAGCCAATGGTACGAAAGCTATCATTACGCGTTTCCCGGGACGTAATGAATAAAGTACCTTAGGTTGATCATGCATAATACCCAGGTATGGGATATTAGTATTACTCACATTTATTCAAGATTTCTACGGCATAAAAGCGTCTTGTCCGTTCTCAAAAGCCTCATTTACGTCAAGTTATCAGTTTATTGTAGACCGATCCAATATTTTTGGACGCTATTGTATAAAACTAAATCTGTAAAGTAGGTTAAATAGGTAGAGTTATTTTAGGAATGGAGGTTTTCATGAATTCAACAATTAAAATTAGTCGATTTAATCTCAGAAAAGAAAAATTCTAAAAAAAAATACTAATGTCTCATGAGTGATGCTAAAAAGTTTGAGTTTGGAATGGATGCTTTGGGTATGCTGAGAGTAGATGCTAGAGCGGCTGTGAAAATTGTGGAACCTGACCGTGGTCGACTGATTTTATTTATCAACTGTCTTGAGTGTGGTTATTATATGCTTTTCAAGCCTGAAAATATTGGAATTGCTTAATTCGAACGAATATGTCTTCACGTGGGTTACCTTGTTGAATATTATTCATTAAAAGATATAATTACCGGATTAATTCTGTAGTCGTAAATTGACATTCAGAAATATTCTTTTAAAAGAATTATAAAATTTTGCATTCAGATAATAGTAAGAAAATTCAAAGATCAAGCATTAAGTTTATTTGAATATATTGCACATACAGCATGCTATTTAATTAATTACCTGTTATCACTAAAAATAACCAAACTTAAACAGTACAATCATGAAAAAGTTAATCTACCCAGCCTGGATAATGGCCTTTCTTGTCATTTTTCAGTTCTCATGTCAACAGTATGAACCAGTCAATCCTCGTCCACAAGATTCGCAGGCCTACTATGCAGTGGATATATCTGATATCATTGGCAATTGGACAGCCACAAATGTGGAATACAAAATTGGAGCTGCATCTATGGATGTATCTGAACATTTCACAGAATTCACAATTACCATAAATGAATATAGAGGATACTGTTGTATTAATAAAAGTGATTATATGTTCACTGTACAAGGATGGCAGGAAAATGGGGGTAATTATTTTAATATTTTTTCAAATCCTGAAACAAACGAAGTTATTTCCGTTGATATCCTGGAGAGAAAGGGTTCAATTATGACGGCTTCTATTAAAAATCTGACACCATATATGAACAGATTGTACCCGGAGGAAGACGGCAGTGGGAATTATATGATCAATTTTAAAACCCAATAGATGCACCCCTAAACCACCGCATACCTTGATGGGCCCTTTACTTGAAAGGTGCAGGTTAAATTAACTTGCACTTTTTTTTAATATATCTACTGATGGTTTAAACCTCTGTAAATATTTCATAAGGTCACCGGAGGTTATTTTAACGTGACATTTATTGGCAGGATCTCTTCATTCCTGTGAAAAGCAAAGGAATTAAAAATTAAATTACCAATTCTCATATCAATCCGGAATGAGATCTTCATGAGACAGAAAAGGATCTTATCATTGGCTCACCGGATTATCGGGATAAGGTAGTTGAAGGTGCAGCGCGTCATGATCCTTCAATGACAGCAAGTTTCTGTTATGAAATTGCCGAGTTATATTAGGATTTTATACAGAAGTTTCTATATTTAATAAAAAATCCCCAAAGATGGGATTTCAGTTTGCATTATCCGTTTATACAGCCAAAACCATACAAAATGGTATTAATTTATAAGTCATAAAAATCCCCGATAAATATAAAATAAAACCAATGAAAAATTCTCTAAGACTCTATTCTGTTTTCTTTATTGTAATCATTGCATTCGCAATTAATAGTTGCAAGCCCATCCAAAAGGATATGGTTCCCGGTACGAAACACTATGTTGTTTTACTAGTTGATGTTGAGAAAATAAAACCGAATAGCAAGGGAAGAGATTTTTGTAATTTTCCCTGCCAATATCCTTATCCTAATGATTCGATTGAAAATTATACGACTGGTGTGTTACCCGGTGATACTGTAGTCTGGATGGGCATATCAACTTCAAACCATTATGAAGATACAGTCATTATTGAACAGATTAAGCATTTTAGTGGTGATAGTGTTTTAGGACCTCTTAAAGGTATAAATGGAAAGGTTGTAGGAATAATCCATGAAAATGCAGAACCTAATCAAAAGGATAAGTATGTAATCAAATTCAGAGTGAAAAAGGAGGGTGTTCCGCCAAAAACCTTCAAAATAGATCCAAAAATACTGGTTCACTGATAAAAAATGTATCCATAAAGGTGTCAATATATGATGCATAATCCCTGTGGATCCATATTCTTTAATAAGGCTGCAATTTTCGTATGCCTTTTTTTCCTTCTTTTATCCCGGGATGCATACGGTCAGGATAAAATAATTGCTGATAGTCTGATCCTGATTTTTGAAGCAGGGGATTATGATCCTGAAGATCGTATGGAGATCCTGAGGGACATCTGTGAACGTCACCCCGATCCTGAAAAAAAACTGTATTACAGCCAGGTGTTTCTTGAAGCAGCAGAATCCCTTGGAAACATTGATGACCAGTTCAAAGGATATTTAGAATTAGGGAATGCACTCAAACTACAAGGAAATCTTCC
>CAYMFU010000208.1:0-39716 GCA_964389805.1 uncultured Roseivirgaceae bacterium | reverse complement strand
ATCGTATTGAGGATATCCTAAAAATTCATCCAGCCTGCTGATCAACAAAGAGGACCGGATATGCTCCAATTGCTCGGCAATCTCATGAACTTCATCCCAATTAAATTTCAATTTCTCTACCAGAAATACTTCCCATAATCTGTGTTTTCTAATAATCGCAAGCGCATCTTTCTTGCCATCTTCTGAAATTTCAACCCCGTGGTATTTCTGATAATCAATTACACCCTTACCGGCCAGTTTTCGAATCATATCGCTTACTGAAGCCGGCTTGGTCTTTAAAGCTTCAGAAATCGCATTCGTTGAAACGGATTTTTTGCCCCCATCCGACAAATGATAAATAGCTTTTAAATAGTTTTCCTCTGCAAAGCTTAACATGGTCTATGCTAGAAATTTAGATGAGTCTAAATTAAGAAATTATGATTGAATATCCTCCATTAATTTCAGGAGTTTTTCTTCATCACACCTCCAATATATTTCATCAGGAATTCCTTCCCCGTAAAAAGTTTCTTCTTTCAGGGAATTAACCAGTTTTTTTTCATCAAATCTTCTGAAATGAAGCTCAATCCCTGCATAATGCTTTACACAGAAAGATGACCAGGGTGGATAATTCTGGATTATAATGGGTAATCGGTTGGCCATATATTCATAGACCTTGGTAGGGAAACAGTTTTCAGTTGATGGATTAATATTATAATAAATTAAACCAAAATCCGCTTCTCTAATGTATTTTATTATGTCCTGATGGGGGATAAGATGATCCCCCCCAACTATTTGGATATAAGGCTTACCTTCGACTCGCTTAATAAGTTTTTTATATAACCTCTCATTGGCGCAATAACCTGCGATCAGTAAATTATTATCAGGATTATGCTTGTGAAGAATATTGATAAAATCTATTGCAGTAAAAATCCCGTAGTTATCCGATATGGTCCCGGAGAACAAAAAGGTAGTGCCAAGCTGATTATTTCTTCTTACCTCTCTTTCGGAAGATATATATTTATTGGTAGGTTCGTTAATATCTAATCCATTATTATAAAGTCGTTTGTTATCAAGCTCATTGTTCCCAATCCTTTTATCATCCAAACTTTGTTCGTCTGATTCTTTAGAATCTAATTCATAGGGATCCAATTCCCTATAGGTATTTTTAATTACAACTGCCCTCTTAGCCCATCCTGGCATTTCGATCCTATAACCATCTTCAGCAAAGATGATCCGGTCAATAAGCCATCTCCCTGACCATTCTTTAAATCGAATTGAGTAGGCCAATAAAATACGTATAAGTGGAATGTAGTTTTTATTATAGTATACATTTCTGAAATAATTTTCCTGTATATCATAGATTATTTTGCATCCCGAAATCAATTTATATAATAATATAACATACAGTATTTCAGCAGTATTAAATATAACTATCGATGGCTTTACTTTAAATAAAAGGAAGAATATTCTCCATGGGGCCAGAAGGCGCAAAGGGGAGGTTCTTTTGAAATGGAATAAAGGATAAAAGTGCACATTGTCGACTTTTTTAATATTTTTTGTTGCAAACCCTATGATATTAACATCATATTTATTTGTTTGGCCTAATGAAAGGCCGAATTTTTCGAACATTCTTGTGTCATCAACTGGCTTTAATATGGATGTTAACACGATGGAAGTTCGGTGGCTCATAATTTTACAATATTAGATTTAAGTTATTTAATATGGTTCATGATTTAAAAGAAATAATTGATAAGGCCTGGGACAATCGGGAAATCCTTAAGGACAAAGACACTAAAATAGCTATTAAGACCATTATCGATGAAGTTGATATGGGCACTTTGCGTGCAGCTGAACCAACGATAAACGGTTGGATAGTGAATGAATGGGTCAAGAAAGCTGTAATACTCTATTTTCCCATCCAAAATATGCAATTGATAGAAATTGGACCATTCCAATTTCACGACAAGATGAAGTTGAAATCCGGCTACGATAAACTGGGCGTCCGAGTAGTGCCGCATGCTATTGCCAGGTATGGATCATTCATAAACAGGGATGTGGTGATGATGCCATCGTATGTCAATATTGGGGCTTATGTAGACTCTGGCACAATGATTGATACCTGGGCTACTGTAGGAAGTTGTGCCCAGGTCGGTAAAAACGTTCATATAAGTGGTGGAGTAGGCTTAGGGGGAGTTCTTGAACCGATTCAAGCTGCTCCCGTTATTGTTGAAGATAATGCTTTCATCGGCTCCAGGTGTATCCTGGTTGAGGGAGTTCGAATTGGGAAGGAGGCCGTTTTAGGTGCAAATGTAAACCTGACAGGTAGCACAAAAATTATTGATGTTACTGGCCATGAACCAATAGAATATAAAGGTTATGTGCCGGAAAGATCGGTTGTGATACCTGGATCTTTTGAGAAAAAATTCCCGGCGGGGACATATAATGTTCAATGTGCCCTGATTATTGGGCAGAGGAAGGAAAGTACCAATAAAAAAACATCGCTTAACGATGCATTGAGAGAAAATAACGTGGCAGTATGAATCATTGGTTAATTGCCGAACGTTTATAAACTAAAGATCTTTTAAATTGTTGTAATAGAGTTTGGGCAATGTTGAGAAATTTATTTGGATTAATGCAGTTGATAATCAATCACTAGGTCCCAATAGAACATTAATCCGGATTTAAAGTAGGATATTCTGGTGTATTATATAGAAGATCGAGGAAAGATTTAAGTACTTAATCATTCTTAAGTGTAAATGAAAATTAATAAAGAAGCTATGTTTATCCTTCAGATATTAAGTTTTCTTCTATTTTTCACTAACCTGGTTTCCCAGCCAGTCACCAACCTTTATTTGAATAATGATTCTCTGGATGAAGTTAAAAACAGGTATCCATTCGATTTTGGCGAAAAACTTTATTATAAAATGAATTACAGCATCTTTACTGTAGGAAAGGCTGAGGTTCGAATTTATCCTGTTGAGTATACTATTTCACAAACAGATTGCTATAAAATCGATATATATGGTCAGACAGCTGGAGCAGGCAAACTTGTTTCACGCGTTAATGATAATTTTGGCTCATACATTAATAAAGATAATCTTTTACCCTTAAAATCATGGAGAATCTTAGAAGAAGGGAAATACAGGTTAAAGGAGTATTCAGATTTTGATCAGGATAAGGGTGAGGTAAATGTCAGAAAAATAAATAATGAGACAGGCAGGATGGAGGAGCCCAAAGTCTATGAATTCAACGAGCCGTATATGCTTGACCTAATTTCCGGATTCGCTTATCTGAGAACCATTAATTTTGCGAATAAAAACACGGGTGACACCCTGATCTTTAATGGCTTTCTGGAAGATACTTTTTATAAACTGAATGTTTTGTATATGGGAATTGAGGAAGTGAAAACCAAGTTGGGGAAGATTCGTGCCCATAAGTTGGTGCCAATAATGCCAGATAATAAACTTTTCGCTGGAGAAAACTCAATTACTGCCTGGATAGCTTGTGATGCCTCTAAAGTTCCGCTGAAGGTTGAAGCTAAAATGTTTATAGGAAAAGCCGGTGTGGAAATAACTGGTTTTGCAGGGATGAAATATTCTCCTAAATTTGTAGAGTAAACCTAAACTACAAGCTATGAAATCTTTATTGATTGTTTTTCTAGTAACCTTCCTTTTTAACATAAGTTTTGCTCAACCTGAGAAAGTTCGTTTCTCTTCAAAAGATGGCATTCTAATAACTGCCGATTATTATAGGATCCACGCTGATACGGTTCCACTTATCATTTTATTTCATCAGGCTGGTTGGAGCAGGGGAGAGTATATTGAAATTGCTCCCAGGTTAAATCAACTAGGCTTCAATTGCCTTGCAGTGGATCTAAGATCTGGCAAAACGGTTAACAACATTGACAATGAAACCTTCCTTGAAGCCAAAAAGAAGATGAAGGAAACAAACTACCTGGCTGCAGAAATAGACATTATTGCCGCTGTGGATTATGGGTTGAACATTGCTGGAGGAAAAATATTCATATGGGGGAGCTCATATAGCGCAAGTCTTGCATTAAGAACTGCCACACAATACCAGAAGCAAGTATTAGCTGTTTTGGCCTTCTCTCCAGGTGAGTATTTCAGGTCATTTGGAAAGCCATCGGATTATATATCAGAAAGCGTGGCTGATTTAAATATTGCTGCTTTTTTAACCTGCGCAAACCGGGAAAAGGAAAAGTGTGAGATAATTTATAACAATATCCCTTCATCCAGCAAAGTTTTCTTTGTACCTGAGACTTCAGGAAATCATGGATCAAGTGCATTGTGGAATATTCATTATGATAGTAAAGCGTATTGGAGTGCGGTTGAAAGTTTTTTAGAGGCAAATAAATAAAGTAGTTGATCAATCATCCTTTATCATTTTTGGAATAACTTTGTAATCTTCAAATTAAAAAAAAAGTGAAAAATCTTCTCTTTTTATTAACACTGATTATTGCATTTCTATCTTCCTGTGAAAGGGATAGCTCAAAGCTTGGCGATGAATATTTCAATTCTTCCAATTACGAATTAGCTATCCAGGAATATACTGAATATTTAAAATTGCGGCCAAAACATGTTAAAACTATATACAACAGAGGCAGGGCATATGAGGAAATGGGTATTTATGACCGTGCCTTGGAAGACTTTCTCAAAGTTATTGACATCGATGAAAATAATGACAATGCATATCTCAGTATTGGGAAATACTATTACCGACAAGAAAATTTTGACAAAGCAGGCCTGTATTTCGACAAAGCCTTAAAATTAAATGATCAAAATGCTATGGCCTATTATTTAATTGGCAGGGTAAATCACATACGAGGATTGTTTAATGAAGCAGTTGAAAACTATTCGAAAGCTATAAACATTGATCATAATCTCGGTGAAGCATACTTATACAGAGGTGCCATTAAAGTAAGGCAGAAGTATAGAAAAAGTGCCTGCAATGATTTTAAAATGGCAAAAAGTCTGGATGTCGAAGAAGCGGTTGAGGCGATCAGTAAGTATTGCCGATAATTCTCTATTCTGAGAGGAGAACCTCTTTAATTGTACTCATCTTTAGTTCGGTTTCGAGCCATTCCTTTTCTGGATTGGAATCTCTTGTCACGCCTGCTCCTGCATATAAAATACCTTTGCTTTCATTGATTTTAGCGCATCTCAAATTCACGTATATGCTTGTTTCAGCCCGAATATTAACGGGGCCAATATATCCACTATAAAATTCACGGTCAAAATCTTCATGATCCTTTAAAAATTTCGATGCAGATTCCTTTGGCATGCCACATACCGCAGAGGTCGGATGTAATAACTTTAACATTACAGATCCCAATTGTGGAAAATTAACAGCTTCAAGATCTACCCTATAATCTGTCCTTAGATGTAATAGTCCACCGGCTTTCACCGTTTTAGGTCCTTCTTCTTCAAATTCCCTTAATCTGATCTTTTTAAAGTTATTGATTATGTATCGACTTACAAGTGCCTGTTCCTCAATCTCTTTTTGGGTCCATGCCACCTCGGATAGATTTTGAATATTTTTCCCGGATTGTGTTCCGGCAACTGCTGAAGTATGAAAGAACCTTCCCGCGGTTATACTAATTAATAATTCTGGACTGGCGCCAATCCATATGTCTTTACCAGAAAGAGAGAACAAGGAAACGAATGCCTGAGGGTGAAGCTTACACAATTCCATGAATTTGGTGCTCAGGTTAAAACCATCCGGAAGATCAATATCGGTTTTACGTGAAGGAACTACTTTCTGAAAATCCCCTGATCTAATTTTTTCAACCGACAGTCTTACCAGGCTCTCAAAATTGCCTTTCCCGTGTTGATCAGAATTATGCCCGGAATCATCTCCAGTTCTAAATATAGATTCAATATTATTCTCAGATACTTCTTTAAGAAATTCTCCCACAATTTCTTCTGACAGCTTATGATCATGTGTGTAAGATGATAAACCCATATCCCCAAAAACAAAATGTAAATCTGCCGTTATGAAATATTGAAGCATATTATTTTCATTCTCATACGGACTTATTAAGAATCCGGGCTGTAATTCCTCAAGGTTTGGATGGGTATATAGCCCCTGAATTTTTGTGAAACAGATAATTAAATGGATTTCATTTTTCCCAGGACTTCGCCAGGCGGCTATCCCTAGTCCATTCAGGATAGCAGTTAATAAAACCTTCTCAAGTGAAATGTTTTTAGTCTGGATTTCTCCTATTTCGATATCAATTCCTGTACCCTCCAAGGCAATTACAATTCAACTATTGTTGCTTTTTTTTATCACTGCCAAAGTTAATCTACTTACACAAACAAGTTCTCCTGATTCATTCTTTATTATTATTTGCCAAATTTGGGTGGACTTTCCTATATGCAATGGGTTGGCAGTTCCAGTAACCCAGCCGTCAGTCACGCTTTTAACATGGTTTGCATTAATTTCAATGCCAACGCAAGTGTATTTTTCATAATCCGCACTGAAAGTTGCTGCCACACTACCTAAAGTCTCGGCAAGGGCTACTGAAGCGCCGCCATGCAGCAATCCGTACGGTTGATGAGTTCTGTTATCCACGGGCATTTTTGCAGTGATATACTCTTTGCCTATATCAGTGTAAATAATGCCCAGGTGTTCAACCATTGAATTTTTACTGGATTCATTTAGAATATCTATAGTAATATTTGGATTGATCATACGTTTATTTGCAAATGAAGTGAAATATATAAATCTTTGGCGCAAAAAAAGAAATTGGCATCAAAAAAAATTTATCTGGTTCGTCACGGTGAGACGGAATATAACAGGACAGGTGTTGTTCAGGGAAGTGGTGTGAATTCTGAACTTAATGAAAACGGATATAAACAATCCCAGTTGTTTTTTGATGCTTATCAAGATTTTCCTTTCGAAAAGGTCTATACATCTTCACTAAGAAGAACCATTCAGTCGGTAAAGAATTTCATTGATAAAGGTATTCCTCATCAAATTTTGCCTGGTCTTAACGAGATCAGTTGGGGCAAATCAGAAGGTGTTCCTTTCAGTCCGGAAAGCAATAAATTGTATTTTGGAATGATCAGATCCTGGAAAGACGGTAATATACATAATAAATTGGAAGGTGGGGAAAGTCCCGTGGAAGTAAAAACAAGACAGGAAGCAGCGATCAGCCAGATCATGGAAAATGGTGAAAAGAATGTTTTGGTTTGCATGCACGGAAGAGCAATGAAGATCCTATTAGCATGGATAACTGGTCATTCGGTTTCTAAAATGGACAACTTCGAGCACGAGAACCTGAGTTTATATGTATTGAACTATAATGGGCAAGGTTTTGAAATTGAGAAAAGAAACGATATAGCCCATTTAAATGGATTTAAATCTACTATTGTCCCGACTGATTAAATGAATGCAAAACTCAGAAGATAAATCAACTTTAGATAAAAAGCCTCCTTTCTTTAAAAACTGGAAGCAGATTTACCTGTTTGTTCTTGGGAATCTGATTATTTTGATCATCCTTTTTTACTGGTTCACCAAAAGTTTTTCATGAGTAGTATTGACCTAATTGTGCTTTTTGGAACACTGGGATTCATAGTCATTTATGGTGTATGGAAAACCCGGGGAAGCAAAAATATCGAAGGATATCTGCTGGGTGACAAGAGTATGAAATGGGGGACCATCGGTTTGTCCGTGATGGCCACACAGGCAAGTGCTATTACTTTTTTGTCAACTCCCGGACAGGCATATGAAGATGGACTGAGATTTGTCCAGAATTATTTCGGGCTCCCTATTGCATTGATCATAATTTCAGCTGTATTCATTCCTATATATTACAAACTTAAGGTATATACAGCATATGAGTATCTTGAGAGCCGGTTTGATCTGAAAACAAGGATACTCGGGGCATTTTTGTTCCTATTACAAAGAGGCCTTGCCGCAGGCATTACAATCTATGCACCTGCAATTATATTGTCAACTATCATAGGATGGGACTTGAGTTTTACAATATTACTTGTTGGACTCCTGGTCATCGTTTATACCGTATCTGGTGGTACTAAAGCGGTCAGCCTCACACAGAAATACCAGATGGCTATCATTATGTTCGGGATGTTCATTGCCTTTTATCTTATCATAAGCTATTTCCCGGAACAAGTCAGCTTTATGGATTCCATAAAAATAGCCGGGAAGCTGGGCAAATTGAATGCGATTGATTTTTCATTTGATTTCAGCGAGAGGTACACCTTCTGGTCAGGTATCACTGGGGGATTATTTCTAGCCATGTCCTATTTTGGAACTGATCAATCGCAAGTCCAGAGATACCTCGCAGGAAAGAATATTACTGAAAGCCGGATGGGGCTGATGTTCAACGCTCTCCTGAAGGTTCCCATGCAATTTTTTATACTATTTGTAGGTGTAATGGTTTTTGTTTTTTATCAGTTTATTCAACCTCCCCTGTATTTTAAGGAAGGAGGCATAGTCGAAACTATTGAAAATACATCAGAATATAAAAACCTTCAGGAAAGACACGAACGCAACTTTTCAGATAAGAAAGAAACACTACTGGAACTGTCAGATGCATATGATGCGGATAATTCTATTGAAGTGCAGAGATTGACTGACAAGGCAGTAGCATTAAATGATGAATCAAAGATATTAAAAGAAGAAGTAAAAGATCTTATTACGTCAATAGATCCGGAAGCTGAAACAAAGGATTCAGATTATGTTTTTATCACTTTTATTATGAATTATCTGCCCAAGGGGATTATCGGGCTATTGATCGCGGTCATATTTTCAGCTGCCATGTCTTCAACGGCAAGTGAATTAAATGCGCTTGCTTCCACGACTGTAATTGACTTTTATAAAAGGTTGCTCAGGCCAAAGGGGAGTGATCAGCATTATGTAGTCATATCGAAACTTGCAACTGCTATGTGGGGATTGATCGCTATAATGTTTGCCTTCATTGCCAGGCAATCGGAGAATCTGATAGAAGCGGTAAATATCGTGGGCTCTATTTTTTATGGAACCATACTGGGCATATTTATCGTTGCTTTCTTCATTAAGTCAATTCGGGGCACTTCCATATTTATTGGCGCATTAATAGCTGAGATCTTTGTAATTGGCCTTCATTTATTAAATACTTTCGAGGTAATTGAGATTGGTTATTTATGGTATAATGCTATCGGCTGCGCTTTGACAATTCTGATCGGATGGATTATCGATCGGGTAACAGCTGGTCTCTCAGGATCTAAAGCAGCTTAAAGGGGTAGCTCACTTGGGAGCATAAAAACAAATCAACAGGGCAGTTAATCATTCGATCTTGCCTAACATTATAGCCTTATTGAATGAACATCTTTGTACGTGAGGAATTCATTTAGCTGGAAAACATCCATTCGTTTGTTTTACTTTACTCAGGATGATATAAACAAAAAAGGCCATCATGAGACAGCCTTTTTATCATATAATGTAGGATTAAAGCCTTCCAGATTTAATTGCAACTGGCAATAAGTTTATCATTCAGAGCAACGTAATCATCATTACTGGCTTCCTGCGCCATTTTTTTGGATTCTTCAGCTGTCGTAACTGCAGCGCTGCAATCTCCCATTTTCTTCTGGATTTTGGCCTTCATGTGTACAACCCAGAAACGATTGTTACCCAGCTCGATTGACTTGTTAACCCACTCAAGCGCCTTGTCCAGTTCACGATCCGTCTCAAAATAGTAGTTTGCTGCTGCCCAGTATTTCCCAGCATCACTTGCAGGATCCAATGCCCGCTTAATGCTTGCCATAACGGCTTCATCGGTGTTAACTTCTACTTTCGCGCCCACAATTGTATTTTCCCAGGCAACCAAGAGGTATGCGTGATCGTTGCGGATAGAATTAACACCAATCATCAAAGTTTCGACACTGCCTTGCATTTTCTCGGAGCTTACGGTTACACGCAACGCATCTTTTGATTCATCATATTGAGCTGAGCCAGGTTGATCGGCAACTGTATTGAATATCAAAGTCCATTCACTTTCTCCCGGAATAGTAAAGAAAGAATATGAACCCGCTGCAAGTTCTTTACCTTCAATTTTAACATCTTCACTAAATGTAATTTTTGTGGCCATATTTGCACCAGTTCTCCATAGTTTTCCATATGGGACCAGGTCGCCAAATATTACCCTTTCCTTAACACTTGGCCTGGAATAAACAATTGAAATGTCTGTCAAGCCGACAGTCTCTTGTACTTCAGACGATGGACTTGCTGCTGGCATCTGTATTTGTTGCGCACTTAAAGTAACAGATAAAGTTAATGTTAATAATATGCTGAATATCAGTATATTATTTGATTTTTTAGCAATACTCATAGGTTATAATTTATGTTTTAAATTTAAAATAACTTACTATATTAATACTTAATTTCTATTTTTTCAGAATTAAGAGGGGATATTTTAATTTTACGTGCACATGATAATCAAGAAGGATTTTTACTTACGTAATGATGTAGTTCAGATTGCACAAGATTTACTAGGTGCAGTTCTATGCACAAAAATCGAAAATAAAATTACTTCAGGAATTATAGTTGAGACCGAGGCGTATTGTGGTTCTATTGACAAAGCAAGCCATGCATATCCCAACAGACTGACCAAAAGGAATAAGGTGATGTTTGAGGCTGGGGGTAAAGCCTATGTATATCTGATTTATGGTATGCATTATTTGTTCAATATTGTTACTAATGAAGCGGATAAGGCGGATGCTGTTTTGATAAGGGCTCTGGAACCCTTATCTGGATTAGATACCATGAAGGAAAGGCGGGGAAAAAATACTCACGAAAGAATTACCTCGGGACCAGGCTCATTATCAAAAGCTATGGGAATTGATAAAAGTTTTTATGGTGAAGATCTCACTGGAAGAAAGGTATGGTTAGAGCACAACCAGCTGGGTTTAAAAGAGATAAACATTGTCGAAACAACGAGGATAGGCGTTGATTATGCTGGCGAAGATGCAGAGTTACCTTGGAGATTTTATATAAATAAAAATCCCTGGATTAGTAAACGCTGATGAAATCAATATTCAAATTTGTAGATTTATGGGAAATTAAGGTTTTTTTGATGAATTTTGATTAATTAAATATTTTTATCATGAAGCAGACAGGGCTTATATTTTTATGTTTTTTATTTTTTATTTTATTTTTTAATTCATCGTACAGCCAGACCGGAAGATATCAGGTACTTGGGGTAGGGCCAAAGATTAACTCCTCTTATGATGAACAATCACCAATATTAAGTCCGGACGGACAAACGCTTTATTTTACCTTGGCTAAGCATCCTTCCAACATGGGAGGTGCAAAAGATCCTGGGGATATATGGATTTCGAAAAAAGATAGTGCTGGAACCTGGATGGCCCCCATCAATCCGGGAGAACCTCTTAATAGCAAGCAGTATAATTCGATTATCGGTTATACAAATAGAGGAAATACGCTCTATCTTTCCGGCCATTATCTTCCTGGAACTAAAAAGGCCAAGACCAAAGGGATTTCTATATCGCATTTCAATAATAAGAACTGGACTTTCCCTGAACCTGTGGATATTCCGTATTACAAGAATTACTCCGACCAATATAGTGCTTGTCTTTCCTATGATGGAAACATTATGCTACACTCCGTCGAAACCTATGGTACAAGGGGTGCTGAAGATATCTATGTAAGTTTTCGGAAAACAGATGGTTCGTGGACAGATGTAAAAAACCTCGGCTCTATAATAAATACCAATTACCAGGAAAAAACTCCATTTCTATCTGCCGACAATCGTACACTTATCTTTTCTAGTAATGGGCTTGGTGGACATGGAAGTATGGATCTGTTTATTAGCAAAAGGCTTGATGACACATGGAAAAACTGGTCTACACCTGTAAATCTTGGTCAGCCCATCAATACTAAGGGAAGGGAAATGTATTATTTTGTCGTTCCCGGTAGCGATGAAGTGATATTTTGTTCAACACAAAATAGCGATGGATATGGAGATCTTAAATATTACAAATTGCTGCCGGAGGATGTCATTGTTCCGGTCGAAGAAACTATCCTTGCAGAGGATGAGGTAATTCAGGAGACAATTGTTGAAAAGAACGTTCATATTATACAGGGAAAAGTTTTTAATGCACAAAACAATGAACCCTTAATGGCGTCGGTGGCTGTGTATTTGAATAGTGAAACTGAAATTGCATCTATTGACACTGATACAGGTTCAGGAGAATTTCAACTTAATATTTCCTCAGATGAGGATTTTATGATCCGGGTAGGGGCGAAAGGATTTATGAATGTAGAAGAAGCAGTAAGTATTTCGGAATATGAACAAAACCTGATCCTGAAAAATTATTACCTGGAACCCCTTGAAGTAGGCAAGGTCTTTAAACTAAATAATGTATTGTTTCACCGGGCTTCGTCTAATCTGATTGATAGTTCGTATGTTGAATTAGATATTGTTTACAGGATGATGATAGATAATCCTGAAATTATGATTGAATTAAGCGGGCATACTGACAATGTAGGAAACGCCAAGAAAAATGTTATTCTTTCTCAGGAAAGGGTAGATGTAGTAAAACAATATCTCGTTGAAAAAGGCATTGATGAAGACCGGATTCTGGGGAAAGGATATGGAGGCGCAGAACCGGTTGCAAGTAACAAATCCGAAGAAACCAGAAGACTGAACAGAAGGGTGGAATTTAAGATTATTGAGAGCCAATCCCCTTGATCCCTTGAAGCGCTCGAAGTTTATATTTCTGCTTATTGCCATGCTCTTTTTAATGATCATATTGTACTTCATATATGATTTTTCAAGAAAAACTACTTTTCCTGGTAGTCCTGAGAAGAAGAATAAAATTGAACCATCTGAAAATAGAATATAAACCATTGATTTTTAATAAACTCAAATAAGTGAGCAAGAGGAAACATATAAAAAAGAATACAAACCCTATTGATAAGGATAAAATAACTGATATTCCGGGAACCATAAGCTTTCCGCACCACATTGGAAGCGCGGTCGTGAAACCGGAAGATAAGGGAAAAATCAAGGGAAGGGCGATGATGGCCATGAGGGATCAGACTCAAAGGGAAATGTCCCAACTTTATGAACAAATGCAATTATTGGTCAGTCAGGCTGAGGAAATAAAGAAAAGGGTAGAGGTTTCAGAAAAAATATATTTATCAAGAATCAATTTCGAGCCCATAATAAACCATATATATTATCTATACGAGAAAGAAGATAGGACAAACATATTGTCCATGATCAGTCCGAAAGAATGGGGAAGCACTATTCCTTATAAAAAATATTTGGCTACCATAAAATTACTATCGGATCACACCTGGGATGTGCTGGAAAAGGGATCGGAGTAAGGGCCTTTAATATCCACCTCTTAGGCTGTTTAAAAAGCGGTTTATTATATTCTCTGCGAATTCTTTAAGTTCAGCTTTTGACCGAATGTCAAACTTTTTAGCCATCACCATCTCAGAAAGTCCATGTAGAAATGAGATCACAATGGTTGTGCCTTCGAGAACAGGCATTCTTTGTATCCGGTTATCACTGATCGTTTTCAAAAGGATATCGCTTAAATAGGTGTAAATTTTATCTTCACTTATCTTTTCCTTCTTTATGAACAACAGTTGATATTTTTGCGGATGCATTATGGTGAATTCTACCCAGCTATTTGACAAATTTTTTAGTCTGCCAAAATGATCCTTTATAAAACTATATTCCTCCAGTTTTTTAATGAAGTCATCGACAGATTTTTCCCTTAAACTATTAATGATTTCATTTTTATCCTTGAAATACAGGTAAATTGTAGCGGGGCTGTACTCAATTTTCTCGGCAATTTTTCTTATCGATATATTCTGCAGACCGCCCTTTAAAAAAAGTGTGTTGGCTGTATCGAGAATGAGCTTTTGCATTTTTGCCCTTTCTCTTTTTTTACGCTCGGATATTCCCATTTCACAGAGTTAACTTACTAAACACCGTTAAAAAAATAAATATAAGAATTTTTTAGTAAGTAAAAAACCTAAGAAGGAAATGATTGTTGGATTGAGATGTGCTCTGGACTGGTTCAATAGCCATTATCCTGGATGAATTGTAAATTTTTGAAAATTCTGTTTTCGTTATTCGGATTCTTTTTTTGTCGTAGGACTGTTTGTAATATTGAAGCCGGCCCGATTTATTGATTTCAATACTGTATGTTTCTTTATACATTACAGAGACAGGAGAGGGGACATACGTGATGCCCCCATGTCTTGTTCTATTCTTATCAGAATCTAGCATAACACATTTTGATAAGTTTCCCTAAAATTCTCATACACCATCCTGTCTTGAATATTTTGATATTCCCTGAACATAAGTTGCGCCGAAGCGGGAACATAATCGAATCTATGTTTGAACTCCTGAATTTTTAAATGCAGTTGCTGAATACAGTAGTTTGTATCATCGATTTTCTTGCACTTTCTAGGTTTTAAAAGATTGCTCTTGACGAATCTTTTAAATTCCTTTTCAACTGTCTTTTCAATATTTATTGATTTCATAATTGTGCAATTTTACACTAAATTATTGTCAAATATAGTTTTAATATTATAAAAAACAAATATTATAATAAATATTGTGTGTAAAAATGCACATTTTTAAAGCAAACTATTATCCAGGAGGATAAATCAGTTTCCGGAAATTACTGTTATAGGAATTGGTATGTTAAGTAAGCTTGGAGATGTGTTACTTTAAGTAAATGTTATTAAACGCCTATACATAAGCTATTTAAGCTAAAAAAGTATTATCCCCTACCCTAGAGGAGAAGGGAAGAATGATCAGAAAAATGTATTTATAGGGAGTTTTTTGTGATGAAATACCGGTATGCTATGATCAATTTATCAACCTTAGAAATTTTAGTAAGATCTCTTTTGCTGTATTTAGGTAATATTAGTCTATTGAGTCTGGCTAAGGTTATAAAAACAGTTTTTCCCAAAGGTGACATAAAATTAAATTATTCAGCAATCAAGTTCTTTAAAAAATTCCTTACCAGTTTAAAAGATTCTATCCGGTATTTTGCCACTGACGATATTTGTCCAACTTTGATGGTGATCGCCTCCTCAGGCATAGCTGTGAAA
The DNA here is from genome assembly GCA_964389805.1 of uncultured Roseivirgaceae bacterium. Classification (GTDB taxonomy): domain Bacteria; phylum Bacteroidota; class Bacteroidia; order Cytophagales; family Cyclobacteriaceae; genus JAGTVG01. The sequence goes on along the minus strand of CAYMFU010000208.1, from coordinate 24,614 downwards.
GTATCTTCATCAGTCCAGTCGTCACCTACCGCAAAGATGAAATCGTATTTATCCTTTAAAAGCCACTTTTCGGCAGCATATCCTTTATTTACTTCTGAATTCTTTATTTCGACCACTTTATCGCCTTCCATAACTGTAAGATTCTTATTCGAAGCCATATATCTTAAATGGCTTGCCAATTCACGGGTTCTTAACTCACCCAATCCGGTATCAACTTTCCGGTAATGCCAAACAAGTGAATAGTCTTTTTCCTCGACAAAAGATCCGGGTGTACGATCAACATACGATTCAAATATGGGTCGGAACTCTTCTTTCCATTCATTTCGCATAGGAAAGATTGTATTCCATTTTTTGCCCTCTTCCTTAAGCCAGACTCCATGTTCAGCTATTATATCAATATTAAGATCTCCAAGCCAGCCATCAAGTGTTTGTCGATCTCTCCCACTTATAATGACCACTCTATTTTTTTTATCGTTCGCAAGTTTCTCGAGTATCCCAATGATCTCTGCATCAGGTTTGGCCTTAGAGGGTATGTCTTGGAATCCGGTCAATGTTCCATCGTAGTCAAGAAACAGGATCCGTTTTTTAGCTTTGTCATATTGCCCTTTAAGTATCTTCATTACATTTTTATCCACTATTTTTGTGGCAAATGACTTCTGTGTTTCAATAACCTCATTAAGCTTGTCCATAAAGATTTTGACCCAATGATGAATATTATATCTCTTTAAAGATTCCTGCATAATGCTGATATGCGCTTTTTGATCATCCGGAGGCATTGTTAAGGCGGTATAGATAGCCTCTACCATCTCATTGATGTCATTTGGATTAATGAGAATAGCATCAGAAAGTTCTTTTGCTGATCCGGCCATTTCGCTAAGTACTAAAACTCCTTTCTGATCCAGCCTACTGGCTATATATTCCTTGCAAACCAGGTTCATCCCATCCCGCATCGGTGTAACCAGGGCAACGTCAGCCATTCTGTAAAACGCGGATAAAGAATGAAGTGAGAATGATCTGTAAAAATAATGAATAGGTGACCAGTGAATAGTTCCCAACTTCCCGTTTATCCTTCCGACAAGCAGATCTATTTCCTCTTTCAACCTTTTATATTCACCCACATTATCCCTGGATGGGACGACAATTAAGATTAGGGACACAAGTCCAAGGAATTCAGGATGATTTTCAAAAAACAACTCAAATGCACTCAATCTCTGTGGTATGCCTTTCGAATAATCTAATCTATCGATAGAAATCATCAGTTTCTGTTTGCCTATGGATGTTCGATAATCCACTTCACGTTTTAAGGTCTCCGGAGAGGAGGCCGCATCATTATATTTTTTATAATCTATCCCCATTGGGAAGGAATCCACCTCTACATGCCTGGAGTCAACATTTATTATACCCTTTGTATTGGGTAATGCACCAATACGGCTAACTGAACTGAGAAAGTGCCGCATATCGTCATAGGTATGAAATCCAATAAGATCGGCCCCAAGCATCCCAAACAATATTTCCTTACGCCATGGAAGGAGTCTGAAAGCTTCATATGATGGAAAGGGAATGTGTTGAAAAAAGCCAATCCGGATTTCAGGAAGTCTTTTTCTTACCATTTCAGGAAGTAATAGCAACTGGTAATCATGGATCCAGATGATATCACCAGGTTCAGCAACTTCTACGACGCTATCGCAAAATCTCAGGTTTGCTTTCCTGTATGCATCGAATAAGCCCTGGTCATATATCGCAAATTGATTGAAATAGTGAAATAACGGCCAAATGGTAGCATTGCTAAAGCCCTCATAAAACATCTCTAACTCCGATTCTGTGAAAAAAACCGGCATCATGTTTTCATTCTTCAGGTCCCGGCCGACATCGAGCTTATCTTTGGTCTTGTCAAGTACAATGCCAGGCCAGCCAATCCATACATTATTTCCCTGCTTATAAACAGAACTTAAACCTGTGGCTAATCCGCCCTCGCTGGTTTTATATATTAACTCCCCGTTGGTCTTTTCAATCTTAATAGGTAATCGATTGGATACTATGATTATTTTGGACATAAAATCACTAATTACGAATAATTATATAATTTACTAAAATCTAGCCTTGGTTAAAAGCTCTCAACTTTATTTGTGTAAGTTTTCGTTTGGTGTCCAGCGAAAAATCGTTTTTAAGCATCCAATCATAATAGGAAGGTTCAGCATTAAATACGTCTATTACTTTTTTCCCTTTGTGTTTTCCAAAGTTGAAAATTTCCTCCCCATCATCATTATAAACAACCCTTCCAGCCAGATCCACCATCCTTCGATTGGTTAAATTGTGGATTTGTCCCATATCATTTTCGATTATTCCAACCTTTTTACCTTGAAGATCTATGACTTCCATGTTCTCATAGCGCCGGATTTGTTCCTCGAATACCTCCATGGTGGCTTGAGTATCGGCCAAAGCACTATGTGCATCCTTTAGATCTTTATCGCAATAAAATTTAAATGCTGCCGTAAGGTTTCTTTTTTCCATCATATGGAAAATTTTCTGTGCATCAAGTAGTTTTTTATTACTTATATCGAAATCAATTCCAGCCCGAAGAAATTCTTCAACAAGGAGAGGTACATCGAACTTAAGGATATTGAATCCTGCTAAATCGGAGCCTTCAAAAAACTGAGCCAGCTCTTTCGCAAGGTGTTTGAAGCTCGGTTCATTTTTCACATCATCATCATAGATTCCATGGATCAAGCTGGCTTCCCGTGGAATAGGAATTTGAGGATTTACTCTGTGAACCTTCTCAATTCTCGAGCCATCGGCAAGAATTTTTACGGCGGCTATCTCTACTATTTTATCTTTTGATATATTGATGCCGGTAGTTTCAAGATCAAAAAATATAAGGGGATTTCTTAGTTTTAAATACATTATGTTTTTATAGTAATTGTTGGGTTATCTTTTCAATAAATTCAGTATAATTCATCCCGCCAAAGTTACCGGAACTCATAAACAAAAGCACGGTATCGGGCTGAATGTTATCCAACAAGAGGTTTTCTAAGTCTTGTTTTGTGCGAGTAATAATCAGGTCACCATCATTAAATCCACTCTTAATAACTCCATCATTCAGTGGGGGCATTTTCTTAATTTCAAGGGTGTGATTGTTAACAAAAACCAGATTAAGGCCTGCTTTAGGAAAACTATCCTGGTATTCACAAAGAAAATCTTTATTCAAACTGCTATAGGTATGTAGTTCAAAACAGGAAATGATTTTTTTTCTTGGATATAATTCATGGACGGCTGCAACTGTTGACTTTAATTTAGAAGGTGAATGAGCAAAATCCTTATATATAACAATTCCATTATCATCAAACAATTTTTCAAGCCGGTTTGCTGCACCTTCAAATGATTCCATAGCCCGAATTATATCTTTATCCTTTAGGTTCAGCTGCTTTAACACCTCCACTGCGCCAGCGAGGTTCTGCATATTATGTTTACCGAAAAGTTTTAATCCAGTTTCCGACAATCCCTTCTTTAAAAAATACTGACCATTCCTTACAGTATATTCAGGAGTAGAATATGGAATAGTAATGAAACTTCTTTTCTTATTCCTGATCAGATTCTTTATCACATCATCCTCTTCAAAGTAAATTAAAGTACCATCATCAGGTGTGTTGTCAATAAATTTCTCAAATTGATCAATATAATTTTCTTTAGAAGGGAAGGCGTTGATATGGTCCCAAGCTATTCCGCTGATAAGCCCGATATTATGATTGTACCTGATAAATTTAGGAGTTCTATCCAGGGCAGAAGTGAGATATTCGTCTCCTTCTAGTACAATTATGGGCGATCCATTGAGCTTCACCATGTTATTGAATCCTTGTATACCTGCTCCAACCAGGTAATCGAATTCCTGACCAACTTGCTTCAATACGTGCATGACCATGGAGGTAATTGTAGTTTTTCCATGGGAGCCTGCAATTACTACCCTTTTAGCATTTTTTGAGGATTCATAAACAAAATCAGGAAATGAATATATTTGAATGCCAAGGTCGATAGCTTTATTTAATTCAGGATTATCAATTCTGGCATGCATTCCTAAGATAACTGCTTTTGTGTCTTTGGTTATTTTCTCAGGATACCATCCCATCTTCACTGGTAATAGGCCATATGAAGATAACCTCGATCTTGAAGGCTCAAAAATATCATCGTCTGAGCCAGTTACTAAATAACCTGTTTGGTGTAAGGCAATAGCCAGGTTATGCATAGCGCTTCCGCCTATTGCAATAAAATGGATGTGTTGGTTATGGTTGACCATATAATAGACTCAAATTTATAATAATCTACTGACGGACCAAAAGGACTCAAGCAAAATGATGTTAATAAATTGTTAAAAAGTGATTTTTGGGTGTTGATAATATAGATTCGGGTTGTGGAAAAAAATACCAAAACTTATTCGTAATTTCTTTTTTATACCTGGTTGTATGACTTACTTTTGTTTAAGTGAATTTATATTTTTCTAAGGGTTAATGGAGTCAGATAAATCATCAAAAATACGTATTGGACCAAGGGGTAGATCAATCGCCAACCTTGACTTAAGTGCCCATCTGGGCAAGTTGCCACCCCAGGCACCAGAGCTGGAAGAAGCCATTTTGGGAGCACTAATGCTTGAAAAGGATGCCTTATCCCAGGTTATTGAAATTTTAAAACCGGAAATTTTTTATAAAGACGCTCATTCTGAGATCTACGCAGTGATAAGGGAGCTGTTTGAGGATTCTGAACCTGTGGATATATTGACTGTGACTAACCGGTTAAGGAAAAAGGGTAAGCTTGAATTTGTGGGAGGCGCGTATTATATCACTAGCCTGACTTCAAAGGTAAATTCCTCGGCAAATATCGAATATCATGCCAGGCTAATAATAGAGATGGCTATTAAACGGGCATTAATACAGATTTCTTCCGAGATCCAAAAAGATGCATACGAAGATTCCACAGATGTTTTTGAGTTACTTGATAAAACGGAGCAATCCCTATTTGAGGTTTCAGAAACCAACATTCGTAAGAATTTTGACAGTATGCGTTCTTTGATGAACGATGCCATAAAAGAGCTTGAAGTAAAAAAGAATCAGAAAGATGGCCTCACGGGAATACCATCTGGATTTACGGTACTTGACCGCTTAACTTCCGGGTGGCAAAAATCCGACCTGGTTATTATAGCCGCCCGGCCAGGTATGGGTAAAACAGCCCTGGTGGTCTCAGCCCTCAGAAATGCAGCGGTTGATTTTAATCGTCCATGCGCTATTTTTTCGCTTGAAATGTCATCGATTCAATTAGTGAACAGGTTAATTTCTGCTGAAGCTGAACTGGAAGGAGATAAGATTAAAAAAGGTAACCTGGAAGATTATGAGTGGGAACAGTTAGTATATAAAACTTCTAAACTGACGGAGGCACCAATTTATATTGACGATACTCCCGCTTTGACTATTCTTGAATTACGGGCTAAAGCCAGACGCCTGGTTGCGCAGCATGGTGTTGAATTGTTAATCGTAGATTACCTCCAGTTAATGTCTGGCGATAAATCTAAAACAACTTCAAGCGGTAACAGAGAGCAGGAAATAGCATCTATTTCACGGGCCTTAAAGAATATTGCAAAAGAATTGAATATACCCGTGATTGCAATTTCACAACTTAGTAGAGCCGTTGAAACAAGGGGCGGAGATAAGCGACCACAACTTTCCGACCTTAGGGAATCTGGTTCAATTGAGCAGGATGCCGATATGGTTTTGTTTTTATATCGTCCAGAGTATTATAAAATAACAGAAGACGAAAACGGCCAAAGTACAAAGGGTATTGGTGAGATAAATATTGCGAAACACAGAAATGGTTCCCTTGGAACAGTGAAACTCAAATTTATCGGACACCTGACTAAATTCGATGACCTGGAGGAAGGATCTGAAGGCTTTGGCACTCCCGGAAATATGGATGGCGGCGATCAGGGTAATGGATATTTTACCTTCAGAAGTCGGATCAATAGTAAGAATGAAAATAAAAAGGATGATACCGGGGATTCAAAAGCGCCATTTTAGAGATTTGAGATCTTTTTAAGACCAGCTTTAGCTTCAGTTCTTATACTGTTTTGGTATGATTCTCCTTTGTATTTTAAAGCAAGCTCATAATATTCCCGCGCCTTTGAGTATGCTCCTGAACTAGAATAAATATGCCCGAGGTTTAATACCGCATTTCCCCAAAAATAGAATTCTTCTGAGCCTTCTATCTTGAGTACCTTATTATAATAATCAATTGAGGATTCATACACCTTTAGTAATTGATAATTACGAGCATAGCGGTAATAATATTCACATTTTTCTTCTGTATTAGCGAATTTTGAGCTTTCTCTTATGGACAGAGTTTCAATAGATCTATTGAAATATCCCCCGTCAAATAACAGCCTTGATATAAAAAGCGTACTATCCGGCATATAATTGTTTGTTAACTGATTATTAGCATATTTGTCTGCTCCGTTTTGTAAACTCCCTTTGGACAGAACCCTGGTCCGGTATTTTTCGTGATCTCTATCAGGTATGCCATAAATGAATGCAAGGTTGTATAATTTGTAGTTTGAATCTTTAATTAATAATTCCCCATCTGGTTTAGTGAGATAAAGGTCGTATAAATACGAAGCCTTATTAAAGTTCAATTCTTTGAGATAAGATTCAGCCCGATGGTAATTAATTGCTGGGATCTGTAAATAAGATCTGCCAAAATTGAGACAATGATCAAAATACTTAATGGCCTCTTTATTATTTCTATTTTTAGTTGAAGATAACGCAAGCAAGTAACTAAATAACAGACTCTTATCAAATAATAGACTATGTGATTTTAATGTTTCAACAGCCTCGGCTGAATTGTCACCGTAAAAGGATTGAGAGATGGCATAAATCAATATTCCTTCCCGCCTGAATACAGAATTACTCTCTGAAAGTTCCTTAAGGTAATTCATGCCCTTTGTAAAATCCGGATCAACCTGAAACATATTTAGAATCCAATCATATTGGTCTGGAAACAGGGAAAGAATAATATTCAGTAATCCTGAAACTTTAAGAGTATAAATATGCCCGGTATACTTATCTTCAAAGTTACGGAGGTTTCGAAAGGCCTGAATGAGATTAAAAGCACCGGAAATCCTGTCGCCATATTTAATCTTCAATAGCCCTCGGTGGACTTTAAATTCAATTTTCAGGTAATTAACGTATGGGTCATCGTTATTCAGATCATTGAGAATGTGAATATATTTTTTTTCCTTCCTGGGGTATGATTTATATTTATCCGGCTCATGCACTAGAAGAAGTTCAAGTGTATTTTTTAAATTAAGGATATAGACTTGAAAGGCTTTATCGTGTGTTGATTGATAGGTGTCTGAGGAAAGAGCAGGGATTACACCTCTAAAATCTAGATCCAATACGTAATGATAAGCTTGAATTAAACTTTTATCATAAGATTGGCTAAAGACAGAATTAGTGTAAAAAAACAAAAGCAGGCAAATTAAAAGTAATGCCCGCTTTGTATATATCTTGATCAAGCTTCTCTAAATGCTTAATTTATTTTTTTGCCCTGCTAGTTGTGGCTCTGGTTCTTTTTTTCTTTTCCGGTTCTTCCACTACGTCTTCAACATCGGCCAAAATACGTCCACAATGTTCGCATACAATTAATTTTTTTCTTTCACGAACCTCTGCTTGCCTCTGAGGAGGTGCAATGTTAAAACATCCTCCGCAAGCCCCTCTTTTAATAGAGACTACGGCCAGGCCATTTTTAGCATTATTGCGGATCTTGGTATAGGACTTGAGAAGCCTTTCCTCGATGTTTTTTGTAGCTTTTTCCCTATGCTTCATGAATTTCTGTTCCTCTTCTTCACTTTCTGCTATAATTACTTCAAGTTCTGATTGCTTACTCGCAAGGTCCTTATTCCTTTCATCAAGCAAAGCTTTTGTTTCCTCTATGCGTTCTTCTATGCTTTTGATTGATTCATAGGACTCATTGATCTTCTTCTCAGAAATTTGAATTTCCAGTTGCTGAAGTTCTATTTCTTTCGTGATCGCATCATACTCCCTGTTATTTCGAACGTTCATCTGTTGTTCTTCATACTTGGAGATCAACTGCTCAGCATTTTTCTTAGCATTTCTCTTATCTTCAATTCCAGTCTCAACGGCCTCAGTTTCTTTTCCATAATTGGCTATTCGTGTTTCATAGCCTATTATTTCATCTTCGAGATCCTGTACTTCATTGGGAAGAGCCCCTCTGATTTTTGTTAATTCGTTTAGCTGTGAATCTATGGATTGAAGTTTTACAAGTGCTTCTAACTTTTGGGCTACCGTACTTTCCATGTAAATTTAGATATATCTTATTGGATTAGTGTTTACCTCTGATAATCGGAGTGCAATATTACTAAATTTTTTCTTTAATAACTCAAAAACCAATTCTTTTGTAAATGCTTCACTTTCATAGTGCCCGATATCCGCAACCAGGATTTTTCCATCCGCGTCAAAATACTCATGATACTTAATATCGGCGCTGATGAATGCGTCAGCACCTGCCTTTTTTGCTGTTTCTATTAGGAAGGATCCGGCACCACCACATACTGCAACTTTTTCAATCTTATCAGCCTGACCTGGTGTATATTTAAAGTGTTCAATATTAAAAGTCTTTTTTAGGGTCAAAAGAAAGTCATTTACCTTAAACGCATTTTCAAATTGTCCGATCATACCACTACCTACGTCTTCCGATTTATTCTCCAGCTTATGAATATAATATGCTACTTCTTCATAGGGATGGACAGCTTTTAATGACTCTATTACATTATGTGCTGAATGTTCCGGATATATTAATTCTATACGTTCTTCGTTGACCTCTTCAAATTCATTTCTTTTTCCAATATGAGGATTTGCACTTTCGTTTGGTTTAAAGCGGCCAGTACCCTGCATTCTAAAACTGCAGTGATCATAATTGCCTATAACGCCAGCCCCAGCGGCATGTACGGCATCAAGTACTTCCAGGACATTATCTTTAGGAACAAAAGATACTAATTTACATAGGCCAGAAATTTTTGCTTTTAAAATCCTGACATCTTTAAGTCCTAACTTATCTGCAATTTTTTTATTGACACCATTTTTGACATTGTCCAGGTTGGTATGTATTGCGTATAGTGCAATGTTGTTTTGAATTGCTTTTATAATAACTCTTTCAACATAATTTGAACCAGTTATTTTTTTCAATCCCCTGAAAATGATCGGATGATGAGATATAATTAAATTAAATCCTAAGCTGATGGCTTCATCAATAACGGCCTCTGTAACATCAAGACTTATCAAAATTCCATTGATTTCCTGGTTTTCGTTACCAGTTAACAAGCCCGCATTGTCATAATCTTCTTGTAGAGGGAGAGGGGCGGTTTGTTCAAGATACCCTGTAATATCCTTGATTTTTGCCATAGTTTCCTTAGTTAATCTTTAATTCTATTCATCAATCAAATCTAAGAAATATGCTATTAAATCTTACTTTCAAATAAAAGTTTTGATTTTTTTATAATTATATTCGTTTTTAATTGTATTCTTTCGATATTTACATTAGATTGTGAGTAGTTAATCTCGGTGTGCATTTATAATAAATTTAACTGATCTGATAGTAAGGGTGATCGAATAAATAATATACTTATCAGTTCTGGGAGTGATCAATTTAAAAAAGAGATAAAAGAATAAATACTTAAAGTTTGTCATAATAATAATTGTATTTATAAGTTATTTTATTGGATTAAATCTATACTTAATCTGATATTTTAATATTTTTACACTTTACTGGAGATTAACACTTGTATAGATTCGAATAGAAGTAGAAGTATTATCGATCAATATGGCCAAATGGTGTATATATTTCATAGATTTTATAACAATTGAAATTGCCATGGGAGGGGTGATTTCATTTATTTTTTATGTAAAATAAACAAATTCAAGCTTCAGATGACAGAAAGGGATTCCTTTTATGATATATTAAACTCTTATCTTCAGTCCGATACAGACCAAAAGGATATTAAAAAGAAGATTAAAAAAAGGGATCTGATTGAGCAAATCATCAAGATAAAAACCCAGTATGATGAGCAGCAATCGCTGTTCAAAGTTATAGAACATCAATTACAGGAATTACTGAAAACTGTTAGTGGTCTAAAAGAAATAGAACCAACAGAGGAACAGGAAAAACAGGAAACAAATATAAACGAAAAGATCTTGCGTAGGTCCCTTGATGTTCTTGAGAAAAACAAAAAAATAAATCGTGAGATATTGGCTATTGGTGAACATTATAAAGTTGATATTTATAAACTGAATTGGAAAAAGCCCTATTTAAGGTATTTTTATGTTCAGCTATCCAAGAAGATGAAGAAATCTGGTTATTCTGACTACAAACTAAATTGGGATAGAATTAATAAACTAATTAAGCACCAGGGGAAACCAATAGAAGAGTATAAAGACAACGACATCACTCCTAAAAAACTAGATAAACTAAAATCCCTCGTAGCTCAAACTTTGGAGCAGGAAAATAACGATTAAACCACCAGCGATTTTATTTAATACTATATTTGCGCAGATTTGCTGAGGTATTATTGGTTCATATCTTCATCTGAATGAGGTACGTTAGGTTATTACTTTTTCCATTTTCTTTATTATACCACCTGGTTACTCACCTTCGTAATTGGTTTTATGATAATCATTTTTTCAAATCATTTGACCTGGAAGTTGCAACCATATCAGTAGGGAATATAACTGTCGGAGGAACCGGCAAGACGCCTGTTGTGGAATATTTGATCAGATTGCGCAAAGAGCATAACAAAATTGTAACGCTTAGCCGTGGATATAAAAGAAAAACTAATGGTTTCATTTTAGCCGGCAAAGAGGATGATGCAAAAACTATCGGCGATGAACCTTTTCAATACTTCAATAAATTTAATAATGAGATTGGAGTCTCGGTATGTGAAGACAGGTTGTTTGCCATCCCACATATTCTTAGCTCTCTTCCGGAAACAGATCTTATTCTCCTCGATGATGCCTATCAACACAGAAAAATAAAACCTACCTGCAACATACTTTTAACTGATTATAACAAGCCTTTTTACAATGATATGCTCTTGCCTGCTGGTAATCTTAGGGAATCCAAAAATAATGCAAACCGGGCAGATGTAATTATAGTTACAAAATGTCCTGATGAATTGGGTGAAGAGGAAATAAAGCGAATAGATAATTCCATATCCAGGTATTCCAGAAGAAATGTTCCGGTTTTTTTTATGAATATACAATATGGAATACCAGTACCTGTTTTTAATAATAAATCCGATAGCTGCGAAAAAGTTATATTGGTAACGGCTATAGCGGAACCCAAACCTTTGGTTGATTTTATTGACAAAAATTATCATCTGGTTAAACACTTTAATTTTGCTGATCATCATTATTTCTCTGGTAAAAACCTGAAGCGAATTATTGAATTTTACAAGAGCCAACACGAAGAAGGAATCTGTATTATATTTTCTGAAAAGGATATTGTGCGTATCGTTGGAACGGAGTTACAAGACATTTTAATGGATTATCCTGTATTTTTTCAACCGATAACCTATAAATTTGCTCAAAATGAATCTGATTTTGAAGAATTCATACAAAAGGTGCTAGATAAAACAGAAGATTAAGTGAGCAAGAAACTATTTTTCCTGAGTTTTTTAATGCTATATGTTGCGAGCGACCTGTTCTCCCAGATTCTTGATGATTCAACGCAAAATGTTTACGGTCCAACAACAACGAAATACAAATATATTAAAGACATTAAATTCAATAGGAATGTGTCTTCTCATCCTGACACGACAATAATTGGTTTCGAACGATATTCTCCAATGGAAAGACGAAGGTACAAACTTCAGGATCTGGGTCTCGTCGGTACTTCTGTAAAACCTATGTTTTATGAACCACCCTCTATAATTGGGAAAACCTCAGGTTATTATACGTATTCGTTATATGGTTTACCTGTTGAGGATATAAAATTGTTTGATACGCGTTCCCCTCATACCGATTTATACGCGGTTTTCGGATCAGGAAATCGAAATATTACAGATATTTCTTTCAGCCAAAGTATAAAACCCAATTGGAATTTTGGATTTAACCTTTTATGGTACACAATGGATAAACAGATCAGTAGTACTGGTAGAGGGGATAATGCTGTCCGGAGTTTATCTTATAACTTCTATATGTACTATTGGACCCCTGACAGTAATTATTTTGCACTTGGAGCATATACAAGGATGAATCATAAAGTGGTTGAAAGTGGAGGAGTAGATACAACAGGATTAAGAAATATAAATGATTTTTTCGATGAAAACGCCGAAGTAAACCTCCAGGATGCAGGCAGCTCTGAGTTGAATATAAAGTACTATCTATACCAACAGTACCAGTTAAATCCAGCATTTGCTGTCTATAATGAGTTTTATTCATCCTTGATCTCAAATTATTATTCAGATCCACAAGTATCAACCAATCAGGAGTTTTATGACCGCATTCTTTTCAATACATCTGAAACATGGAATAAAAATAAGATAAATGATATAACCAATGAAGCGGGTGTGAAAGGCGACTTGAAAAAGGCATTCTACAATGCTTACTATCGGTATCGTCAGGTCAGGTTCTATCAGAATTATCTGACTGATGTGGAAAACAGAACAGAAGGTTACGTGGGCGGAAGCCTAAGATATGATAACGACAGTTCCTATTATCTTCTTGTTGAAGGAGAATTGATGTTGAATAATGGAAATCATAAGATCAGGGGCATATATGAAAACCGTTTCTGGGAATTATCCTATCAGCGAATGATGTATGATCCAGGTTTTATGCATGAAAGATATTTCAGCAATCATTATGAATGGTATAATAGTTTTGGGTCGGTTCAATCAGATAATATCAAGGTGCTATTTAAGATCCCGTTGAAAAAGATTGCCATCAGGCCATTTTTTAACCTATCCATGTTAAAGAATTATATATATTTTGATGCAGACAAAATGCCAACTCAGGCTTCGGGATTTGCTCAACTATATTCTCCCGGGATCGACTTGAACTTTCAGTTTGGCAAAAACCTGCATTGGGACAATCAGTTTATATACACCTTTAAATCCGGAGAAGAAGAAGCCAGAGATGTTTTCAGGATCCCACCGATTTTCGTTAATTCAAGTATTTATTATTCCCGGTTTATGTTTAATGAAAAGTTGTTAATGTCTATTGGCTTAAATACACATTATCAGAGCAACTACTTTGCTGATGGATATGATCCAATTACCCAACAGTTTTATTTACAGAATGATTTTGAATTGCCCAGTTATTTTTTAGCTAATGTATTTGTAAACATCAAGATTAAAACAGTCAGGTTATTTCTCAAATATGCTTATATAAATCAAAAAACCGGGAAAGGATACTTTGCATCTCCCTATTACCCTGGTCAACCGAAAGGTCTTGACCTGGGATTAAGCTGGATGTTTTATGACTAGAAGATATCAGCTTTTCATCTTCTCTAACAGCGAATTGCATGTTGAATGAAGCAATGAAATGTCTTCCTTCTTAAGAAATGATAATCTTTCCATGATCCTGGGACCAATGATATGGGGCTGTTTTATTTCAATTTCTTCGAGTAAATTTTTTACTTTCCCTTTAAGCGCCGGTAGGCTTTCATCTGGACTGTTTTCCTCCTCTGGCATCGATTCTATCCCTATAATACTGGACATTAAATAGGCATATATCATCACTGCTTGCGACAAGTTTAAAGATGGATATGGGTTGGCTATAGGCACGTAAGTGATAAGATCACATTTCCTGATTTCATCATTGGTCAAGCCAGATTCTTCCCGTCCAAATAATATGCCGATCCGGTTAAAATTATCCTTTCTATCTAGTAAAAATTGAGGTAATTCCTCAGCCGGCAGGTAATTTTCATTGGTCCTTCTGCGTTTTGCGGAAGAGGCGATCAGAAAATCAAAGTCGGATACCATTTGATTAAAGTCCTCATACATTGTTGCATTTTCAAGCACATCTCCGGAACCATGAGCCAGGATCTTTGACTTTTTGTCCAAATGCCTGGAAGATTTTACAAGACATAAATTTTCAAATCCCATGGTTTTGATTGCCCTGGCAGAAGCACCTATATTCTCAGGCACGGCAGGTTCCACCAATATGAAGGAGAGATTCATTTGTTTAAGCCTATCAGGTTTTCTGCTTTTTCTTTTTAGCTGCCGGGAAGAGGATATTATTCAGAATTAAACGGTAACCGGGTGAATTTGGATGCAAGTTCAGATCTGTTGGTGCTTCTCCAACAATGTGTTGGTAATCTTCCGGATCATGCCCTCCGTAAAAGGTAAAGAATCCTTTTCCCTGAATCCCATGTAAATATTTTGCCTCGTTCAGATCTTTATTTTCCCCCATAATAACCACTTCCGGTTTAATTAAGCTTTTTTTGTAGGCTGTTGTCTGCCCCATAAATCCCTTTACTATTTTTTCATGGTTTTGTGTGAGCATGGTTGGGATTGGATCCCATTTAGCCGAAAATTCAAAGAGGGTGAAAAAATCATTTTCTGCGAGGATATTTCTATCAGGAGCATTTTGATCAATATTAGAGAATTCGTATTCGAGTGGATCCCTAACAAGCTTGAAATCCTTAAAAGCAAGAGTATTATCAAAAGTCAGCTTTTTCTGAGCAGCCGGGTCGGCAGGATCACCATCATACATGTATTCGCAAATATCGACACCATCAGCTGAAAGTGCGATGTCGAATGTATCGGTGGCCGAGCACATCGCAAACAGAAATCCACCCCCAATGACATAAAGCTTGATTTTTTTTACAATCGCCGATTTAAGTTGGGAAACCTTTTGGAATCCGTGTTTCCGAGCACTGGCCTCGAACTCCTGCTGTTGCTGGATATACCATGGAAAATTACGGTAATTCCTGTAAAATTTTCCGTACTGACCTGTAAAATCTTCGTGGTGAAGATGAAGCCAATCATATTTGAGCAATTCATCATACATGACTTCATCATCAAAAATAACATCATATGGAATTTCCGCATAGCTCAGAACCAAGGTCACTGCATCATCCCAAGGTTGATTGCTTTTAGGAGAATAAACGGCAATTCTGGGGGCTTTCTCCAATTTCATGATATCGGTATTTGAAGAAGGGCTGGAAATCTCATTAAGAATCTGATTGTATTGTGCATCCGAAATTACAGTGTAACCAACACCGCGAATGATCAGTTCATTTTCAAGCTTCTGGAAATATTTCACCATAAAACTTCCGCCCCGATAATTTAGTAACCAGTCAATCTCAACTTCGTTCTGCAATGACCAATAGGCAATCCCATATGCTTTCAAATGGTTTGATTGGCTATTGTCCATTGGAATCAATATATAAGCAGCTCGAGAAGCACTCAATCCAATAATCAGTGAAATGCACAACATCAAAACCAACTTGAAGAGTTTTACCATCTTATATTACCTTTCATATAAATTATTCTACATTAGAGTAATAATACTTAATTGAATAAAGATTGACAAGTATATTTATCTTTTAAAAAGCATGCTTTCATGAATCTTATCGTAAATATCTCAGAAGGTTTAAAGTCTATTTCAGCCAACTTATTGCGTTCCATACTAACTGCACTGATTATCGCTATCGGGATTACGTCACTCGTCGGGATTCTTACAGCTATCGACAGTATGAAAGCATCTATTAATAGCAGTTTCTCTAATTTGGGAGCAAATTCATTTGAAATCCGCTCTATACGTA
Organism: uncultured Roseivirgaceae bacterium; assembly: GCA_964389805.1. GTDB lineage: Bacteria > Bacteroidota > Bacteroidia > Cytophagales > Cyclobacteriaceae > JAGTVG01. The sequence continues at coordinate 8,798 of CAYMFU010000208.1, read as the reverse complement.
CCGAGCGGGGTAGAAACAGAAGTGGGGTAGAAGAGAAAAAGTATGAACCTTTGGAATATTTTGAAGTTAAGAGGTTTAAAAATCTATTTAAATATTCTCAGGCAGTTAGTGTTTCCACATACGTGTCATGGAATGCAGAGATCAAAAGACTTTCGAAAAAAACGGATCCGAATATTAGAATTGTTGGTGCGAATGAAAATTATCTTAACCTTCAAGGATACAATATTGAAACAGGCAGAAACTTTTCAAGTTATGAAGTAAAGTTTGGTAGGCCTGTGGCATTAATTGGGAACCAGCTGGTTGAAAACCTTTTTGAAGCTAATGAAAATCCATTGGATAAAGAAATTGCCTGCTTTGGTAATAAATATAAGGTAATCGGGATATTGAAAAAAGAAGGCGCCCTGGGTGGAGATAGTGGCTCTGACAGATCAGTAATTATCCCAATTGAAAGCGCTATTCGTCTGAATACGGGTTGGACGAATTTCAGATACTATATCAATGTTGGGGTAGATAATCCGGAACAGATGGAATATACACAAGGACAGGCAACTGGACTGATGAGGACGATACGCCAGGATCGAATAGGCCAGGAAAACTCATTTGAGATTTCCAGAAACCTAACCCTTGAGGAGGAACTAGAGAATATAAGCTCTTATCTGAGAATTGGTGGATTTATAATTGGTTTCATAACATTACTTGGAGCCTCAGTTGGACTTATGAATATCATGCTTGTGTCTGTAACTGAACGGACACGTGAAATTGGTATTAGAAAAGCGATAGGTGCTAATCCAAGGAAGATCAGAGAGCAGTTTTTAATTGAAGCTATCGTGATTTGTATTTTTGGTGGTTTGGGAGGTGTTATACTCGGAATTGCCATTGGAAACCTGATATCAGGCTTGATCAGTGATGAAGGAGTCTTTATCGTACCCTGGTTATGGGTATTTGTTGGATTTGCCATTTGTATAGCTGTCGGCCTAATATCAGGGACCTATCCTGCTTTCAAAGCTTCACGGCTTGATCCAATTGAAGCTTTACGCTTTGAATAAAGATATAGGAGATATAATCAGGTATCCGACTTTTCGTTATATCCCTTCCAGATAAGAGCAAACGGCAATCTTAAGCTTCGAGATCGGATAATTGTGGCTCAACCTGGTTCTCTTCCACTTCCACCAAACCATTGGCATTTACTTCTTTAAGTCTAACCGGAAGCGTTTCATTAATCAGAACAGGATCATATTTGGCAACTACACGAATATAATTCCTTGTAAAACCATGCATCCTGCCATTCTCAATATCATGTTCGAAAAGGACAACCTCATCTCTGCCAATATTTTCTTCATAAAATTTATGCCTTTTCTTGAAGGAAAGATTGCGTAGCATTTTCGATCTTTCATTACGTATTTTAACCGGCACTGATCCTGGCATATCTATCGCTAGAGTATTTGCCCGTTCAGAATAAGTAAAAACATGGAGATAGGATACATCAAGTTCATTAATAAACTCATAGCTTGTTTTAAATTCCTCTTCAGTTTCACCCGGAAAGCCCACAATCACATCCACGCCAATACATGCATGCTGCATGACTTCCCTGATTGTATTTACCCTGTCCAGATATAATTCTTTAAGATATCGCCTCCGCATAGATTTCAGGATCCTATTCGAGCCTGATTGTAGAGGAATGTGGAAGTGGGGCACAAAACGTTCAGATTTTGAGACAAAGCTGATTATTTCATCAGTCAGTAAGTTGGGCTCGATAGAAGAGATCCGGAATCGCTCAACACCTTCGATTTTATCGAGTTCTTTTATTAAATCGATAAAGCGATATTCACGTTTATCTTCAACCAGTCCATAATCGCCAGTGTTAACACCAGTAAGTACGATCTCTTTGACACCTTGTGATGCAATGTCTTTAGCATTCTTTATCACATTTTTCAGGGTATCACTTCTGCTTTTTCCCCTGGCCAGAGGTATAGTACAGAAGGCGCATGTAAAATCACAACCATCCTGAACTTTCAGAAATGTGCGTGTTCTGTCGTTGAGTGAAAATGCCTGATGATATGAACTGGCTTCACTGATGGGAGATGCAAGGATTTTAGGTTTTTCCTGCTTGCCAAAATCTTTTAAATAATCAAATAGTTTAAATTTTTCGGCTGCTCCCAATACGGCATCCACCCCAGGGATTGTAGCGATCTCCTTGGGCTTAAGCTGAGCATAACACCCCATGATAATGATATAGGGGTCCTCATTCGCAAGTTTTTGGGCCTCTCTAACCACTTTCCGGCACTTTTTGTCCGCATTGTCGGTGACACTACAGGTGTTTATTACATAAATGTCGGCCCCATCTTCAAAATTAACCTTTCTGAATCCTTCCTGTTCAAATAATCTTGAAATTGTGGAAGTTTCAGAAAAATTAAGCTTACAGCCCAATGTATAGAATGCCACCGTCTTCATATCCTGCAAAAATAAGCATTTCTTTTTTATCGTAGCTATAGTAATTATTAGTGAGGAGAAATTCCCAATTCACTATTATCTCATTTTAAAAATCTATTTATGATTTCAATATTCATAACTTTAGTTTATCATAGATTCTACAATTGTCTTTTTGAAAGATTATTCGAGATTAAAATTTTGAATTGATCTTAGTTATTTACTTTTTTACTGCGTAAAATCGCAGCAAAATTTTTTGTCGTATTTTTAATTTTTTAGCTATGAGGCATTTTTTCTTTTTGTTTCTATCCTGCGTGGTTTCAACTTCCTCTATATCGCAGGAAGATATCGATCTTGAAGTTATCCATAAAATTCGTCAGGAAGGCTTAAAAAATTCAAATGTAAAAGATCTTGCATTTTACCTGACAGATGCATTCGGACCACGCCTTACGAATTCACCCGGTCACCGGAAAGCTGGAGAGTGGGCTGTTAGACAATTAAAAACCTGGGGATTGGACAATGCCATGATGGAAGAGTGGGGGGAATTTGGGAAAGGGTGGAATGTAGATAAGTGCTATGTAGCTATGAAGGCCCCTTATTATTTTCCGTTTATAGCGGTTCCTAAAGCATGGACTGGTTCGACAAATGGACTGATATCTGATGAAGTTGTATTGCTTGATGTTACCTCGGAAGAAGATCTTGAGCCATATAAAGGGAAACTGAAAAATAAGATAGTACTTCTCAGATCTTCTGCTGATACTTCTCCATCGTTTGAAGCAGAGGCATTAAGGTACACTAAGGAAGAACTAGAAGAAGAAGCCAAACAATCCTTGGGACAATCAGGCAGATATTCGCCAAGCAGGATAGCTCAATATCGTTCCTGGAGAGCATTAAACAATAAGATTAATGAATTCCTGGTGGAAGAAAATGTGGCGTTATTGATCAGGGGATCAAGAGGGAAACATGGTACATTAAAAACCAGTGGAGGAGGAGATGCCTATAAAAGTGATGCTGAAATACCAATAGCCCAGTTGGAAATGGCACCGGAACATGCAGATCTGATGGCTAGACTTTTAGAAAATGACATAAAAGTATGGGTGGAAGCTGAGGTAAAGACTACCTTTTATGATGAGAACCTGAACTCTTTCAATGTAGTCGCTGATATTGTTGGAGTAGATAAGAAATTGAAGCCTGAGCTCGTAATGCTGGGTGGCCATCTGGATTCATGGCATGCCGGAACAGGAGCTGTTGATAATGCAGCTGGTTGTATTGTTATGATGGAAGCTGTAAGAATCTTAAAAGCAATTGGATATGAGCCCAGGCGAACCATCAGAATAGCTCTTTGGTCAGGGGAAGAGCAAGGATTATATGGATCGAGAAACTATGTAAAAAACCATTTTGCCAATAAAGTAGAAGGAATTGTGCATCCGGATTACGCTAATTTTTCGGCTTATTATAATATTGATAATGGAACAGGTCGGATCAGAGGAATTTATTTGCAGGAAAACGATATGCTGCGCCCCATTTTCGAACAATGGTTTGAACCTCTCAGTGATATGATAGATCATCCAACTGTAACCATTCGAAATACTTCTAGTACTGACCATAAGGCCTTTGATGAGGTCGGATTACCGGGTTTTCAGTTTATTCAGGATCCGATAGATTATGATATGAGAACCTGGCATACCAATATGGATACATATGAGCGCTTGCTCATCCCGGACTTACAACAGATGGCTGTAATCGTCGCTTCATTTGTTTATCTTACTGCTGAAAGAGATCAAAAATTGCCAAGGAAAGAGAATCCGATAGGTAAGGAATAACATTATCTATTTGTCATCTACTTTCAGTGTTAAAAATCCTGCAATGATCATCGAAATGCCCCCAAGTATAAGGGCATATATGGCTTCTCCTCCAAATATATTCTTTGTGATGAAGCCCAATATGCTTGCAGCAAGAATCTGAGGTATAACAATAAAGAAATTAAATATACCCATATAAACCCCCATTTTATTAGAGGGCAAAGAGCCTGTTAGGATAGCATAGGGCATGGAAAGAATGCTTGCCCAGGCAAATCCGATCCCTATTTCAGAGATAATCAGCAAATAGGGATTTTTGAAAACATAAAAAGACATCAATCCCAGGCCGCCAAATAGCAATGCAATTAAATGTGTAATTTTCCGATTCGTACGTCTGGCAATAACAGGTATCAAAAATGCGATCAAAGCAGCAAATCCATTATAAACACTCATCAAAACGCCTACCCAGTTGGCACCCTCATTGTAAGCTTCTGAGGTAACATCTGAGACACCATATATGTGACTGGTAACGGCAGGGACGGTATAAATCCACATAGCGAACAAAGCGAACCATGAGAAGAACTGTACTACGGCAAGCTGTCCCATAGTTTTCGGCATATGGAAAAGATCCTCAATGATCTCTGTCATACCATTTGTTCGATTATTCCTGAGCATTACTCCGGTCAATAATTGAATAATACCGAATACTACAGCACCTACACCAAGTACGTAAAGTTCCTTGTCAAGTGTATAATGGTAAACGACATAACTGGCAATAACACCAACCAATATCCAGATCAAGCTTTTCCTGAGATAATTGATTTTTTTATCATATACAGTTGCTGCAGATTGATTGACTGTATTTCCGGAATCAATATCCGTACCTTCATCAAAAGAAGCCAATTCATCGGGACTATATTCTTTTGATGAAATGACTGTCCAGATTACGGCTAGGAAAAATACAGTCGCTCCGATATAAAAGGAATATTTTACAGAATCAGGGATCATCATTTCCGGTGCCGTATTACTTATCCCAAAGAGATTTGTCAATAAATATGGAAGTGCTGAAGCAATTACAGCACCTGTGCCGATAAAGAAGCTCTGCATGGCAAATCCAGCTGTACGTTGCTCATTAGAAAGCATATCTCCTACGAATGCTCTGAAAGGTTCCATGCTAATGTTTATGGAAGCGTCCATAATCCAGAGCATACCGGCTGCCACCCATAATGCCGGGGAATTCGGCATAATGATTAAAGCAAGTGAAGCCAGAATAGCGCCTATCAAAAAATAAGGCCTTCTACGTCCCAGTTTCCCCCAGGTTTTATCACTCATATGCCCGATAATAGGTTGAATGATCAAGCCTGTCACTGGTGCGGCAACCCATAAAATAGGTATTGAATCTACTTCAGCACCCAGTGTTTGAAATATTCGACTGACATTGGCATTCTGTAGAGCAAATCCGAACTGTATACCTAGGAATCCGAAACTCATATTCCAGATCTGCCAGAAACTTAATCTTGGTTTTTGAGCCATTTTATTAATTTAATATTGAATATACCCTTCAGTTCATAATTATAGTGCTTTAGGGTTGAAATGATCTTTTAAAGATAACAGAATCCTGTATAATCCAATGAATCAACCAAAGATTTTCATGATAACCACTCCGGATTCTAAATTGTTAATTCAGTTTGGTCATTTAGCTGAATATTGATATCAATATTCAGAAAGGTTCATAAATAAAAATTAAGAAACCTAATTGAAACCAGCATTTAAAATTAATGGATATTTTACAAAAAGAAAGCCGTACCAGTAATTATCCAGCACGGCTTGTAGTTATTTTAATATCTCAATTAGGCATTCGTGTTCACACAGTTCAGATCTTTGAAAGCCTGATTTAATCGCGCAACAAAAGTCTTTTCGCCTTCCCTTAACCACGCCCTCGGATCATACTTTTTCTTATTTGGTTTATCTTCACCTTCCGGATTACCGATCTGGCCCTGAAGATAACCTTCATTGGTTTTATAATAATTCAGGACACCTTCCCAGAAAGCCCATTGTGTATCTGTATCAATATTCATTTTTACAGCACCATATTCAATGGCTTCTGTGATTTTTTCAGGTTCTGAACCTGAACCACCATGAAATACAAAATTTACTGGATTTTCACCAGTTCCAAATTTCTCCTTAATATGTTCCTGAGAATTCTTTAGTATAATAGGAGTGAGGACAACGTTACCGGGCTTATATACGCCGTGAACATTTCCGAAAGCTGCAGCAATTGTAAAGTTTTCACTTATACTGTTTAATTGTTTAAAAGCATAAGCAACCTCTTCAGGTTGTGTGTATAATTTTGAACTGTCAACATCAGTATTGTCAACACCATCTTCCTCGCCACCCGTTACACCTAATTCGATTTCCAGTGTCATGCCCATTTTATCCATCCTTTCAAAATATTTCTTAGAAATCTCAATGTTCTCTTCTATTGGCTCTTCAGAAAGATCAAGCATGTGTGAGCTATATAGTGGCTGGCCGGTTTGCTTGTAATATTCTTCGCCTGCATCTAATAATCCATCTATCCATGGCAATAATTTCTTAGCACAATGGTCTGTATGTAATATAACGGGAACTCCATAAGCTTCTGCCATCGCCCTGACATGGTGTGCACCAGCAACACCTCCGGCAATAGCTGCTTTCTGATCTTCATTGGTAAGTCCTTTTCCTGCAAAGAATACAGCTCCACCATTTGAAAATTGAATTATGATTGGTGAATTAATATCACGAGCTGTTTCAATCGCAGCATTTACTGTACCGGTGCTGATTACGTTAACAGCAGGTAATGCAAAATTATTCTCATTTGCATAATCTAGTAACTCTTTTACCTCGTTTCCATATAGAACACCAGCTCTGAATTTTTTACCTATACTCATTTTTAAATGAATTTAAATTATTATTAAAGTTATTTACAATATGAACGTTTCAAAAAAAATTTCTTTAAGGAAAGCCTGGACGAATACCTTTCCAGATTGCCATGATCATTTTGGCAGTGCAAATATCATCAATAAAAATGATTTTTAGGAAAAATACACCAGTAAATACTGTAAAAAAGCCAAAGATTTCCAGTCACCATAATGCTCGCCTCAACTATCAGGATCATAATTCTCATTGAACCCTATCTTTTAGTATTCAGGGTAATAGTTTTATCAGTATTTTTTATATTTTGCAGAAATTTTAAAAATTATAATCAAGCAGAATATGGCACATTTTTTTGGGATTGACATTGGGGGTTCTAATATAAAGATCGGACTGGTGGACTCAGAAAGCGGATTATTGGAAAAGGTAAAATATCCTACCAGTGAACTTCGGCAAAAAGACGATTTTGTTCAGGGATTTAGTGATATTTTAAAGAAGGAATTTGAGAATCACCCTGAAGTTGAAGAAATAGGGATAGGCGTGCCCGGAACAATATCACGGGATGCCCGAAGCACATTGGAATTGCCCAATTTAGGCGACCTTGGGAATACCAACCTCCTTGAAAGGCTTGAATCAAATCATCCGGGAAAACAATTCCATTTGGATAATGATGCACATGTCGCTGCACTGGGGGAATATTATTTTGGGAAAGAGAAAGTGTCGGAAAATTATATATTTATCACCCTTGGAACCGGTGTTGGAGGAGCCGCAATAATTGATCACCATATCTTCAGGGGGGGTGATGGTAACTCTATGGAGCTCGGGCATATCATGTCACAAGGTGGAAAAACATTAGAAACAATTATTGGGAAAGCCGGACTACAGAAAATGCTGAATGACATGCTCAAGAAAAATAAAAGTGAGATTTTGGGAAAGAATGTTGAAGCCTGGGACACTAAGCAAGTCCTGTCAGCAGCAAATGAAGGAGATAAGGTGGCGCTCAATATATTTAAAAGAATTGGAATTCTACTTGGTGAGGCATTGGTATCTACTATTCGATTGCTTGATATCAAAACAATTATTGTAGGTGGGGGCATATCACAAAGCTATAGCTATGTCATAGGGCCCATGGAAAAGGTCCTAATGAAAAATTTAACACCTTACTATACAAGTCAGTTGGAAATTAAAAAAGCCACTTTGGCAAATGAAGCAGGAATTGTAGGTGCTGCGTCTCTGTGTTTTAAATAGATGCCTTGTCTTTGAAACTTGGAGCTCCTTGTACAAAAACTTCCTGAGATAATCCCACTGCGTTAAAGCGGACAAATAAGAATAGCGCCTCTCCATTATAAGTATAGCTGCATTTTGAGGCTGGGGAAATGTGATAGATAAAAAACTTTTGATTTCGTCGGTACAACTCATTTCTTTCGGGTTTGCCCAGAATTCTTATGATCTGCTTGTTGGTTAAACCTAAAATTTCATTCTGATATCCTATTATCTCCTTATAAAGAATGATCCTTTTCTCCTTACAGCCATATGTATCCGATTTCCAGGATTCAGAATCAAATGAGACGGATATATCATTTGAGCATCCGCTTAATAATAATATACCGAAAAAGAAGGAAACTGATCTTAACATAAATCCAAAACTAAAATGGGATCCTT
>CAYMFU010000207.1:0-30263 GCA_964389805.1 uncultured Roseivirgaceae bacterium | reverse complement strand
GGAGAAGAGTCTATCCCGAAATGTGAAATGCTGTATTTGAAATTTGAGGCACCAAATACAGTCACTATCACCAACATCTATAAAGAACATTTTAATTATACTCTAAGCTTCTTGAATTTGGGAGTGCAATGTTACATATTTGCCACTTAATTGGCAAATTTACACTTTAGATTTGGCTTCAGGAACTATTAAAAATATAATTTTTGACCTTGGCGGCGTATTGATGGATATCGATCCCCAAAAGACGGCAAATAAATTTGCCGAATTGAGTGGAACGAGTCCGGTTGACATTATTGAAATTCATAATTCCAACAATTTCTTTAAAGAATATGAAAAAGGCTTGATCTGCGATCAGTCTTTTCGTGATCATATCAGGAGTTTTCTTAAAGTTGATCTAAGCGATGATACAATAGATGAGGTATGGGGTGAAATGTTGTCGGGATTTCAGAAGACTAAAATTGAACTGCTTAATTATGCTAAAACCAGGTACAGAATCTTCCTTTTGAGTAATACCAATAACATTCACCGGATTAAATTCGAAAAAATATTTAACGAGTTAACCCAAACAAATATTCATGACTTTTTTGAAAATGTGCACTATTCTTTTGAAATGCATACCAGAAAGCCGGAACCAGACATCTTTAATCAAGTAATTATGGAGAACGAATTACGTGTGGACGAAACAATACTTATCGACGACAGTTTACCAAACATTGAAACGGCTGAAAAATTGGGAATGAAAACATGTCATGTTCAGATCAACCAGCCGAATATAAAAATTGATTTTTGATGGAAGATAATCAAACAAGCAGGGATATAAAAGAAACAGATATATCTAAGGATAAAGAGGACAGGACTTTTAAACCTATCTTCCCCATACTTTTTATTATTACACTGGTTACAACCACAATTTCCGGGGCCGAGTGGATGTATGGCAAACCACTGATGTACTTTGAACCAGGGCTGACACTCAGCGAAACCTTGTCCGGAGTATACTTTTCCATACCCTTCCTCGGTATACTGACTATTCATGAATTCGGGCATTATTTCACGGCAAAGTATTACAATATAAAAGTTACCTTGCCTTACTATATTCCTTTATGGCTGGGTTTTGTCTTTATGCCCTTTACCATAGGAACAATGGGTGCTTTTATCCGAATTAAAGAGCTCATCAAATCCCGGAAAGAATATTTTGATGTAGGCATAGCCGGGCCATTGGCTGGATTTATCGCAGCACTGGTAGTTTTATATATAGGATTTACACATCTTCCCCCAGTAGATTATATATATCAGATACATCCTGAATATATGCAATACGGATCAGAATATGCTGCCCACGTATATAATGAACCAGGATCTTTCTTTCTGGGGAAAAACCTTACTTACCTGTTTTTCGAGAAATATGTTGCCACGGACCCATCCCTGATACCCAATCCATTTGAAATAATTCACTATCCACTATTATTTGCCGGATTTCTGGCCTTATTCTTTACGGCAATGAATCTCTTGCCTGTTGGCCAAATGGATGGGGGCCATGTTTTGTTTGGATTGTTTGGATGGAAGAACCATCGTATAATTTCTTTGTCCATTTTTATTGCTTTCCTTTATTTTTCAGGACTTGGTCTTGTAACGCCATTTGATGCTATAGATTCACTTCTTTATGCGGTACCCATGTATATTGCTTTCCTGTTTTTTACTTTGATGCGATTGAGGATGAGCCTGCGAACAAAATTTACAATAGCTGTTTCGATCTTTGCTGCACAATTCATTACAGCATTCTTTGTGCCAGGTATTCATGGTTGGTTAGGCTGGCTCCTATGGGCATTTGTAATCGGACGTTTTCTGGGGATATATCATCCGCCGGCATTAATTAATGAACCGCTGTCTTTTGAAAGAAGGATTCTGGGCTGGATCGCATTGATCGTGTTTATAATATCCTTTTCACCAATGCCCTTCGTGTTAACCTGATCGCTCAACAGAGACTATTTCTACCTTACTTTCTTTTCCTTTAAGTTCAGCGATCCCTTGACTTTCGAACACATAGTTTGATCCCCCATTCAAGGCATCCCTTAGAACTCCCGAAATCAAAAAATCTTTATCATACTGATGGCACATCCCACGAATTCTCGCGGCTGTATTAATGGTATCCCCGTGATAGGCGATTTCTTTCTTCAGATACCCTACCTCAGCAACCATTACACGTCCGAAATTAGCCCCCGCTTTAAATGTCGGGATTTCGCCAAATCGACTGATATAGTAATCCCTCTTTTCTTGTATAATATCCTGAAATATAAAAAAAATAGAGATGCAATTCTGGTTGTTAATGCCCTCCTCCTTGTCCCATGATACCACCGCTTCATCCCCGACATATTGGTAAATGGATCCTTCACATTGGTTGGCTGCTACATTCAGGTCAAAAAGAAAATCCTGAATAAAATGACTGTATTTAATATGCCCAAGTCGTTCTGCAAATTTCGCAGAACCTGTCAAATCAATAAACATGAGTATCTTATCTTCCTCAATTGGCTGGTGATATTTTCCCATAAACATGGGGAAGAGAATTCCCGGTCCAAATTTATCATTGATCTGGCCAATGAAACCAATAAGAACACTCACTGCTATGCAATATATCATATAGGATAATATAGCCCTGGTTAAGAAATGGTTTGTTCCTTCGAGAATCGGAATATCTAGTATTACAATAGCAATTCCGAATATTATCAGTAAAACAAAAAGTATGGAGACAATATAAATCAGGCTTTTCCTTAATAGATAATAGCCAAACGAATGTTTCGCTTTTATGGTTCTTATGAAAAAAATATCGGCGAAACTCATGATAATACCCATAAGAAATCCGCCAAAGACATTTAAGGCAATTAAAACAATGGGTGGGTATCCGGTTTGAAAGAAGGGCAGTTCTTCAAGATCTAATGCCATGATTATCCTGAAAAAGGTATAAGCAATAAAAGCAATTACCCAGCTGGTAATTTCAAATTTAAAAATGCTGATGTAATTAGGCTTCAAGGTATTATATTGTGTTAAGAAATAAATATAGAAAAAATAATTTAAAAATTAAGGGATGGAGTCTTATCCTTGGTCCCAATGAACAAACAGATAACTCAAAAAATGAGGTTTTTATCTTCAGTTCAGACTATTCTGCCTGGTCTTTTTCCTGGTTTTTATAATAGCTGTAATTATAACTATGCTTGCAGTCAAAAATATGACTGCTGTTATGGGATTCCTGCCATAATTTAATAGTTCAATCAGTACAACAATATCAATGATTATTAGGAAAATGACCAGAATCATTAATATTAGATTCCTCATAGATATATAGGTTTTCATATAGTTAACAAATTCTATTCAGTTCTCGTTCCGGAATCTATTAAAAATTAAAATTTTTTTGTAACCTGCTCCTCACGATAGCGGTATAATAGAGAAAACCAGAAAAAGCAAATATATAAATTCAAATAACGTATTTTTGCAAAATCAATAAAAGCAAGGATCAATGAGAGATGAAACTCTGTTAGATAATATCGAAGACGGAATTGAGGCGATAAAAAGAGGAGAGGTTGTTATAGTTGTTGATGATGAGGACCGTGAGAATGAAGGCGATTTTATCTGCGCGGCAGAAGCCATTACTCCCGAAATAGTGAATTTTATGGCTAAGCACGGACGTGGTTTAATATGCACGCCTTTGGTTGAAGAACGTTGTAGTGAACTCGATCTTGAATTGATGGTGGGCAAAAATACAGCCATACATGGTACGCCGTTTACTGTTTCTGTTGATTTGATTGATGAAAAAGTAGCCACGGGAATTTCTGCAGAGGACCGGTACTGGACTATTAAATCCCTGGTCGATCCGAATACAAAACCATCTGATCTGGGACGTCCGGGACATATATTCCCTTTAAAAGCTAAAAAGGGGGGAGTGTTGCGTAGAACTGGTCATACGGAAGCAGCTATTGACCTGGCAAGACTAGCAGGTTTTCAACCCGCTGGAGTATTGATTGAGATCATGAATGAAGATGGCTCAATGGCACGATTGCCACAATTAAGAAAAATAGCGGATCAATTTAACCTGAAGCTGGTTTCTATTGATGATCTTATTGAGTATCGGCTTAAAAAAGAATCTTTAATAGAACGGATAACGGATGTCAATATGCCAACTGAATATGGCAGCTTTCATCTCAATGCATACAGGCAAACGAATACAGGGGAAGTTCATCTTGCACTGGTCAAAGGTGAATGGAGCAAGGACGATCCTGTACTGGTAAGGGTTCATTCATCATGCGTTACGGGGGATATCTTTGGATCCTGCCGATGTGATTGCGGCCCACAGTTACACGGGGCAATGGAAATGATCGAGAAAGAAGGTAGAGGCGTTGTAATATATATGAACCAGGAAGGGCGTGGAATCGGACTGTTGAACAAGTTGAAGGCTTATGAACTTCAGGAAAAGGGTTTTGATACGGTTGAGGCCAATGAAAAACTTGGATTTAAAGCCGATGAAAGAGATTACGGGGTAGGAGCCCAGATCATTCGCGATCTGAACATATCAAAAATTCAATTGATCTCAAATAATACTAAAAAAAGAGTGGGCCTAATGGGATATGGCCTGGAAATTGTGGGGGTAAAAGGAATTGAAATTGTCCCAAACCAATATAACCTTCATTATTTAAAGACGAAGAGAGATAGAATGGGGCATGACATATTGAATGATACTGATTAAATTAATGAGATTTATACTTTCCATATTTTTCTTAGTGATAGATATACCTATTTCTTCAGCTCAGGATTTTCCTTCTGATCTCCTGCATGAAGGGAAAGTAACCCTGGCTAACGGAGATACATTGTCGGGTAAGATCAAATATGATATTGAGAATGACCTTATTCAGATCGTTTACAAAGGTACCATACAGACATACAGTGCCCGTAAATTAATGTATTTTAGCATCTATGATAATACAGTGGAGATGTTCAGGACTTTCTATTCTATCCCTTATGAAATTGAACGGAATTATGAACGTCCGCTGTTATTTGAAGTTCTGTACGAAGGCCGATTATCACTGCTGGCCAGAGAGAAAATTGTAACTGAAACTGTTCCACAATATTCTTATGCTTATAGGTCATCTGTTAATATGACCAGGACAAAACTGGAATATGAATTTTTCTTTCTAGACCAGAAAGGCAATTTTGTTAAATACGGCCTTAAAAAGCCCCAGCTTTATGAATTAATGAGTCGAAAGGAACCTCAGATTCAAAGTTATATTAAGAAAAACAAACTAAAGACAGACTCAAGAAGGGATTTGGTCAGAATAACGGCCTACTACAATGCCTTGCTTGAGGAGTGATTTTTGATTTATGAGCAAACCGCTGATTCTCGTCACTAATGATGATGGTATAAATTCTAAAGGTATCAGGATATTGGTTGATATCATGGAAAAATTTGGGGATGTCCTGGTTGTAGCACCGGATAGCCCCCAATCTGGTATGGGACACGCCATAACTGTGGGTAATACATTAAGGCTTTACAAAACGAAAGTATTCAACGGCATTGAATCCTACCAGTGTTCCGGAACACCTGTTGATTGCGTAAAACTTGCTAAACACCATATTTTGACTGACCGTAAGCCTGATCTGCTGGTAAGTGGAATTAATCATGGCACAAACACTTCCATCAGCATCGTTTATTCCGGGACCATGGCAGCAGCTCTGGAGGGGGCGATCGATGATATACCTGCCATCGGATTTTCTTTATGTGATTATGCCGCAGATGCTGATTTCTCTCATACACTTGAATTAGTTGAGTCCATTACAGGGCAGGTGCTTGAAAAGGGATTGCCTTTGGGCGTTGCACTTAATGTTAATATACCTGCCCACGACGCAGGGCAGATAAAGGGAGTCAAGGTATGCCGTCAGGCGCATGCCAGGTGGAAGGAAGCTTTTGACGAAAGGGTAGACCCTTATGGTGGCAAATACTTCTGGATGGCTGGTGATTTCCATTATCTGGATAATGGTGAGGATAATGACGTATGGGCCATTAGAAATAATTACATATCCGTGGTGCCCACACAGTGCGATATGACCTCACATAAGGTGATCAATGAATTGAAAGAGAAGATTGAGGTAGATCTACATTAAAATATCATTCTTTGGCTGTATTGCCGGAGGGATATTTTCTTCTCCAAGCATTTCTTTGAGATCAATTTCAATGGTTCTGCATAAAGATAACATGGGTATATCATTCCCCAGGCCCTCAAATGGATTTTCAGAATAATCACCTGCCAGTTCCATCATGATATATACCCATCCCACAATAATGGTGAAAGGAACAGAAAGCCAGGCTCCATACTGGCCAATTTTATCGAATTCCGATATCATTCCCAAAGGCAATAAGAAAATAAATATGGCTACGAAGAAGTAACTCAAATTAGCATATTGACGGGGTAAGGGAAATTTCTTGATCCGCTCACATTTTCCCTGATTATCATAAAAACCATTCAATATGCTTTGTAATTCCATATGCCGGAAATCATCTATCAAGTTTTTTGATCTTAATTCTTTCAAGTCCTGAGATTGCTGATCTATGATTTGCGTAGCCGTATTCTGATAATTTACCAATCTGTCAGCTTCTTCTTGAGGCAGGTATTTTGTCAGTTCTTCCTCTGTATATTCATCTTTAAACAAGCCTACTCCAAAAGTTCTCAACCTCCTTTTATTCATCTTGCCTACCTGCCATCCCTGGCGGATGTGTTCCCAATTGGTGGGAATCAGCAATTGGCTTCTTAAGGTATAAAGCCAAGCAATATGCCTGTAAATTATTTTTTTATGAACCTTCCGGAGTTCATGAACCGGCAGGTCATCTTTTAAGAATTGGTTACTAACATATGCCTTTATGTTAGTACCCCATTTCCGGCTGTCATTTACGATCGCGCCCCAGATCTTTCGGGCTTCCCACATCCTGTCATAGGCGCTGTTGTTCTTAAATCCAACGTAAAATGCTACAGCTGTACCTATCACTGCCAGGGGTACCCAGGGAATAGTAAGCCATTTTAGATTGGCATATTCATATGCAGCAGTATACCCGGCAGCCCAAATGGTTAACCATACAATATGGTGCCCTGAAAATGATAAAATACCCTTTAGACCGAAAGTTTTTTTGACATACATAATTTTATAGTTTTAGGGCTGATAAAGAGTCCTTAATTTACTCAATTGATATACAATTTCTAGAATTCGTAAGTTATTCCGGTCAGTTTTTCAGATGCCTCCCACAGTTTTTTAGCATCTCCGTTGTCGTGTGAGGCTTTATTGGACTTTACAAGGACAGGATCTCCTTTCATTTCCCCGAATCCACTTGGTCCGTAATATTCTCCCCCTGCAACTTCGGGATCAACAGAGGCCCTGATCTGGGGTAGGGCACCCTGTGCCTGATCCTGTGTGAAGGGAACCATCAATGCAAAAAGCGGCTTAAACCACCATTTATTTTCAAGAAACCGTCCCAAATTGGTTCTGGAAGCTCCGGGATGCGCTGCAACAGCGATACTATCTGTATTTGCGGACTCGAAATTGCGCTGCAGCTCATAGGTGAATAAAAGATTGGACAATTTGGAGCGGGCATATGATTTCATGGGGGTATAATCTTTCCCATTTTCGAAGAGAAGATTATCAAAATCCATTTTTCCATACTTATGCCCATTGCTGCTCACATTAACCACCCTTGATCCTGGAGTTTTAATAATCAGGTCCAGCAGATGGCCGGTCAATGCATAATGTCCGAAATGATTGGTTCCATTCTGTGCTTCCAACCCATCATTTGTCAGAAAATAGGGTGTCGTCATTATCCCTGCATTATTAAGCAGAACATTCACTTGATCATATTTTCCTCTAAACTCTTGGGCAAATTCTTTGATTGAAGAAAAGTCCATAAGATCCAGGTTCATTACCTGGATCTTCCCCGAAGGATTGCCTTTCATGATCTGTGCTTTAGCAGTTTCAGCTTTCTCTGTAGAACGGCTTGCCAATACCACTTCGGCACCCTTTTCAGCAAAAGCCTTAACGGATTCATATCCAAGACCACTATTACCTCCGGTTACTACAATTACTTTACCTGTGAGATCAGGTATATTTTCAACTTTCCATTTTGCTTTACTCATTTTTCCGTTTTTTGATGTTTCAAATTGATCAATACTGTAGGTCACAATATTTGGCTACCTATTAATAACATTAAACCCTGGACTTGGTTTACTTTATTTAGCTCTATCTGGATCTATCTAATCTATTTCTAGGCAATACCTTCCAATAGTTTCCTGGTTTTTCGTATTTTGATTATAAATAATACGATAAACAACACTTTTAATAAAATGCCTGGGATGATCAACAAAGTCGGGCTAAAAGGAGGTTCTTGTGATCTAATGTAAAGTCCGGACAAAAACATGGCCAATCCCACAAATAGAAATATCAATTCATATCCCGGTTTATATTCACCACTTTGGGCCTTGCTGATAATATAATAGGTTTTGAATGCCACCCCAACAATGATTAGTATTAAGCCTTCAAGACCAAGTTCAGTTGTCTTTCTGAGTATTATACCAAGTGTTAACAAGAGAATGCCAGCAAAGAGTGTCCATTTTGATTTCATATTTTCTCAATTTAAGCAGAAAAGATATCCAATATTTATTTGTTTATCATTCCCTGGAAGAAGTTTTCAGTTTCAGTTTGGCATTAGTTTAACAATAGTGATTTCACTTTTTGTAGCTACCCGCATAGGTGGCCCGAAGGTCCCTGCACCTTCAGAAACAAAGATTTTGGTTCCGTTGTAACTATGAAGCCCCCGGTTATAGGGAAAAAGCAACTCAGAAATGTAATTTATAGGGAATAGTTGGCCAGCATGGGTATGCCCCGATAAATATAAATCAACACCCTTATCACTTGCATATTGGATCCCATCCGGACTGTGGTGCAACAGAATACTTGGCTCCTCTTTAACAATAGGTAGATTATCCAGTACTTTTTTTATGGTGGGGCCATCATTTGAGGCATGCATGTTTACAGTATTATGGTCTGCTACCATATGATTTAATCCAATAATCTGTAAATCATCCCATTTGACCACTTCATTTTCAAGCACTTTTATGCCGTTTTTTCTTAGTAATGACTTGATCTTATTAACCCCGGTATAGATATCATGATTCCCTTCAACAAAGTACACCGGCACCTCTATTTGCTTCAATGGCTGTATACTTTCTTCTTTTAATCTGATTCGACCATCAAACAGGTCACCTGTCAGGAAAACAACATCCGGCTTTAGTTTGTTGGTTTGATCTACGATTTTTTGAAGAAAGGCTTTTCCCCTGAAATGTCCAATATGTATATCAGATAGGTGGATTGCCCTGATACCCTTTATTAGTCCGGGAATAGGTATATCAACCTGTGAGGTTTTCAGATTAGTTGAATTCCATATCCCATATAGAGATATTAAAATGGAAATCGATAGGGAAATTAAGCCATATATTTGAGGAGTCCAATTAGTAAATATCCTTAAAAGATCTACTAACAAAACAGAAATGAGCAGGTAAAGCATCATTCCTAAGGTGATCGCTGCTGTTCGATAGATCAGACTTCCAATATTGCTCATAGCATTGCTTGTAGTTATGATGCCTGCAATCATGAAGAGAGTTATGCCTGTGGAAAGGATGTTCAAGATCCACCTGCTTTCAATATTAAAATACCATCCTATGCGATATGGAAGATAAATGTTAGCTCCTATGAGTATTCCAAAAAATCCGAGGAGAATGATGATAAAAACGATCTGTTTCATTTAAATTACTTCTATCGATCAGCTGTCAGCCAATCGGTGCGCATTGTTTAAATAATTAGTAATGAATGTTCTTTAAATGTTTATGAAAGCCAGAACGAAAGCAATGACTGAGATGATTATGCCAACCATAAATACATTATATGCTTTGCGTAGCAATTTGTATTTCTTAGCCAGCACTTCCCCAAGTGAAAACTGATCCTTGATCATCGTCTTATATAAATTCTTATCATTTTCCATAAGCTCTTCTATCGCCCATTCATAGTCGTCGAGCTTCATATTATAGAAATTGCCAAAAAACAGCAAGTTCACCTTGTTCTTTTTAATGTCTTCCGTATTAAAAGTTCCGCCAGATATTTGTGGACGGGTTGACAGGATCGCAAATATGATCGTTATCAGGCAAGATACCAGGAGGATTAAAGTGGGCAATATAATATTGGGTACCTCCTCAAATCGTGTTACCAATACAGACATTGTTATGGACATCATAATGGCATTTACTGATATTAAAATGTTTGACTTATTATCAGCAATTGAGCTGAGGTTGATCTGATTTCGGGCTGTCAATCTGAACATTGATTCAACACCCCGGGAATATCCTTTGGCCTTTGTTTTTTGAGATTCCGCAGGAATCCCTTTCTTATTTTTCTTTTCTTCCATAATCGTGATTTTCTTTCGTAGTGATTCTAAATTCTTTTCTTTAATCGGTTGGAGTTCATTTTGTGCAAAATCAGTATAATATTTATGATGCTTGAAAAATTTAACCGACATTTTATAAAACTTTCTCTTTCCAAGCTTTTTCCCTCTCAGGTTTGCAAATTCTGCCCTCAGGCTTTCTACTCGGTCAAAATAATCCGGTTCTGCCAGATGACTCAGATCAGCATCGCAAAGAACCATTGAAATATTGTCAAATGGTTTCTGAGGAATACAGGTGGTCTTGATTGTATCCGTTATCCGCCTGACTAAAGCAGGATCCAATCCTCTGGCATCTAAGAATTCGGAGGCGATTTGTGCGCTTTCCTCTTCGTGATTCTCTGAGTTAATTATATACCCCGTATCATGGAGCCAGGCACTGACTTTTAAGATATTTTGTTCTTCATCATTTAAATTGCACTTTTTTCCTATATATTCAGCATTATCAACTACGTACCTTGCATGCTCAACATTATGAAAGGAGTAACTATCTGTCAGCTTATCTTTCAATAAAATTGTAACGTAGTCTTCAACCTCACCCACTAAATCGGCGTTTATCTGCTTCATAATTTAAAGTTGTCCCGAATTTTCTTATTATTCATGGTCTTATATTAATTAGAACAGAAATCTAAATGCAAATGTCACCAACCTGTCCTCTGTTGACCTGCTGTAGGTCAGTGTCAGGGCTGTAAAATCAAATGGTGTAAGCCAGGCGCCAATACCCCATCCATCATGCCATTTATTTGAATCTTCTCCACTAATCCACACCCTGCCAATATCGTTAAACAGGAAGAACCCAGTTTGACCGTTAAACACATGACTCCTTATATCTAATAATTTAAACCGAATTTCCGTGTTTTGATAAAAGGAATAATCCCCTGCAAACCGATTGCTTCTATATCCTCTAAGGTTGGTTTGCAGACCAAGATAATTTGCGTGGAAAAATTCATAATCACCAATATTTGCTGCACCACCAAATCTGAAAGCGAAGGTCACCCTTGGATCTTTTCGGAAACTCAGGAAAAAACGCAAGTCCGTACGTAATTTAACGAAATTTTTTCCATCCTCCCGGATACTATAGAATCCCATAATGTCCGTATCCCATAAAACACCCCTTCTCGGCAACAATATCCGGTCTCTTGTGTCCACCTTGCCTCGCAGGATCAAACCTGTATAATGATGTGGAATATATGCCGTGGAGTCCATCAATTCAGGATATATTTCTCCTATGAATTTATCTGCTGTATCAGTAACATGAAAATATTGATAAAAAGCCCCAAACGAATAAGAAAACGTTTTCCCAAAGACCTGTTTTAAACTTGGATTTAACCAGGCATAACTGTATCGGACCCTGTAAAACCTTTTATCATCCGTTAGCTTTTCAGTTTCATTGCCAAGTCCGAAAAAGTTATCAACATTCCGGGGAAAGCTTATATCTGCATCTACCAGAAGGTCAAATTTTTGTGATATAGACGTATACAAGCCGCTATAACTGATGGCAAAAGCGGCCGTCCGGATAGCCAGGTTTCCTGTGAACTTGTGAAATGTTGAGTCTCTGAAATTATAACGCTTACTGTTAACACCACCACCTATAAATATACCGTCATCTATGTTGTATCCCACCTGCAATAAAGGCATCAAAGTATTATGTTTAAACTGCATTCGATCATATTCGTTTACGGATTTAATATTGGATAATTGAAGCCTGGTCTCATTGCTTTTAATGATCTCGTTCTCTTTATCCTTCCGGTCATATACAAGGGTATTTTTACCTGGCCCGCGTACCTTCGACTGATCAGATATGTAGTCTTTCCCTTTTCCGCCTATAACCCTGACCTTAATGCCTTTTTTACCAAAACCATTTACTTCGATGGAATCCTTTCCTTTCAATCCATACAATCTTATTTCTTTTGTTTCATCATACCTGAATTGCCTGGTGTAAAATTGATCCTTGACCTTTCCTTTTTTGTCACTCATTTCATATACTGTGACTTTTGTATCACCATTTTCGAATCGGGTTACATCAAAGAATTCACGGTCATCTGTCCCAACCACGTCTACATTTTTAGAAAGAAAGCGATAGAAGTCCCCAGCGTAGACCTGAAGCCCGTCTCTTCTCGCTTTTAATTTATTTTCGATCTCCTGACCCGACAGATCGTAGATATTCCCAGGCAGGGAAGTTATCGCATCATGGATTATTTCATCAGAAATGCCGGATTGAAGGTCTTTTGTAATTGACATCCAATCTGAAAAGTCGGGTTCGGTCATAAAGGATCGGTCGAAATAACGCGCATTAAATGTCAGGCCGTTTATATCTTTTATTTCGTAATCAAAACCCTGGAATTTCCTTAGTGGATAGATCTGTGAGGCCAGCCTCATAGCTACCCCTTCATTGACAAAATACACTTGGTCGCGGTCACGGGGGATCGGCCGGTAGATGGTTTTATCATCTTTTTTGAAGCTCGCCCATCTCCACTGGTCATCATGTCGATCCCAATCGTTAATCAGTACGTCAAATATCCTGGCACGTACAACAGACATCTGGTCAACCTGATGGTCCTGTTTATCCTGGGTCTTTTCAATGACCTCTCCGGTATTCACAATCTTTTCTGACCTGCCGAAGCTTTCAACGTCGTCCCTGTTGTCTGCTGGTCTTTCTTCAAACAAGCAGATACAATTGGCCATTTCCTTACGGTATACACCGAAACGGGGATCATCAGGAACCCAAACCACTCTTGGATTAGTATGCATGACGCCTGCGGCATCCGCTAATTCCGGAACAGTGAGAGAAGAAAATGGGTGGGAGGCTGATATACCATCCTGAAGGATGTCGACGGCAAATGTATTACGCATATTGCTTGCCAGGGCTTTCTCTACATATTTGTTTACCGACCTCAAAACATATTGCCGGCCATCTTTATCCTCCAGTCTTAAAGACCTGGTTTGCATACCGCCACCTCTCTTTATGATAGAAAGTCCACCTTTCTCTGTGTCTATATCGAATACTTGAAATTCAACAGTTGCATTCCATACATCCCGGTAATTATCACCCATGAAAAATGTATGAAAATTACCCTTATCATATAAATCAGTAAGTTTAACCTGAATTAAGCTATCAGAGAAATCGAACCTGTCTAATCGTTCTTTCTTTTTTTCGGGGTCAAAAACAGGCTTGTTGAATAATTTTTTCACAAAAGATATTTCACCCGTGTAGGAACTGTCCGGACTGATAAATTCAATCCATACATTTCCATTGGCAAAAAATGATAATTTTGAAAAACCTTTGTTTTGATAAGCATAATCAGTTTTTTTCTTCTTTCTGGCAATATAAGTCCCTTCACCACCACCACCACTTACTATGTGATGCAGACTATCGGCATTAAAATATTGCAAATTATGTTCATGTCCTGCCGCATAGATCAAATTTGGATGATCCCGTACAGTATTCAGAATAGCCTCTTTCAATAGTTTATATTCTGGATGGGCGAGATCCTGAATGTTACCAAGATATTTTCTGTAACCTGTATATAGAAATCCAGGTAAAGGGAAATACATCCATTTCTTGACATCTAATAATGGAAAAAGTAAATAGGAGGTTGGGAAATGACCTCCATGTTTACCAACACTGAAAATGGGATGATGTGAGGCCAGGATGATTTTCTTGTCTGCGTTTCTTTTGATGGCGTCTTCCACTTGTATAACAAGATCCGCTGAGCTTGTAAAATCACAGTCACTATCAACGCCTGGTTTATCATTTTTATGAAAATACCATTGGGTGTCGAAGATGATCAATGTAATATCATCGGAAAGAGGAACCTCAACAGGGCCCGGACATCCTCCATCAGGTAAATATATATTACCTCGGTTCAGGTGCTGTTCGATGAAGCGTTCTTCATTTTGAACCGATTCCCATCCTTCCCTGCGACCTTTTGCCCAATCGTGGTTTCCCGGTATGAATACGATCTTACCCTGGTAATTGTCAAAAGTTTTCAGGATATAGGTCAGTTTTTGTACATCCTCCTCGAAATGTGTATCCGTAGAATCACGCAGTCCAAGCGGATAAAGAATATCACCTAAAACAACAACGGTACTCCTTTCTCCCGTCTTGGAGATATGATTCTTCAACAGTTTGAGGTTATCGTTTTCCGGACCGGGATATTTGATGTCTCCAATGAGGTAGATACTGTGTAGCAATTCCTCAGGATCTTCAGGTATCTGTTTCGGCCAATTTTCATTACCTGGAGCGTAAAACCTTTTTTGTGTCATCCCATTAAGGGAAATGGTCATGATAATCGTTGTCAGAAATATGTTGAATAGAACAGATTTCATTCTGTTATTATTTTTTTAACCTGAATTTCAGAATGGTGGCTTCATCATTACCATCCGCTTCATTGGATATATACAGTGTTCCGTCAGGACTGAAACAGATCCCTTCAGGCTGCGGAAAATATTTATTCCTCAATTTGAACATTGCCAGCATTTCTGATTCACGGGAGTAAACGATCAAGAGATTGCCCACTGAGGCAATGATATATAAATTTCCACTTACCGGATGGACTGCCATGCCAGAAGGCTGAAATGACACGTCGCCTTTTGAATCGTTTATGAAAGCCATCAATTCCACTCCCAGTTGCGTCATGGTATTATAATTCTTATAGTATTTGACAGTATCCATGACGATCAGAAAAAGTGGATTCAGGTCCAGTTTTTTCTCTTCTAGACTGAAATTATAAATCGCCTTGAATTCTTTACCTTTTTTTTCATCGACGAATGGATGGCCTTTGCAGGCAATCAGGAGATTGTTTTCATTGGGATCAAATCCCAGTCCTTCTGCATCATTCTTTCCTGTCAGTTCTGTGGCATATTTTCTTACAAAAGGCGTTTCGTCTTCCAGAAAATCTGTTACTTCAAACAAGGTGCCATTGCTTTTCAAAATCCAGGCATCCTGACCAATGATCTCAATACCTTCGTAATCGCCATCATCTTCGAAATCAATCTTTTGTTCCACTTCTCCCGATTGTAAATTGAACAGATAAATATTTCCTTTCTCATCTTGAACGCACGCCAGCAAATTCTCATCGATATAACTTAAACCAGATACCTCTTCCAGTTTGCCTGGCAGTACCCAGGATTCATCAGGATTGTTTACCGTATAGGGAAAGTCATAATCCGGATGAACATAGAGTTTATATTTATCGTTCTCCTGAGATGCCAAGGGCAATGAAGATGATATGAGTAGCAACAATATGGCAATTTGCTTAATAGCCATTAGATTTTTCCTTATTTTCTAGTGAAGGTTCATTTGATTTCCTTAATTATATTATAAGCAGAAGCTTTAATGTATCATAATTCATTGAATCTTCCATATGCATGCACTGATATTTTATAAAGAATAAACTTCGAACACATATTGTTTCAAACCAATATTTGGATTTCAACATTTTTCTCTATCCCTTTTAACACAACTTCTTCTGGCTCTCTAGAGTCTGAAAAGGCTGTAAAATCCCTTATGTCAAGAAACATTATGGCACTATCGTAATTTTTACTGTCGATCTCAGTTTCACTACTGATTAATTCCTGGGCGACCTCAAGGGATATCTGTTGATCCAGTAGGGTAGTGTTTATTTCAGCTTCATGGTCTTTATCCTGTTTGTTTTGCGGATTTTGACAGGAAATAATTAAACCAAGTAATGTGCAAAGAAAAATTATTTTATTCTTCATATCTGAATTTTTAAAAATCAAGATCGTAAATAATTAACAATTCTGAAAATGAATGTTCTTTTGCAAGTTCATTTACCATTCGAACAATTTACACTATTTCATCTTCCGCGATTTGGTGGACATTCACCTTGGGTGATTTTATCAATGATACAATCGAGTTTACTTTTGCGGCTCGCTACCCTATCCGGCTCCTCACTAAAATGATCCACAGGATCATTTATTTACGTTCGATCCCTTTGCCAAAAGGGATAACGTATTTGACATACAGATTCAGGGCCGGCACGAAATTATCAAAAGTACGGCCGTAACCCGGCACGAAATATACTTCAAAAGGATCAAAATTGTCCGCCTGGATTAAAAATCTCAACCTGAAAGTAAATCCAAAATATAAATTCCCCCACTTGGCCGCCTCTGAACCCAGGATCAACTCCACCCAACTGGCTTCAAGATCTTCACGCTGGAATCCATCTTCGTAGTCATCCCACAATGAACTTAATATTGAAAATGTTGCTTCATCCTGGTATTGACTCATCGCATACTTAACACCTATAATAAAATTCGTTGTGGGATTGAAGGGATAATAGTAACTCAATCCAGCACGTGCATAATAACCATACGCTTTGTAGTCAGCATTCTTATAGAAATCATCTGGTGCCTTTTCCCCATAGCCAAATTCGACATTTATTCCAACGTTGAATTTAGAAATAAACCCAAGTCCTGCCTCCATCTTAGTCTCTTCCGGAAACAGAAAAGTCAGTAATTTCAGGTAATCAAAGCCGATCTCAAACCGGTTGTACGACCTTACCTCTCCATCCTCCACTACCACGGCATCAGATACTGCTTCCTCCACCTTAAAAGCAACCGAATCAGCAACATCATCGATCACGGAATCAGATTCAGTTGAATCCACGGGAGCAGGAGTTTCTTCCTGGCCAACAGCCTGAAAGAAAATCAATAGTAATATCAAGAATGATACACTAAAAATATACCTGGATCGTCGTCTCATTGCTGTTACAATTGTTTTTATCACAAATGACTTTTGCTGAATCATAGGTAGTCTCAGTGATATCTATTTCATATATCCGTACCAATATCTGGTAGTTCACATAATCTAATTCGCTTATATATTCGACACCAAATAAATCTTCCATACCATTTATTGTGACTAGATAAGAACAGCTATCATAGTTCATGTCTATTGGAAATCGGAAATTCGTCAATGAATCATTGGTAAGTGAATCCTCGAAATATATTGGCCCCTCACCGTTCTGGCCCATCACTTGATCTATTTTGATCTTTCCATTTTCAATGTCCGTTTTTACCTGTTCGTACGTATCAATACTGGCTTCCAACTCGATCCTTATGGTGTCCAGATCCGTGTTCCCGGTATCAATACCGGCTAATACCTTATCGAGACTATCTTCAAGAACAACTAGTGTATCTTCTACTTTAATGAGGCTGTCGATATTAAAAAACTGAAAGTTAACATATGGCTCAGCGGTGCTGGGGCCGCAATCCCGACATTCCTGGCAGCTTAAAATGCCTAAGGGCACAGTAAGAAGAACAAATAAAGACCAATTTAAAAGTGCTCTGAGATCCATATCATAGAGATTGAGCAAATTTATAGTTTATATCCCTAATTAATTGTAGAACACCAGATAATTTCAGGCAGGATCAACATTGAAAACGATCCTTCCGCCGCGGAATTCCTTTTTCGACCTTATGGTTATTGCGGTATTATTCAGGAATTTTTTAAGGAAGGACAAATTTATTTTATCTCGTTCAACTTTTATGATGATGTGCTGGAGGTATTCATTACGGATCTTGGAAATCAAGGGTTCCTCTGGCCCTAATACCATGCCAGGAGGGAGGTTTTTCTTTATTTCCATGGTAAGCATTCTGGCAAGTTGAAATGATTTGTCCTTTTCCTTGTGCTTGATTATTATTTCTATGATCCTCGAGAAAGGAGGGTAGTTAAATTGTTTTCGCTCCGTCAACTCACGTTCTGCCATCCCTTCGTAATCATTGTTGATCACTTTTTCAAATACCGGATGTTCAGGATTGGAAGTCTGAATGAGAACTAGCCCCTTCTGCTCTCTTCTGCCCGCACGACCACTTACCTGGGACATCATCTGGTACGCTTTTTCAACCGACCTGAAATCAGGGAAGTTCAGGATCTGGTCTGCGTCCATAATCCCTACCATCAACACATTGCCAAAATCCAGACCTTTGGTAATCATCTGCGTGCCAATAAGTATGTCCATATCCCCCCGATCAAAGCTATTGATTATCTTCTGGTAACTGTACCTGCTTCTGGTCGTATCAAGGTCCATACGCTTTACCCTGGCTTCCGGAATGATCAGTTTCATGTCTTCTTCGATCTTTTCTGTACCAAATCCTACTGTATTGATCTGGCTGGAGGAACAGGCTTTGCATGTAGTCGGGATATAGGTTTTATAACCACAATAATGGCACCTCAGCTCATCGTTATACATATGATAGGTAAGGCTTACCGCGCACTGCTCACATTGAGGTATCCAACCGCAATTCTGACAAATCACAAAGGGGGAATAGCCTCGCCGGTTCTGGAACAGCAAGGCCTGTTTGCCTCCATCAAGGGTTTCTTTTAATTCATTGATTAGAGCCGAAGTGAAATGTCCGGTTAATGTTTTATTCCTTCTTTCCTGCCTGGTATTGACCAGTTTTATCTCGGGCAATACAGATGTGCCGTATCGTTTATCCAGTCTTACATAATTATATTTTCCGGTTTGAGAAAGGTAATATGATTCCAGGGATGGCGTGGCAGAGCCCAGTAACGTTTTAGCCTTATGCAACCTGCCCAGAAAAAGGGCTACATCTCTTGCATGATACCTTGGGGCAGGATCCAGCTGTTTGTATGAGGTTTCATGTTCTTCATCAACAATAATAAGTCCCAGGTTATCAAAAGGAAGGAAAACGGGTGACCGTACCCCGACCACAAAGTTGATCTGGCCTTCCAATACGCCTTTCCAGACCTCAACTCTTTCGTTATCAGAATATTTGGAATGGTAGATCCCCATGTTTCTCCCAAAAATCTTCAATAATCGTTCTACAATTTGAGTGGTCAGGGCAATTTCAGGAAGGAGGTATAATACCTGATTCCCAGCATTCAATTGTTCCTTGATCAACTGAATGTAGATCTCCGTTTTCCCACTTCCGGTAATTCCATGAAACAGTACGGTCTCACTGCCCTCAAAGGACTTTTTGATTTCGATTTTTGTTTCATTCTGAAGGCCGCTCAGCTCTATATCAAAGATAGGTTGGTCTTCGAGGCTAAATCGTGGGATGATCACCTCAAATTCATTCAGAATCTCATTCTTAATCAGTGTTTTATAAGATGATCTCGACAGATCGTGTTGAAACAAAACATTTTTAGATATTCCTCTCGCGTTGCTCTCGGGCTGTTCATATACCGGGACCAGTTGCAGGTATTTCATTATAAGATCAAGTTGCTTTGGCCGTTTCTCCAGCTGGATGAAAAGTTCTTCCATCAGGTTTTCATCCTTCAGATAAACGTCATTTAATTGAGCCCTGATCTCCTTTTTGGGTTTGTATCTTTCCTTTATTTCTTCATAAATAATCACTACCTCTTTATTGATAAGGGACTTTAATACATGGTATATATTTTTGAGAGATAGTATTCCTGCTGCTTCAGGATAAGTTAAGGACTTATCAAATTCGAGTGATTTAATCAACAACAACTCCTTATCTGAAAATCCGATCTCACTTTGATCAAGTATAAAGTCAGGATGAAGTTGAATCTTAGATTCACTTGACAACTTAAGCCCGGTTGGGACACCGGCGTTCATTACTTCACCAGGTGTGCACATGTAATATTTAGCCATCCAGTCAAATAGATCCTTTGATTTAGAAGCAATTATGGCCTTCTTATCTATTACATCCAGGAGAAATTTTGGATCATAGGCTACGGGTGATTCTTTATGTATATCCCATATAATTCCCGTTAATATTTTTCTCCCGAATTCTACAATAACCCTGAAGCCCGTTTGTATATCATCTGCTACGAAATCAGGAACTTTATAGGTAAAACACTTGGGTATGGGCACCGGCAGCAGAACCTCAGCATACAATGCTTTAGAATGTGTGGTTTTACTTATATTTGAGGATAATTCTTCCAATTACTTTAATTGTTCAAGGGCATCTTCAGCTGAATGAACTGGCAATTTACATGATTTATTGAAACAAACATAAATGGTATTGTCTTTCAGATTTTTACGTTCCTTTAGAAGAGGCAGTTGCGAAGAGATCCTGGTGCCACAAAATATTTTGTTGGGGTGGTACCTTACATTTATTTTATCCCTGATTTCATTCAGATCATGACCGACAATTGCAATTTCAGCCATTGGCTGAGATACCATTAAAAGCAGGCTGGCCCAATAACTGGCATATTCCGGTTCAGTTGTGATCAACTTTTTCATCTGATTTACCATTCTTTCAGCAATATCTGTGAACTCATCATTATCGTATAACAGGCTAAGCAAATAAAGATTCTCAGCCATAATTGCATTGGATGAGGGTATTACATTATCAAAAATCTCTTTCTTTGTGGCGATCAACTGTACGGTGTTTTTGTCAGTGTAAAAGAAAAATCCTTCCTGGTCATCAAAGAAATTCTCTATCGTATATATCAATAAATCCTTTGCCGTTACAATCCACTTCTCATCAAAGCTAGCCTGGTATAACTTGATAAATGCCTGGATGACAAAAGCATAGTCTTCAAGATATCCCAATATCGGTTTCTTTTGAATTATTGGTGTGCGGTATACTTTATTGCCTTCCATATGATACCTGATAATATATTCTCCATTTTTCAAAGCCATCTTCAATAGATCACCTTTTTGAAGTGCCAGATATGCATCTGCCAGTCCACTTAGCGCCATTCCATTCCATCCAGCCAGGCGTTTGTCATCAAGCCCTGGCCTGATTCTACCAGCCCTTTTTTCCTTCAAACGTTGTCTTACTTTTTCTAAACGTAATGAAGCATCATCAATGGTGCATTTAAATTGATCAGCTATCTTTGTCAAACTATTGTGGGCTGTAAGAATATTTTCCCGGTTTTCCCAATTACCTGTTTCCTCAATCCCAAAATAACCGGCCCAGAAGTCAGTATCCTCCACAACGGTATCTTTGAATTCCCCGGCTTTCCATACATAGAATTTCCCTTCAATCCCTTCGGAATCAGCATCCAAGGCTGAATAAAATCCTCCTTCCTCACTCATCAATTCCTCAGCTAAAAAATTAACGGTCCCTTCCATTGCCACTTTATATTCAAGATCATGAGTTTGGCTGTAAGCTTCTGCCAGCAAACTCAACAATTGACTGTTATCATAAAGCATTTTTTCAAAATGGGGTAGGAACCACTTATTGTCCACTGAATACCGGGCAAATCCACCTCCGACCTGATCATATATACCACCACGGACAATTTGTTTTAATGTAAAATGGCTATGTTTTAAATATCTTTCATCCCCACTATAATGTCCATATTGCAATAGAAATCTCCAGATAGAGGGCATGGGAAATTTAGGAGCCTTATCTAATCCACCGTAGTTATAGTCGAATTTCCCTGACATTTCAGTAAGCCCTTCAGACAGTTCTTCCAATCCAATGTCAAAATTCTGATCCGTCAATCCGAATTTTAAAACATCACTCTTTGAGAGGTGGTTTGCAAGCTGCTCCGCGGATAAGTCAAGTTTTTCTCTTTTATTGGAAAATGCTTCGTGTACATTTAAGAGAATTTCATAAAAGGATTGTTTGGGAAAATAAGTCCCACCAAAAAAGGGTTTTTGCTCAGGGGTAAGAAAGACATTCAGAGGCCATCCACCCTGGATTCCCATGGCCTGGACTGCATCCATATATACCTGGTCAACATCCGGTTTTTCTTCCCGGTCAACTTTTATACTTATAAAATGTTTATTTAGAAATTCAGCTACCTGCTGATCTTCAAAGGATTCACGTTCCATCACATGACACCAGTGGCAGGCTGAGTACCCAATGCTGACCAGAATGGGCTTATCCTCTTTAATTGCCTTTCCCAATGCCTCTTCAGCCCACGGATACCAGTCAACAGGATTATAGGCATGCTGCAGGAGATATGGGCTTGATTCATGTATTAATCGGTTCGACTTCTTTTCTGTCATGTTTTGTTTTTCAATGGTCACATAGCTGTCTGCTTTATAAAGCAGAATATCATGCCGATTGTTTCATTTTAATTGTTTTTCAAGAAGTTTTAATTCGTTCGAGATATCCACTTTTGACTGAAATGCTTTCAGTTGCCGGATGGTGCTCCTGAGGAATTGCTGATGCTCCTTTGAATCCGGAAAGAAAGGCTTATGACGAAGTGCGTTACGGACTTTAGCCCATTCTTTAAGAAACTGAATGGTATCACCAGAGAAATAACTTTGTTGAAATGCTTCCCAGATATATTCAATGGCCGTATCATTGGGGTGTAACATGTCAGTACTATAAAATCTGTAATCCCTGAGGTCATCCATCATGATCTCAAATGAAGGAAAGTAATGTACATTATCGTAACTTTCTGATAGAACCCCGCATGCATATCTTAAAATAGATTTACTTAAGCTGTTTGTCTCAAAAGAATCCCTGATATGCCTGACCGGACTCACAGTTAGAATAATATTAAAATCCTTATTCAAGGTTTGAAGGGTTTTATAGAAGGTGTTGAATGCCTTAAGTATTTCATCAGGATGTAATCTCTTTTTATCAAACTCCTGAGCTGGGACCTTATGACAATTACTCACAATTCCATTCAGTTTTTTATGAAAATAGATGATGGAAGTGCCAAGTGTTATCAGGATCCATTTTGATTGAAGGAGATATATTTTGCTGTATTTATTTGCTTCAGCGATTTGAGTCAGGAGGTCATCCTTGCTTAAGGTAGAAATATCAGAATGAAAATTAAAATGACGATATATCCCCTGGTTTTTCAGGATGAAATTTTCATTGGTTGGCTTTTCAAGCAGTGCATCTTCCATCAACCTGAAAATAGATACAGGATTGTATATAACGCCAAATGGATTGGTTAGATTATCGAATTTGTTTTCTGATAATTTCTGACCTATATTCTCTGAAAAGCAAGAACCAATAAGGAATAAGGAATCATTCAATGATATTTTTCTGGTGGACTTTTGGGGTGATACAGGAGTTCTGAACATATGATAAATTTACCCATTCAATCGAAAAAATAAAAGAATGTTGTTAAAGCCTTTGAGAAAGAAGATAAAATCACAGATTGAGGCTGATCTAAGGCCGGGGTTTAGTGTAATCCTGGTGGTTGGACATCCAGTGTATGAAGATATATTTTGATAAATTGATATCGCTGGATCGTATTTTAATGTAGAAAAAGACTTGGTTTTAGGAAGGCAAAAAAAAATCCCACAAAAAGCGGGATTAGATAATATTTTTAATTTTATGTTATTCAGCGACCACTTTAAAAGGTACTTCTTTTTTTACTGCCTTGTGCAAATCGATAGTAACAAAGTAATCACCAACTTCTTTAACCTTAGTATTGAAGTTAATTTTCTTCTTGTCAATCTCAAATCCTTTCTCTTTCATCGCGTCAGAAATTTGCAATGTAGTTATAGCGCCAAAAATTTTACCGCTTTCACCAACTTTTGCTCCAATTTCAAGAACGAGGTCACCTATCTGTTCGGCAACACCTTCTGCGTCATTTTTCAATTTCTCAGCTTTATGTGCAGCCTGCCTGACATTTTCCTCAATCATCTTCCTGTTGGATGTATTTGCGAGAATTGCAATTCCTTTAGGTATCAGATAATTCCTTCCGTATCCGGATTTCACTGAAATCACGTCATTTTTATATCCCAGGCCTTGTATATCCTGTGTAAGTATCACTTCCATATGAATTCAGATTTATTTTAATGAATCGGTTACATAAGGCAGCAAACCCAAATGCCTGGCTCGCTTCACTGCCAAAGCCACTTTTTTCTGGAACTTGATGCTCGTTCCGGTAAGTCTCCTGGGAAGTATCTTGCCCTGGTCATTTACAAACTTTAACAAGAAATTGGCGTCTTTGTAATCAATATACTTGATACCATTCTTTTTGAAACGACAATACTTCTTCCTGTTTTCGTTCCTGTTTAAAGGTTCATTCATTAATGTCATGCGGCTTGCTCCTCCTTAGCTTCAGGTTTTTTGTTAAATTCTCCTCTGCGGCGTTTTTCATTGTATGCTAAAGCATGCTTGTCAAGTGATACAGTTATAAACCGCATTACTTTTTCATCTCTTCTATACTCCAATTCTATAGCTGCAATGGTTTCAGGAGTTGCCGTAAATTCAAACAGGTTATAAAATCCGGTTGACTTGTGCTGAATAGGGTAAGCCAGTTTCCTGAGTCCCCAGTTTTCTTCGTTAACGATCTCAGCTTTGTTGTCAATCAAAACCTTTTTGAATTTTGCGACAGCATCCTTCATCTGAACTTCAGACAAAACGGGAGTTAAAATGAATACTGTCTCGTAGTTTTTTAATTCCATCTTTATTATTTATAATTTCGGACGGCAAAAGTACAACTTTATTAGTTCATCACAAAGTTGAAGGAAATAAATCAATAAGTGGTGATATTATTTGACCATAAATTCTTTTTCACCCATCATATAATCATCGGTATATACCTGTAGTTGATAGGCTCCGGGAACATATTCACTTCCCTTATCGTAATCAAATGTGAGTTTTTGCCGGGTATTATCAAATAGAATTTCCTGTTTGGCTGTATAAAATTCTTCTTTCCCATTAAACATAAATGTACCGGATCCGGAAGCCACATCAAATAATACATTATCATCCGGGCCAACGATCCTGACCATGATCTCTTTACCTTCAATAGGGGCTACTTCATTTTCCGCAATGTTAAATTCAACTCTGATCTTTTCAATAAATCGCGCTTTGAACTCATCTTCACGGACCTTCCCGCGGCTGTTAACAGCGTATATTTGAATATTTTCAACCCTTAATTTGGAAACAATTTCAACTTGCTCCTCCAATACTACTCTGGACTTGATTTCCTGGTTCAGGTCGGCGGTTAATTCATTCTTTTCGGTTTTTAGCTCAATATTCTCAATGGTTAATTCTTCAGCAACGACTTTTAGATCTTCAATCTCTTTATCCTTCAGGATCAGTAATTCCTGGAAGCCTTCCACTTTATCTTTCAGGCTGGCAATCTGCCGGTCTGAGTACTTTCTGTTCGTAATTAACTTCTCTTTTTCTTCTTCAAGTTCTACTACTACTGCTTCAAGGTCCTCCACATTGCCTCCCAGGCTTTCAATTTCGACTATTCTTTGATTGATCTCATGTTCAAGTATGGTGATTTCCTCCTTTGTTTTTTCGATTTCGGCATTATAAGCCTTGTCATCTCGCATTTTGATAAAGAGGT
The DNA here is from genome assembly GCA_964389805.1 of uncultured Roseivirgaceae bacterium. GTDB lineage: Bacteria > Bacteroidota > Bacteroidia > Cytophagales > Cyclobacteriaceae > JAGTVG01. Next base: position 4,563 of record CAYMFU010000207.1, on the reverse strand, counting down.
TTACAGCCTGGACAATCACAAGCACTACAACTACGGCTATGATTATATCCCTACGATATCTTTTTTTACTTGGTCCCTGTTTTTTGTTTTCAGGAGTTCCGGGGTTTCTTTCTTCAGTCATTTCTTGGAAATATTAAAAAGTTACTGCAAAAATAGGGTATATTTCACTAATATCAAGCGGTAAATTTGAATTAATGCAATTAAAACACCCTTTTTAAAATTCAAATCTTAGCCTTTCAGGACTCACCTTTCTGTCAAATATGATTATGCCACACTTATGTATATCGATACAGGCAGCCTTGGAAGTATGAAATGATATATCCTGCCAGGCCCTGGTCATTTCTTTTGACCAGTAAACGTCGTCAATTACCACCACCGCCCGATCAGATAGTTTTGATTTTATCAGATTGAAATAACGGATAGTAGATTTATAAGTATGGTTTGCGTCTATGTATACGAAGTCAATATTACCTGAATTACGAAGAAATTCGGGTAAGCTGTCATCGATGTTTCCTTTTACCATTTTGATATTCCTGCAATCCAGATCATTAAATGACTGTTCAGCAATCTCAGCGATTGGCATGCACCCCTCGAATGTCCAGATCCTGACATCCGGGTCTGATGCAGCTAAATACAGGGTGTTGATTCCAATAGAAGTACCCAGTTCAAGAATATTTCGATGTTTGAAATTCCTGATCATTTCCTGGAAAAGCCTTGAATATTTCCTTGTAGTAATTCCTCCTCTTGCAATTGATTTGATGGTCCGGTAATCCTCAGAAGATATCTTTGAACCGGCCCCAAAATCTGTTGTGTCAACCGTTCTTTTATCACTCCTGAACCTGATCCTTATTTCTTCAATGTCCTTATCAGCTGGTATTTTTTTTGCCTTTTTAAAACATTCCAGGTATAGCTTGTATAGTGAAGGACTATGCAGAGAATGTTCGTTGATCTCATAAAGCTTATGCTTGATATAGGATCTGATCTGATAAAAAGTTGGCACTCCGCTAATTTAGCAAAACAGGAGCAATCATGATAAATTCAGGAATATTTACTTTGAATTTCTTGCCATCCACAATGCGTTCCATCAAATAGGTACCCAGCATTTTGCCTATGCCGGATTTCAAGTTGCAGCCTGAAACATAATTGTGTGATTCCCCGGGTTCCAGGACCGGAGTTTTTCCAACAACACCTTCTCCTTTTACTTCTTTACAGTTGAATGGCCCGTCGTAAATGAACCAGTGCCGTCGTTGTAATTGGATTGTATATTCTGAATTATTTTCAATATTTACTTTATAGGTAAAGACATAGTGAAACTGTTCAGGAATTGAAAATTCCTGCTGATATTCTTCAGTTACTGTGACTTTAATGCCTTCTGTAATTTTTGTAACCACGCTATTAGATATGAAATCAAATGCTTGTAACTTATAAAAATAATCGTTTAGTTTTAAATTTGGCTAAATTTTATACTAATTATTTTCATCATATTATGGATGTCAGAATAGAACCTTCATGGAAATCCAGGTTGTCAGGAGAATTTGAAAAGCTTTATTTTGAGCAATTAACTACGTTTATTCGAGAGGAATATGGCAAATTCAAGATTTATCCACCCGGAAAAGATATATTCAGGGCCTTTGACAGATGCCCTCTGGAAAAAGTTAAAGTAGTTATTATCGGACAGGATCCATACCATGGGCCGAACCAGGCTAATGGCCTTTGTTTCTCAGTAAATCCTGGTGTCCAGATGCCACCATCCCTGATCAATATTTTTAAAGAGATCAAAAATGATCTGGGCAAGGAAATGCCAGCCAGTGGATCACTCGACTACTGGGCCGACCAGGGTGTTCTATTGTTGAATGCAACTTTGACGGTCAGGGCCAACCAGGCAGGATCTCACCAGAATAAGGGTTGGGAGTCTTTTACGGATGCGGTGATTAAAATCCTTGTTGAGGAACAGGAAGACCTTGTTTTCATGCTATGGGGCTCATATGCACAGAAGAAAGGAGAAATCATAGATACTACCCGCCATTGTGTATTAAAATCGGTACATCCCTCCCCATTGTCTGCTAACAGGGGATTTTTTGGTAATAAGCACTTCAGCAAAGCGAATGCCTACCTCAGGTCAAATGGGAAAAGAGAAATTGACTGGTAATACTTAGTGAATTAACGAGAACAATCGAGACCAGCGGATCTTACTGAAAAAGCTCTCATTCTTGTCGATTGAAAGCCATATAAACAAGGCCTTGCCAACAACATGATCTTCAGGTACAAATCCCCAGAACCTTGAATCCTCTGAGTTATGTCTGTTATCACCCATCATGAAATAATAGTTCTGCTTAAAAGTATAGGTGCTTATATCAGCTCCATCGATTGACAGTTTTCCATCTTCTATTACTACTTCATCATTGCCTTCATAATACCTTATGAGGTCACCGTATTTAGCCAGGTTATCAGAGTTAATATCGATCGTTTGATCTTTGGCAGGAACCTCGAGTGGCCCAAAGAAATCTTCATTCCAGGGGAAGACACTCGCATTTGGAAAAATTCTGGGATTTACCTGCTCTTCTGTATTCTTTGTCAATACCACATCCTTCACAAAAGGCAGGGTTTTCAATACTCCGGCTGTTTCCGGACTTGTCATCACATAATATCCGCCCTGTGATCTGTAAAATTCTGATATATCATATTTTTTGAAAACCCGGTCATTTACAATCTCATCCGTAAAAAGGTAATACCTGAATTGCATCTTGGGTGGATTTTCAAAAGTCTCACCATTAACAAATACCTGAGTATCCTTTAATTCTACTACATCACCAGGCACCCCTATACATCTTTTTATATAATTGGTTTTCAGGTCGACGGGATGCTCAAATTCCGGGGGGTAATTAAATACTACCACGTCATTACTTTTAATTTTGCTAAATCCTGGGATCCTAACCTGAGGCAGTTGTATCCAGTCTACGTAGGAGGGTATCTTTGTGCCCCAGATGGTTTGATGTGTAAGCGGAAGTTGCAAAGGTGTTTTGGGTGTTCTGGCACCATAATGCACTTTACTGACAAAAAGGAAATCTCCAACCAGAAGGGATTTCTCCATCGATGCAGTAGGTATAGTGAAGGCCTCAAGGAATAACCACCTGATAATCGTGGCTGCAATTACTGCAAAAACGATGGCGTCGAACCATTCCCTTACGGCTGTTTTCTTTACCTTTTCCTTTTTTTCTCCTTTGTCTTTATTAAAGAATTTTAAGTTCATTAGTATCCTCAGGTTATAACAGTTGGCAAAAGTAATGGATTGTGATCAATCAAAAGTTATATTTCTAAAAAATCATTCATATCTAACATTCCTTCTTTATCTTTCAACCATTCTGCCACAAGAACTGCTCCAAGTGCAAATCCTTTTCTGCTGAAGGCTTCATGTTTTATTTCAATCTGGTCGATCTCAGACAAATAATTGATGATGTGCGTACCTGGAACTTCGCCCTTTCTTTCACTTTTAATCGATAAGGATTCTGGAAGGGTTATGTTTCCATTTTCCCATTTCTTAATTCCCGGCATGGCTGATATGATATCATCAGCAAGGGATATGGCAGTCCCGCTAGGGGCATCTTTCTTTTCTGTATGATGAATTTCGGTCATGTTGACCCGGTACTGCGGGTAATCCTTGATCAGGTTGGCAAGATATTTATTCAACCTGAAAAACAAGTTTACACCAATGCTGTAGTTTGAAGCATAAAAGAAGGTACCGTTATTGGAATTACACAAATCTTTTACTTCTTCTTTTCTATTCAACCATCCTGTTGTACCCGACAATATTTTTATGCCACCTTCCAAACATAACCTTATATTTTCATAGGCGGCATCTGGTTGACTGAATTCGATAGCTACATCAACAGTTGAGGGATCGATATCATTAAGGGAAACCTGATCGTCGACATCAATTATTCCGACGATATTATGTCCCCTTTCTTTCGCAATGATTTCAATGGATTTCCCCATTTTACCATATCCGATAATCAACAGGTTCATAAGAGGTTTAATTAAAATTTAAAGTGAGTTTGATCCCATATTGTTTGGATGTCCACAGACTTTGCGATTCAAAACCAGGCTCCACACGGAAGGTGAGGTCATCGGAAACATCAAATTCCATCAGGTGGGCATCAATATGTGCATCAAGGATCTGGATGATATACACACCAACCAAAAGGATCATCAGCAGGTCCCGATTTCTTCGATAAAAGTCAAGCCCGCGTATTAAATTATCTTCACTGATATTTATAGCCAAATCATTATCCAATTCCTCCAGAGGGAAAGATTTTTTCAAAAGATAGGCATTTCTGTATTGTTGGTATTTGTTATTATTCCAACCAATGAAATATCCAACAGTACCAAAAGCACCCAGAACAATTGGAATTTTCCAGTAGCGCTTATTATAGGCCTGTCCGAGACCGGGTAAAGCTGCCGACAAATAGGCTGCTTTTTTGGGCCTGCTGAATTGAGCTTCGTCCACGTATATTGAATCAAATTGTAGATTCATGCCTGTAGTATCCATGCCAGGCTGCAACATTA
>CAYMFU010000206.1:0-3018 GCA_964389805.1 uncultured Roseivirgaceae bacterium | reverse complement strand
AATTGTTGAAAATCAGTGCCATAAAGTATCCTATCCTGATATTTTATAAAAAAATCCCTCACCTTATGATAGTCCGTCAGTGACTGATTCTGTAAATGGCTTAAGCGTTCGGCCAGATCAACAGAAGCGTTCGGAAACTTATCAAGAAATCCTGCAATCTCATCAACACTCCATTCCAGGCTTGCCAGATGAGTCCCAATAAATGTTATCTCCATGTTTTTCTCTAACATATTATCTCTTGCCTCCATCTGTTCCTCGTATGAGGGCAATTCAGGATGCAGATACATATGATATTCAGGGTGCTGACTAAAATAGTTATAGTCATTTTTTACGGTCATCTCATCCAGTGGTAACCAGCAGTTCTTAGGTTCTCCGGCATGACTTAACAATACTTTGTTCTGTTCCCTTATAAATCGAAATACCGGATCAAATTTGGGATCATCGAGCATTATAAGGTTCCCATGTTCATCCTTTGCATCCATCCCAATGTTCTTCCATACTTTTACACCAAGCGCACCATTATCGAAATCGCTCTTTAATTGAGTGATAATTTTTTCAGCCCAATCCGGCTCATCCCATCCTGCCAGGGTAAAAGCAGTTGAAAAGGTAAAAACGTCCGGATCTTCCTGATAATGTTTCACCTTTACACGTATCTGTTCATCCATTGGTGGATAGTCCGGAACCACATCCACTGCCATAACCATTAATTTAAAATTATTTTCACGTGCGACATTGATCATTGTTTTCCCGTCTGTATTAATATGCGCATGCGTATCAATCTTCGGTACACGCTTAAAATCTTCCATCGAATAATGTTCTTCCGTCATCTCTGCTTTTTTTTCTCTTTGTTGATTACAGCCTGATCCTACAAGGAACAGGGTGAGAAGGATAATATTAAAAAAATACAATCTACTTTTCATCATTTATATCACATCTGTTAATTATACTAGATAAATTATCATTTAAGGTTCAATAATATTCAATAGATCATTAAGTAATAAAAACTCATTATTTATTGGAGATTGTTCTTTTTCTACTTGGATCATATCATTCGTCTCAGATCCTGATATACCTTCCTGCGTGATATCTCTAATCCATATAATATATTTATTTTCAGGATCATCGATAGTTGCTTTCTCTAACCTTGCTTGAGCATCTCTTTCACTTTTAGTTTTCTCCAATGACAGGAGTTGCAGGTATAATAATACATTTTCATCTAGAGTTAACGTGGTTGATTTCAGCTCCAGAGGACTTAAGGCTATGCTCTCCTGTTTCACAATATTACCCTTTGCCTTAATGATCAGATCAGTATCAAGGCTTTGCAGGGCACTAGGAATAACCTGAAGTTGGTCTTTCTCTCTAATTACATTAAGGACTCCATATTCAGATGCAGCTACCATTCCACCCGTCTCTTTTATTGGAAACCACAATTCTGTAGTGATATCTGAATCATAGGGAACGAACTCATTGTGTTTAAAAGGGGTTAAACTGCTTGCCCCTGCTGCCTGATTAAACGATTTTCCAGATTGAAATTCAATATACTGTCCTTTTGTATCAGTCAACAGATCTTCCCATATCATTCCTTGACGTGAGAGTCCCCAGATCCACAGTTTTTTACCGGGCATTTCTGTATAATCAACAAGATGCCCGAATCCAAAGTCATCATCATGCCAATATCCCCCCATATAATCAGAGTAGGAGTTCAGCACATGGTAAGATTTATACGATCCAAAATTATTGTTCTCATAAAATGACACATCATGCCCGTTTACTTCAGGCCATCCATGAACATCCCCGGGATGGCCAATATAATGACTGCCGGGATATATAAATTCAAGGTTTCCTTTGGCTTTGGCAGCGGCGTTCATATAATGGTAAAAAGATACTGGTTTATTGTTGGTATTGAACCAGGAAGCTTTAGTTTTCACAAAGGCCTTATTTCTAGGCAGAATCACTTCTACGGTCCATTTTGTTTGCGTATGCAGATCAATTGCCCCAATCGTACATGATACGCTGCCATCATCATTTTCTGACAGCACGTAATCCTGAGGCGTAGCACATGTGGATACATGACCCATAATCCCAAAATTATACTCCAATCCACCGGATGTCCAGGGCCCTCTCTGAGCCACATCCCTGAATTTCACAACATCATTGAAATATAGAAATTCTCTGCCGGTAGATTTCTCCATGGCACCCCAGATCTTTCCCCCAATTTCCGGGCTTATATACACGGTAATGTATTCGTTCTCCATAATAACCATGTTCCATTCTTTATCAACACCCTTGTTGTGAATCCGTCATATCGATAATAGGGATAGTTTTTAGACATATCCGGGACAGGATTTGGATCGGAGTACATGTAAGTTTTCATATTGATTATCTGCTCGGTAATAGTAGCTTTCTGCGCTCTAACATTAATTCCGATCAGAATCCATAAGGTCAGAAATACAATTGTCGATTTCATAATATAGATTTTTATTATTCAAGTTAATATATTGAATTCTAAACTCACCGTTTATAATTATTTTATCATAACCATTTGTCAAACCAGTCGAAGGCATCATTCTGCATTTGTATATCAAATTTATGGTCTCCGATATAAAAACCTCCCTTATATTTATCAGAGGCATCTGCTTTATCATATACTTCCTGTAGTATTTTATCGGCTTTCTTCATTTCAGGAAGTGTATATAAACCGTCCTGATTATTATTCAGGGTCATTGTTGGCATGGGAACTCTCAATCCCAGGATCTCTGGGAAATCAAGATATTTGGGCATCAGAGGCACATAGGTCATCCAGGTATGCGTATAGGATTTGTTCAGTAGAAAATCTGACCAGGTTGACATAAAACCTACACATACAGCACATTTAATTCTATGATCCAACCCGCCAAGATAAACGGTCCGTAATCCTCCGCCAGACAATCCGGCGCATCCTATTCGATTATAATCAACATCAACTCTAGAACATAGTACATCCAGGGCGCATTTATCTTCAAGAAGGCATACCCCTGG
>CAYMFU010000205.1:0-2862 GCA_964389805.1 uncultured Roseivirgaceae bacterium | reverse complement strand
GCAGATGGCGAAGAGGTCACTCATTTTAAAATAACCAATATTTTAAACGGTACCCTTTATTTAAACAATGGTGCAACTCAGTTATCCAATGGCAGATTTATTACTTATGCCCAGGGAAATTCAGGGCTCAAATTTTCTCATTCTTATGGGAATACAGACCCTGGTAGTTTTAAGATCCAGGCTGCAATCGGGAAAGGAAATCAATTTTTGGGAGGTGCCAAAGTTCAGGCAGAAATTACAATTGACAATGATCCTCCCAAGATCACTTCTCAGCCTGTTACAGTTATTGAAATATCAACGTATTATTCTTATAACGCATTGGCTTCTGATCCCGACCCAAATGACAAATTGACATATACATTTATTATACCTGAAAGAATTCGATCCTGGCTAAAGTCAGAGGACAACAATGATAATTCTGCTTTATTATTTGGAACACCTCCATCTGGGTCTCATGGTATATATGACATTTATGTGAAAGTTGAGGATCTTTTCGGGCAATATGATGAGCAGCGTTTCAAACTCGAGGTAAAAAAATTGAACAATAAACCTGAATTGACGCCAATTGCCAGGAATATTGATGAAGACGAGATATTGAATTTCAATTTATCCTTGTTTAAGAATCACTTCAGTGATAAAGATGGTGATGAGCTTAAGGAAATTAAGATTGTCAAAATGCCACAAAAGGGGCGATTGCTGCTTAATGGATCGGCTGTGTCTAAAAATAAAATCATCAAATCACAAGAACTTGCCAAGCTCAAGTATGTTCCTGACAAGGATTACCATGGCGTGGACAAATTTGACTGGAACGCCTCGGATGGGAAAGAATACGCACAATACCCTCAACAAGTTAGTATTTTAGTTGCTCCTGTAAACGATGCCCCGACCCTGAATGCAATCACAAATCCAGGGCCAGTACGTGAAGACGCTCCAGGGCAACAAATTGCCTTGACCGGTATTTCCGCTGGCGTTTCTGAGAATCAATCCCTGACAGTCTCTGCAACTTCAAGTGATTTAGATTTGATTTCGGAAATTACGGTAAATTATGCGAGCCCATCTACCACTGGATCGGTAAGTTACCAGGCAAATGCCAACAGATTTGGAACATCAATTATTACAGTTACTATTGATGATGGGCAGTCTCAAAGCAATATGATAGCGCGCAGTTTTACAGTTGTAATTAATCCGGTAGCTGATACACCATCAACAACAAATGCTGTCATCAAGGGAAGTGGCCAGACCACCTCGGGTTTGGTTATCAGTCGAAATCCTGAAGATGGCGAAGAAGTATCGCATTTTAAGATAAGCAATATTATAAATGGCGCTCTTTACTTAAATAATGGAGTCACTCCAATATCAAATGGTAGTTTCATAAACTATATTCAGGGGAATTCAGGACTCAAATTCACGCCTTCTTATGGGCACAAAAATCCTGGTAGCTTTAAAGTTCAGGCAGCAACTGGACCAGGGGATCAATTTTTAGGAGGTGCCAAAGTTTTAGCGGAGATTACGATTGACAATGATCCACCCGAAATCACTTCCATTCCTCCTAAAGTTATTGAAATATCAAAATATTATTCCTATAGCGTATTGGCTTCTGATCCCAACCCAAATGATCAATTGACATTTACATTTATTATTCCTGAAAGAATTCGATCCTGGCTAAGATCGGAGAACAACAATGATAATTCTGCTTCATTGTTTGGCACGCCACCTTCTGGATCTGAAGGCATATATGATATTTATATAAAAGTGGAGGATCCTTTTGGACAAAATCATGAGCAGAGCTTCAGGCTCGAGGTTAAAAAATTGAATAACAAACCTGAATTGACACCAATTGCTGGGAATATCGATGAAGACGAGACCTTGAATTTTAATTTATCGTTGTTTAAGGATCACTTCTTCGATTTGGACGGCGATGACCTTCAGGAAGTTAAAATCGTGAATCCCCCGGAAAAAGGGCGCTTGCTTCTGGATGGAATTGAATTGTCAGCAAATGATATTATCGATTCAAAAGAACTCACAAAATTTATATACGTACCGGAACAGGATTATCATGGATTGGACATTTTTGACTGGACCGCCTCAGATGGAAAAGATTATTCCCTAATCCCTCAACGTGTCAGTGTCTTCATCGCTTCAATAAACGATGTGCCGGAAATTATAAATCTGGAAAGCACTGCGATTACATTCGAATATGGAGACGATGGGAAAAAACTAACGGATTCATCAATTGTCGTTGATGCTGACGGTGATAAAATTGAAAAAGCAATAATACGAATCGCAGAAAATTATGTCCGTGGTGAGGATTCAATATATTATGAGCATGTTGATGGGATCACCTATCACTGGCAGGATACATTGGGTGAGCTGACTCTTCGAGGAATAGAAAATCCTATTGTTTATGAAAATGTGATTAGGTCATTGATGTATATAAACCTACATCGACTGTCACCAACAAATAGCTACAGGTTAATTGAATTTGTTTTATATGATGCTGATACGTTCAGTCTGCCATTTACAAGATTGGTTAATTTTGAAAATACGTTTGTGGAGTTGGAGATACCTACTGGTTTTACACCAAATAATGATGGTGTGAATGATACCTGGGAAATAGCGAATTTAGGTAGATATGAGGATATAAGAATTTCTGTTTTTTCACGTTCTGGAAAAATTATTTATAATTCCGAATATCACCGCGAATGGGATGGCATGTATAATGGGAACTTAGTGCCAGCCGGGCCTTATTATTATTATATAAACATTGATAAATTTAAAAAAGTATATCGAGGAGCGGTTCACGTCCTTAGGTAAGTTTACCTCTACTGATTTTTTTATTGCTGTATGAGAAAGCCTTCCTGT
>CAYMFU010000204.1:0-9598 GCA_964389805.1 uncultured Roseivirgaceae bacterium | reverse complement strand
GAGCCTTTTCATTGGGAGAAAAAACTAAGCATTCTGACCAATAACTATTCTGTCGGCTTATACTATCCGCTCGGTTCCGCTACGGCAGAAAGTGTGAATGCGCATTACGATTATGGAGAGGGATTTACCGGACCAAGGATACGTAAAGGGCAATCACAGGAATATACCTTTGACAGCCTCGATTTCAGGCATGAAACCGGACCAGGCCCCAGGCTAAATATTTTACTGGCGGGAAGGAGCAACTCAGATCACAATACCCTAATTGAAGCTGGTCCGCAAAGTGTATCATTGCACTCTCTGGGTTATAGAGAATTTCAATATGGATACAATGCACTTTTTGGCGACACCCTGGCCTGGTCTGATATCAGCCCCACAGGTGAATTATTTGTGAAGATAACAGAAGAAGGATACGTGGATAGTGATTTTAGCCATATCTCAGTTTCATATATTGAGGTGGACTACCCACAACTGTTTAATCAAAACGGCCTGGCCTATAAAAAATATATTCTTGAGGAGAACATAGGAGGGAAATCGTATGTTGAATTTTCCGGCATTACCAATCCCGATATTTTGTGGGATGTTACCGATCCTTACAACGTGATTAATATAGGGTATGACTCTGTATCCGGGGTTATCAGGGCTATAATACCAAACACCTCGATCAAAAGGACACTAATAAGTTCCGAAAACAGATTGGTCATTTCAGGGATACAAAAGATTCCTTTAAGAAGGATAAATGCATCCTCTGCCAATTACTTGATGCTATATCATTCCGATTTTACCCATACTGTCGGAAGTTACAACAATCCAGTTCAAGCCTACGCGGCATATCGTGCCTCCCCTGAAGGAGGTAACTTTGATACCTTATCAGTAGAGATCAATACCTTATTCAACCAATATAGCTATGGAGAATATTCCCCATTGGCAATTCGCAATTTTTGCAGGGATATGGTTTCAAATGGTGATCCGCAATATTTATTGCTCATTGGCAAAGGCTTAACCCCGAATTATTATTATTACAGGGGTCAGCAAACAGCAACAGAGGTGAAGGACTGGATCCCTACTGCGGGATACCCTGGAAGCGACGTATTATTTACGGCTGGATTGAACGGTTCGACATACGGCCCGGGTATACCGACCGGCAGGATCACCGCCAAAAGTGCTGCCGAACTAGTTAACTATCTGGAAAAAATCAAAGAAGCTGAACTTTTTGATTTCGATGAAATGTGGAAGAAAGACGTCATCCAACTCAGCGGTGGCACTTCTGCCGGAGAGCTGGTAGGATTCAGACAATTTATTAATGAGTTTAAAGCGATCCAGGAAGATCTTTATCTAGGATCAAATACTCTGAACATATATAAGGAAAGCAATAATAGCGTGGAACTGATCAATATTTCTGAGGAAATCAATGAGGGAAAGAGCCTGATCCTCTTTTTTGGCCATTCTGCACCAAACATAACGGATATCGACATAGGATATGTTTCCGATCCCGCAATGGGCTATAACAACAAAGGAAAGTATCCTTTTATGTACATAAATGGCTGTGATGCCGGTAATATTTTTACACCCTATATGACATTCGGAGAAGATTGGATCATCACAGGCCAGAAAGGTGCAACAGGATTTTTTGCACATTCTGATGTAGGATATACAAGTACTCTGAAAATATTTACCAGCACTTTTCTTGGAACCGCCTACGGGGATTCTTCATATATTGATCAATCTACCGGATCTATCCTGCAGGAAACTGCCAACCGCTTTCTACAGATTGTTCCTCCTTCAGAAAGAAATGTAGCACAGATTCAACAGAATGTATTACAAGGGGATCCTGCGGCATTATTATTTGGTGCAAACCGACCTGACTATTCCATTTCAAATAATGATATATCTATCATTTCGATTGATGACGAACCCATCACCACCTTAACTGATTCCTTTGATATCGCCATTATCGTTAAAAATTTTGGCAGGGCTGATGAAAAACCTTTCTTTATTTCCATCGATCGAACCCTGTCGGATGGGACAGTGTATAACCTGAATCCTGAATTATTTAATCCGGTCTATTATAAGGATACTTTATATTTTACAATTAACAATAATATTGATGGGGCTTTTGGCCTGAATCAGTTCCGGATTACAATAGATCCTTTTGATTCAATTCCTGAGTTAAGAAAAATGAATAATACGGTTGATTTTCATTATTTCCTGCCAAAATTGGGTACACAAAACCTGTTCCCCTACAATTATTCAATTGTAGATATCAGTCCGGAGCAACTGGTTGCCCAGGCCACCGATATCCTGGGAGATACAAGACAGTTTCTATTTGAACTGGATACCATACCCGGTTTTAACAGTCCGGTCAGGCAGAACTTCTCAATTTCACAAAAAGGGATCGCCATATGGGAGGCAGATCTTTTTCAAAATTTTAGCCAGGCAGACAGCACCGTGTTTTACTGGCGATCCAAATTTGCTGATGTATTACCCGGGGAAGAAGACAGCTGGTCGACTCATTCCTTCCTGTATATTGAAAACGGACCGGAGGGCTGGGCACAAAAAAGTGTTCATCAGCTTCTGGAGAACACATATGAGGGATTGACCTATGAGCAAGCCGGTGATCAATGGAAATTCGCAACTTATGAGACAAGCCTTCAGGCAACAACATATGGGGCAAACCACCCGGATAAAACGTATATGGATGTTACGCTGCTCCTGAATAGTATCCCATATATCTATAACACGAGGTATTGCACTTCAAATTCAATCAATGCCATTGCATTCGATGAGGTGACGACAAATCCATACCTGGTAATGAGATTTGGTCAGTATGATATCCTTGACCGAAGAAGTTGCGGGAGGCAGCCACAGGCCATCAATAATTTCCTTAATAATGAAATTACGGGAGCTCAGGATTATCTAAGACAATATATCGATGCCGTAAAACCGGGTGATCATGTATTGATCTTTTCAATTGGGAATGTATTATTCAGTTCCTGGACACCGGAAATCAAAGACAAATTGCTTGAAATAGGAGCATCCTCCACTGTTCTTGACAATCTGAATGATGGCGATCCTTATATTATACTTGGGTACAAAGGTGCGCCTGAGGGAAGCGCAATAGAAATTACTGCTGACGCATCCTCTGGAACGCCAACGGATGAACAGGAAATTAATCTGTCAGAAACAATTGATGGCTTTGCCACTTCCGGGAAAATGACTTCAGTAAAAATAGGCCCTTCAAATACCTGGTATACCTTTTACAACCAGGTGACGGGTATTGATGATTTGGTAAATGACCAGTACAGTTTCCAGATAATAGGTGTAAACCAGAGTAATCAAGAAACCTTGCTGCAATCTGGGATTGCACTTGATAATCTGGATATATCAGGCATTAATCCCGTATTGTACCCTTACTTAAAATTGAACTTCCTCACTTCTGATACTTCAAATATCACACCAGCACAGCTGGATAGTTGGATTGTAACCTATGAGCCTATGCCAGAGGGAATTCTTTATCCGGATGCCGGGCAGGCAATAGAAGACATTCAAAAAGATGAGGGTGAACAGATGGAAGCGAATTTTGTGTTCAGGAACATCAGCGATAAGAATTTCAGTGATTCTATAAAAGTTGTTTATTCAGTATTTAACCAGGAAGGAAGGTTCCGAAGAACCGATAGCTTAAATCTTAAAGCTCTGACTGCCAGGGAAGAACAGAAATTTCCCATTCTCTTCAATACCCTTGATCTGGGTGGCGCCAATGACCTGGATCTGGCAGCTAATCCGAACATTATCCCTGAAAGATATTTTAATAATAACTACCTGTACCTTGAAAATTTTGTCATAGTAAACAGGGATAATATAAATCCTATCCTTGATGTGGCTTTCGACGGAAGATATATACTAGATGGAGATATTGTAGCCCCGTCTCCACTGATCTCAGTTATCGTAAAGGATGAAAATGAAATTCTTAGAAAGACCGATACTACGGGTGTGGAAATATTGATCAAACCACCTTGTGAGGAATGCTTTTTCAGCAGAATATCTTTTTCAGATCCAGCTGTTAACTGGACCCCGGCTACCGAGAAAGCTGATTTCAAAGTAGATTATCAACCTCCTCCATTTGAAGATGGAATATACACACTTAAGGTGCAGGCATCTGATGCCAGTGGTAATCTTTCCGGCACTGAGCCTTACCAGGTCCGTTTTGAGGTGATCAATGAATCCCAGATCACTAATTTTTACCCATATCCTAATCCCTTTTCAACCTCCACCAGGTTCGTTTTTACCCTTACCGGAAGCGTGATCCCTGACCAGTATAAGATCCAGATCATGACCATCAGCGGCAAGGTTGTCCGGGAGATCATGCAGGATGAGATCGGGTCGATACACATAGGAAATAATATAACAGACTATGCCTGGGACGGCCGTGATGAGTATGGCGATCAGCTGGCAAACGGTGTTTATCTTTACAGGGTATTATTAAACTCTCCGGAACAGGAATTCAAGCACAGAGAAACCTCCGGTGACCGCGGTTTTACCAAAGGCTTCGGAAAGATGTACCTGCTGAGGTAGAGGTTAATCTGATATTGGCTGGAAAGCAGTTTTTATCCCCCTATACTATGTAAATAGTATAGAAATTATACTTGTTTGCCGAATCCTGGCTACTCCCATAATCCTTTTCCCAGGCATTAATAGTTTTCCCATTTTGGGACTATTTTTCATTATAGGACAATCTCGGTGATTGAAAATCCAGTTTAGCGCAATTGAGGGGATGTTTTTTCAGTTGGCACGCTTTTTCCATATAACAGTAGTAGCCTAAAACATAAAATTCAAAGCTATGATACCAGTTAATAAATTAATGATTGTAGATGATGATGAATTGAGCAACTACATTACGGGTAAGATTGTAGAGCATTCTGGCCTGGCAGAGAAAGCTGACAGCTTTTATTCAGGCAAGGCTGCACTGAAGTATTTGAAGACGAACAGCTCAATGCGACAGGGGGATTATCCGGATCTTATATTTCTGGATCTTAATCTCTATGATATGAAAGGCTGGGATTTTCTTTCAGAGTATATAAAATTAAAAGAAAATTTTAGACGCAAGATCACCTTGTTCCTGCTGACGAATTCTATTGCTGAAAAGGATCGGGATCAGGCGAAACAGTATCCATGTATCAAAGGATATTTACAAAAACCATTGACCATGGGTATGATCCAGGAGATTGAGTTGTACCTGACTAAGAATAACGAATATGTATATAAGACCTAGCGATATTATAATTCTATTCTCTCATATAGAGGAAGGGATCACTACAAGTCCTTGTTCGATTACCAGACAAATGGGTTCAACCGCTATAATTAGCTTACATAAAACAATCACACTACCTGTCAGGATTGGTCACCCTTCCGGCAAAACCCCACCTGAATGACTATGTCAGGAAGGCAGCCGGTCGTGGTGGCCAGGCAGGTATTACTGATCGAGGTCTGACGGGATCAGAACTTTATCTAACTGGTGAATAACGCCATCTACACCTTGAATATCTTTAATATTAATATTTGCAATTTTCCTGTTTCCCTGCATTATCGACCATTTAGGGTAATCTATTTTAATGATAACAGTATTACCATTCGATAGGGTAAGTGTCATATCTTCCTTTATTCCATTCATGACAATATTTTCATTTCTTAATAGATGATTCCTGATTATTTCATTAAGGGATTTTGCAGGAATATCATCGATAGTTTCCCAGGCAGGATTATTATCAAGGAATGAGTTTACGGCCTTATCCGTTGGAGCAAAAAAAGTATCAGGAACATCATCTGATAAGAGGATTTTTATTTCAGGATCAATATCCTTTCTTTTCAGAATTTCCGAAATCAAAGAAAAATCTTTGTTTACCGATAATTGATCCCGCATAGTGGGGATTTTTAAAATCACTTTAATGGCATGTATGAAACCATTAGCAGAAGGCAGATCAGCTTCATAAATAATATTCAAGCCATTGATCCTGAATATGTAATTATACTCTATGTAGAGATCTATCGGATTACCTGATGTTTTTTCATTCAGCATGGTTGGATAATACCCATCCGGCATATTCAAGAGGCTCCAATTACCAGGAAGAATATGATAGCGTAAAATTTTTCTCAGATCGTCTTCCGGGTACTGGTCGATATGCATTAATTTATTTTCAATTCGAAATTTATCAAAGGAGACATAAATTGGAGCAAATACCGTATAGGGCCCCTCCTCTTCCATCAGATCTGTCAGATGTGTTTTGTGCATGGCATACATAAAATCCTTGAGGATGGGCAATGTATACCCCACATCAAGCAGATCAGTATCGGGTGGCTCAAAAGACCTGAAATCAGGAGGTGGATCCTGAATTGGTGGTATGCATGAGTTGAAAAAAATCAACCATGATAGAATATAAACGACATACCTGATAGTCTTTTTCATTGCTTCAATTTACTTTTTAAAATCAGTTCTTACTAGATTTTTACTACAATCTTTCCTTTCGCCATGTTATCTTCCATATATTGGTGTGCCTCAACTATTTGAGGCAGTTGATATACTTTATCAATATTCAGCTGGATATTCTCTTTTTCAACTTCGTCAATAAATTCCTGTAGCAGCTCTTTAGAAAGGTTTTTCGACTCACCCATGTAAACTGTCAATCTACCTAATGATGGTATGTCACCCATCGGGGTAAAATCGGACATTGTCCATTCGTTACCAAGAATGCCTGTCATACAAACCATTCCCTTTGTTGCGATACATTTCAATGAATCCTTTAGTGTATTTGTACCAACCAGCTCCATAACTTTATTTACCCCGTCCGGAAGGATTTCTCTGAGCTCCTCTGAAACAAAACCATTATCAATCAATACATGGTCGGCTCCATTATCCAATAAGGACTCCTTTTTATCCGGATTGCGGGTAGTTGATATCACTGTCAACCCTTTGGATTTAGCCAATTGACAGGCTAACATACCGATTGAAGAAGTGCCTCCGCGAATAAGTAAGGTTTCATCAGATTGGATTTCCAATGCCTGGTTCAATGAACCTGAAACAGTCTGAAACATTTCTGGTATCGTCCCTAAAATATCCCATGGCAAATTACTCTTGAATGGAAATACAATTTCAAGAGGGACCAATGCAAATTCGGCATATCCACCATCAAACAATCGGCCCATGCTGCCCATGATTGCAGCTACCTTTTGATCTTTCCTATAAGTTCCAGAAGGATCTTTTTCAACAATTCCTACACATTCGATCCCCTGAATTCTTGGAAACACAACATCAGGAGAATCCCCCCGTCTGGTAAAAAGCTCAGAGCGGTTCAATCCAAATGCTTTGACACGAATAAGTACCCAGCCGGTTTTCATTTCAGGCATGGGGACATCTTTAATTTCAATCACATTTGGTAGCCCGGATCTTGTTGTGACAGCTGCCTTCATTTTAATTCCGCATTTCTGTTATTTCTAATATTTACCCTTTTAATATTTAATGTTATTTTTTAAATCAAATTTACATCTGCTTTTACCTCAAGCAGGGCTGGTCCCTGATGATTAAAAAGTTTTAATAACGCTGCATCTAATGATTCCTTACTCGTCACCTCGATACCTAGGCCACCACAACTATTCGTATAGGAAGCAAAATCCGGATTTACCAGATCTGTAGCCCACTTATCCCATCCCCCGGCACGTTGTTCTTTGGTGATCTTTCCAAGCTCATTATTGTTAATAACAACTACCTTGACGGGAATGTTGTATTTTACCAATGTAGTGAATTCAGCCAAATATTGGCAAAGTCCGCCATCACCTGCTACAGCCAGGACTGGCCTGCTATCGACAACAGCTGCCCAGGCACCAATGGAGGCAGGTAAAGCAAATCCGATGGAGCCGAGATAACCAGACATCAGAAAGCTATGATTTTTTGATTCAAAATACCTGCCGAAAGAATAGGCGTTATTCCCCACATCTACGCACATCACTGCATTCTCAGGTGCGAGTCTGGTTAAAGCATCAAATATGGCAATAGAGCTGAGTCCTTTTCCTCTATCCTCAAGTAACCTTTTCTGTTTTTCTTTTCTCCAGATAGACCATCTTTCTGATATTTCCGCTTCCTGACTGATCTTGTTGGCAGTCAGATCATCTTTAGAATTGTTTATCAGTCGTATTGTTCTTGATATCTCCCCAAAAACTGCGATATCTATCTTATGGAATTTGGCTATGGCCAGTGGATCATAGTCAATCTGAATAATTGTTTTTTTAGGTGTTATTCCTGTGTGGTTAGAGAAGGAAGCTCCTATCACGATCAGCAGATCCGCTTCGTTCATGAAATAAGAGGCAATAGGAGTTCCGCTTCTACCCAGCACTCCACAACCCAATCTGTGTGTATCCGATATTTGTCCTTTTCCTTTAAAGGTTGTAGCAACCGGGCAATTAATCCCTTCGGCTAACTTTATGATTTCTTCCATGTGAAATCTTGCGCCGTGTCCAACAATAATAAGAGGCCTTTGAGCAGATTTAATAGATTCGATAGCCAGGTTTAAGCTTTCTTCCGGCGGAGCAATGGTTAGTGATGCGATTCTTCCTTCAGGTGTTTGCGCTTTTAAACCATCGGCTTTCAAAGTCTGTACCTGGTCAGGAAAAGTAAGGTGAGCAACATCTCTTTTGAGAATTGCATGTTTAATGGCCAGGGACATCAATTCTGTGTGTTTGCTTTGGTGTTCCACACGTTGATTAAACTCAGCCACTGTTTGAAAGGCGCGTACCAGATCGACTTCCTGGAAATTACCGGTTCCAACCACCTGGGTTGCTACCTGACCAGTGAGGGCCAGAATAGGTGCCCTATCTACTTTTGCATCCCATAGACCGGTAAACATATTTGTGCTCCCAGGCCCTGCAATTGCAAAACAGGCAGCAGGCTTACCGCTCAATTTCCCATAAGCAGAAGCAGCAAAAGAAGCAGCTCCCTCATGCCGTATTCCTATATATTTTAAGTTGCCTTTTTCTTCCTGCCGTCTTAAGGCATCTGCAAAACCGAGGTTGGAGTGACCAACCATTCCAAACACCCTGTTCACACCCCAATTTATCATCGTTTCTACCATTATATCGCTGATGGTCTCTTCATGTGGAGGTTCTTGTTCTATCCCAACATAAATAGCATCATCCTCAATTTTAAGATCATATGTCTTAAGCCCGTCCTCGAAGCCTTCCGAATCCCCTCCAAAAGGATTGAAATCCCAGCCATGCCAGGGACATCTCAACAAGCCATTCTCAATTGAGCCTTCACCGAGAGGTCCGCCCTGATGAGGACATTTGTTGGTTAAAGCGGTAAAGCTTCCTTTGAAATGAGTTAGGCATACCTGTGTGTGGCCAGCTTCAACTGTCATTACTCTTCCTTCCGGAAGGTATTTTCGGTCATCAAGTACTTTATGCCAGATTAATTTTCTATTCATATGGCCTTATATTTTATCGGTGGTACTGCCAATGCATTGTGCTGGGTTTTAGAAATCAAACATTCTACCATTATAAAGCATTAAACGTGGAGAAATGTTTAAACTTTAATTGTACCTGGTATGAATTATTTGTT
>CAYMFU010000203.1:0-3504 GCA_964389805.1 uncultured Roseivirgaceae bacterium | reverse complement strand
ACAAGTGTGTAAATGAGAATTATAGAGAAACCATATAACAGAGCATTTTTCACTCCCTGTCTCCGGGTTTTAGCCCTTCCGGTAAAGAAAGACACCGTCATAGGGATCATAGGGAATACACAAGGCGTTAGTAATGCCGCCAGTCCACCAAGAAACGCGATGACCATGAAGGCAAGTAATGAATAGGGATCAGTAGAACTTCTCTGGGAAAGCAATGATTTCGATTTATCAACTTCTGCTGAAGAAGGATCCTGAGCCTGTGATTTATCTTCATTATCAAGATCTATAGGTTCTGCTGCAATGGAAGGTATGGATTTATTTTCTTCAGGATCTGCTTCTTTTGTGTTATTAGTTTTGGATTCCTCGGTTGTTTTGTCTGCTGGTTCCCCGTTTATTTCTTTACCTGGTTCTTCTGATTTACCTTCGCCCCGCCCCAACACCTTAACCTTATCGAATACAAATTCCTCTTCGAAATTAATGCATTTTCCGTCTATATCAGAACAAACCTGATAGGTATAGCTGCCTGAAATTTTAAAATCTGAGGTAAGAACCTTGACGGTTTGCCTGAACTGGCCCTTTTCTCTAAAGTATGTATATTCCCCTTCCCACAGGTCATCATATTTCTTTTTCGGGTTGATAGGCCTGATCCCTCTAACCAGCTCGTAACTGTCGTCAGGCTCAAAAGTAAACTCAGTAACTATCGGACCCAGGTCCGGGTCAAAATCAGAAGAATAGAGGTACCAATTTTGGTCAATTACAGCATTGAATATCAAATCCAGTTCCTGACCTACCTCAATTTCATTTACAGAAGTAGCGGTTGACCATTTAGCCGGCTCCAGGATCTGTCCTTTCAGATGAGCACCTGATATAAGAAAGATAAATAGCAGGAATAATTGTATCGATTTGGTATAGTTACTGAATTTCATAATCTCTTTTTTCCTCTAAATGAGCTTTGCCCTGCAAAGTAAATAAAAATGCGCATGACTATTAAGCCATACGCATGTATATTTATAAGGTTATCTCCTATTCTATTATTAGAAACACTTTGTACGCAGTCTGACTTTATTTGCTCAACCTTGCAAAATGTTTGTAAAACAACACAATTGTTTCAATGCCTTTATAAAAGTTGAACAAGCCATAAGATTCATTTGGGGAGTGAATAGCGTCCTCTTTCAAGCCGAAACCAAACAAAATAGTGTTGAGTCCCAGTATCTTATCGAAAAGGGAAACTATAGGGATACTGCCACCTTCCATTGTTGGGATGGGATATTTACCCCATCCTTCAAAGAAAGCCTCGCTGGCTGCTTTAAAAGCTGTTGAATCGATTGGAGTTACAGCTGCTTCTCCTCCATGATGAGGGGAGACTTTCACCTTTACGGTATCAGGTGCAATAGATTCAAAATATTTAGTAAACAATTCTGTGATTTCATCACTGCTTTGATCTGGAACAAGTCGCATAGATATTTTAGCATTTGCCTTTGACGGAAGCACCGTTTTAGCGCCTTCACCCATATAGCCACCCCAGATGCCATTCACGTCCAGACTTGGACGGATACCTACTCGCTCGATTGTAGAAAATCCCTTTTCACCATCAACTTCCTTGATATCGAGTGCTTTTTTATAATTATCAAGATTAAATGGAGCCTTTTCGAATTCAGCTCTTTTCTCATCAGAATATTCAACCACTTTATCATAAAAACCTGGGATTGTGATCCTGTTGTTTTCATCCTTCAGGGATGCAATCATATCACAGAGAATATTCAGGGGATTTGCTACAGCGCCCCCATACATACCTGAATGCAAGTCTCGGTTTGGGCCGACAACTTCAACTTCCATATAACTTAATCCTCGGAGACCCGTTGTGATGGATGGGGTATCGTTGGATAGAATGTCTGTATCAGAGATCAGAACTACATCTGCGGCAAGCATTTCCTTATATTCCTTAATAAAGACTTCCAGGTTATTGGAGCCTATTTCTTCTTCCCCTTCAAGTATAAATTTCACATTACATTCCAGTGTGGAAGTTTGCATCATGGTTTCAAATGCTTTTACATGCATATACGCTTGCCCTTTGTCATCACAGGAACCCCTGGCATAAATCTTTTCATTCCTGATCGTAGGTTCGAAAGGCGGTGTTTCCCAGAGTTCTACCGGATCGGCCGGTTGGACATCATAATGCCCATATACCAATATGGTAGGTAAGGAAGTATCCACAATCTTTTCACCGAAAACAATAGGATGACCGGCAGTTTCATAAACTTCCGATTTGTCGGCGCCAGCGTTTAGAATTTTCTCTTTTAGGAATTCTGCTGCCTTTCTGACATCACCTTTATACTGACTATCGGCGCTGATGGAGGGAATTCTGATCAGGTCAAAAAGTTCATCCAGAAATCTTTGTTTATTTGAATCGATATAATCTTTAAAAGTATTATTTGATTTACTCATCACTCTCGAATTTTGTTCATGAAAAAAAGTTGCTAAAGATAAATAGTATTTTTCAAACGCTTGGTAATTAGGGAATAAATCCTTTGTTGAGGGCATATATAATGACTGATTTTCAAAAAATTTGGATAAATCTCATTGTAAATTCAAAGTTGTAATATAAATTTGCAGTCCGTTTGGAAAATGGCGGAAAAGCGAAAGTAGCTCAGCTGGTAGAGCACGACCTTGCCAAGGTCGGGGTCGCGGGTTCGAATCCCGTCTTTCGCTCTTTTTTATTGGCTTTCACTTGTCTTTAAGGTGTTGAAATTGAAACCACATGTTTTCAGACCGGCAAAATGAGTCAGCAAAAAAAATCATAACTTTTGTTATTTAGTTCTTTTATCATGTTGCCCGGATGGTGGAATTGGTAGACACGCAGGACTTAAAATCCTGTGGCCGTTAAGGCCGTGTGGGTTCAAGTCCCACTCCGGGTACGAAAGTTGAGTTTAGATCCCTATAGCAGTGAATGTTACAGGGATTTTTTATTTGGGGTGGAAGAGATTGTGGAGATATCGGGATGAAGAATTGTGATAAAAGGAAAGCGATATTCTTTAAAAGGGAGAAAATATAATTTGTGGAGGTAGATAGTATCAAGCAATATTAATCCGAAATCAATCCTCTTTATCTTGAAAGACTATTTTTACTTGGGATAGGAAGAATCTAAAATTATTTTAAACTCATCCACAATGTTTTTATTTGAATTTTTATAGTAGGCATTGATATATGACCTTGCCTCATCTGATATGTAAGTCGTATTCTCACCTGGGAAGGATTTATGTAGTCGTTTTAGAATCCTGTAAAAAAAACCAGTAGAAATCTTTTTTGAAACAAGATGGGAAGGTCTGTAAGCATTGTAAGTAAAATGATTTATAATTCTAAGTATTTCTGTTTCTCTTTTGGAAAGTGATTGATTAACATAATTATTTATTGAAAAGCGATGATCAGGTAATCTAAGGAAATTAGTGAGATTTGTAAAAAACAGTTCTTTTTTAAGATCTTCATATTGAAGTACACATATGTTAT
>CAYMFU010000202.1:0-4883 GCA_964389805.1 uncultured Roseivirgaceae bacterium | reverse complement strand
ACCAAAAGTATGTTCATCATAGAGCATGATATTTTCGGCGGTTTTTTGAATGTATGAGTCAATAATGAAATCTGTCCCTGCCCACTGGTTTAATTGCGTATTCAAAATCTCAATGTTAAATGTTTCTCTTTGAAGGAATTTGCTCAGTTTCGTTTCCCTGGGTTTTGAAAGATAACCATGAATCCAGGTATCCGGCATATCGCCGGCAATTACAGGGATTTGAGCGTCCTCTTTCATTAATAAGTCATAAAAGTCAGATAAGCGACCTATCTTTATATTTACATCCGGCATTTCTTCTTTTGCAGATCTTAATAATTCAGCCACTTCTTCGGGAGAAGGCGCTCCGGTATTTTCATGTGTGTGGATCATCGCCAGCCAGGTCTTATGCGGCCAATCCTTGGGGGGGAGGATACCTGATCCGTAATATTGTGCCCAATAAAAAGTCAGCAATTTAGATCCATCCGGTCCCTGCCACCAGAAAAGTACTGGTACATCTGGCGAAGCGGATCCGGGATTGCATCCAATATGCAGAAAGTCGACACCTGCATTTCTCAACACAGTAGGAAGTGCCCAGGAATGGCTTGGCACATCAGTAAGCTTAGCATCCCTGGCTTCCGGCAAATCGAATTGCTGATTAATCTCAGAAGTGATGGATAAACCCCTGACAAGTGTTTCAAGATCACTGGCCTCTGTTTCAAAGGTTGCCGGCAGTGCATGAGGTACAATCCGACCTTCAGCTATGGCTTTGCCAAGTTTTTCTTTATTCTCAGGAGAGGAGTTTTCCAGCATATACTTTAATGGCCATCCAGGAATTGTCCATACAAACTGTTCGGATTCCGGGAGAACAGAAGTTTCTTCAATTGATCTTAATGTTTCTTCCAGCATGCTGGTAGTGTATTTTTGAAGAACTCCTTCCGCCAGGTTGGTATATCCTATATCCACATGCATCTTAAATACCACAATAATATCAGTTACACTTTCATTCTGTTGACCTTCATCGGTCTCAACTGCCGCAATCTGGGCCTTCAAGTGAGCGAATAATATCATACAAAGTATTAACAGGAAGCTTCTCATTTCTAGTTCTTTCATTATTTTAATAGTTTGCCAATGAATTTATTTCATTTGTGCGAAATATTCATAAAATGATATTCTATAAATTCAATATACCTTTCCCAATCATAATAGGTCAGCCCATGATATCCGGACCGGACATAATATCCGATAGCACTTTCTTTGATCGGGTCATTCAATGGTGGCTGTTCAGCTGAGGTAAACGCTACTTCTTTACCATATAGCAGGTAGGCCGGTGCAGCATGATAGGCTGCTATCCATTGACCTTTCTGATCGGCCCAAAGATCCAACTCCGCCGTTCCGATAAATAGTGGCCGGGGAGCTATTGTTGCCAGCAGAGTATGCTGATCAACAGGTAAAGAATTTACATCATGTGCATATTTGCAGGCATTTCTGCAGATCCAGGATGGCAAATGTGTACACATATTCTCTAATGTTTCTCCGAATTGACGTCTCCAGATCGCATCACCACCATGACCTGTGGTGGCAGAAAGTACCATGCCTATGCGTTTATCAGTAGCTGCCGCCCACAAAGCCACCTTGCCATTTACTGAACAGCCCAAAACGGCTACCTGTTCAGGATGGATATCAGTATCTGTAACCACATAATCCATACCTGAATTAATAGCGTAGGCCCAGACAGCGATCAGTCCCCACTCATCTTCCTTCGTGTGTTTTTGACCGGGTTCAAAAAACAAATTGACAATGCCTCCTTTCACTTTGCCGCCTTCTGTCCCAAATCCCCTGCCAAAAGCATTCCCATCAATCGTTATAAGGGCAATCCCCTTTTGCATCAATTGGACAAGCGGAACTCCGTTCCTGGTGCTGCCATATCGTTGCGGGCTATCTATTTCGAGGCGGTCCCGACGTATATCATCTCCATTGTATAGAAATATAGCAGGCACCGGGCCTTTGGCATTATTAGGGATGAAAAGAAGCATTGGCATTGTAACTTCCCCATATTTGTTCTTATGTGTTATGCTGATTTTTCTCCTTGTGCATAGACCTTCGAGGCAATCGGTATCTTCCGAGATAAGGTCAAAACTTTTTATAATAGGATCAGATGGGACCGGGACCTTCCCATACATATTTCGCGCAAAGAAATCGATTATTTCAGGACGTCTGTAATCTTCCCACTGTTCTACAGATGTGATCTTCTGGCCATCAAATCCGGTAAATATATCCGGTAATACATATTCCGGAACATCTTCCTCTTTGTAAATTCCACCCTTATATTTCCCCTCATATACCTGACATTTTACCTGATAAGCTATAATAAGACACAGTAAAAAAGCAATCCCATCTTTATATATATTCATCTTAACCCTTTCATCTATAAAAAGTATTTACCTGAATACTTTTCTTAATTTTATATCATTTATTGATTAATGGCAGCCTTATATTCGAAGGGTACTTATTAGAATGATGTATCTTATTTCTTGCTACCACACCCTGTGTTTCATCATAATTATTTCCTCCGGTATTTAGGTTTCGTTCAAACCTAGGGAAATTACTACTTGAAATCTCAATACGAATCCTATGACCTTTTTCAAAATAATTGCTGGTTGCCATAGGTGACATTTCTATTTGATACACTTCACCCTCCTGCATAAAAACTTCTTTGTCATAACCATCCCTGTACCTAACCCGTTGAATGGTTTCATCAATGTTATATGCACGTCCATCAGGATATACATCAATTAATTTAATAGTAAAGTCAGTATCTTTCGCATCGGATGATACATATAATGTGCTTTCAATAAAGCCGGTAACTTCAACTCCTTCCTTAAGCGGTTGAGTTGAATAGACGAGCATATCTTCTCTGGTTTCTAATTGCTGCTGATCGAATGAACCACCTTGAATAGCATTTCCAGTGCAGCATACGCCACCTCCACGGGAAGGGATAGGATTGAATGGATCATATATGAATTCATCCGGAGAATCACTTTTGCCGGGCATCGCTTTCTCCATTACGCCGTCACCATAAAGACTATTGGCCTTGCCATCACTATTCAAGTAAAATGGTGTCATTACAGCATTTTCTGGTGGCCAGGATTCTGAGGATTGCCAGATATTTCTTCCCATAGTATAGTACTTTACATGGGGCAAATTTTCTATTTTATTTTGCTCATTGTCTTTTAACTTATGGTCAAAAAAAGAATATATTAAATTGTCATAATCCAGCCTGGCGTCTCCCAAATTACGTTCACCTACAATTGTTTCAGCTGAAGCCCATTGATAGGCGCAGTGTAAAGTGGGTGCAATAACGAGGTATTGATTTTCGGCGGCTTCTTTACTACTTGCATTATTGCGAACGTGGTTATAAAGCATCAGGTTTGGGCTTACCGATATATCATACCAGGATACAAACCAGAAACTGGGGATCTCATAGGGCATATCATCATGATAAAGACCACCCTCGTACCATTCGGGATCATTAGGTTTTCGGATTATCATCTCTTCATATACCCCCTGTGCACCATGAGCATTTACAATAATATCCTGTACGGGCAAATGCTTAAATCCTTCTATCCAGTCAACATCAGGCATATCGCTTGACATATCATAGAATCTTTGTAACCTAAGTAGATCTTTTTGTGAAATTCCTTCAGGAAGCCGGGGTTTTAACGCATCTTGCTGCACACCATATAACCAGGAGGTAAACAACATCTGTTGCGCGCCACCTCTGTACCAATTTCCCTGTTCATAGAATTGGCCAACGCGGCCTACTCCAGCACCAAATCCCATAGGAACAGCTGCTGCATGGGCAGGATGATTGAGTGCTGCCACCGCCATTTGCCATTCGGCAGTTGAAGAGCACCCGTACGTCCCGATTTTACCATTACACCAGGACTGTTCAGCCATCCAGCTAAAAGCATCATAACCATCTGTTGTTGGAGTGCCAAGGATATCCCAATTCCCTTCTGAAAAATATCTTCCTCTTTCATTTTGTATAATGTACGCAAATCCCTTGCTTACCATTTCATAAGCCGTTCTATATATGCGGTATTGCATTTTGCCATCTTGCCATATATTGAAATTATAGGGGGTTCTTGAAAAAATAACTGGAACGGGTTTATCGGTTTTTGGCCTGTAAATATCTGTTGCCAGGCGGATCCCGTCTCTCATCGGCATCATTACTTTTTGTTCTATAATGGCAATGTTTTCTAAACTGGTAACGATAGTATCTTCCTGGGCATATATACTTGTATAAAGAACCAGGATCAACAGGGTAAGTTTAATCTTTATCATAAATTAAATTTAAAAATTTAACATGCATAAAATTTATTGCTTGTTTTTTAGAAAGACCTAAAATAACAATTTAGTCGAAGATTACCATTCATATATCCATACATATGTAGTATACCTCGTCTCCGGCGGATCATGAAATATTTTGTCACCAATTTTCTCTCCGCATCGGTTGGTTATCCTGAAGCCATCCTGAAAAAAGATTGGATCATCCTCATGCAGGCGATACGCCGAAAACTCCCTTTTTTCGGTGTCAAAATGGGTTAGACCAGCCAATTTATTGGTATACCTTCCCTTATTAAAATAATATGTTCCCAGAAAATAATCTTCCAGACCAGAAGAAACGAACATTGGTTCTTTTTTATCACCCATATATGCCCTGACACAGGCTTCCATAAAGCTCAGATCCTTCCAGTGTTTTGTATCTCTCAGTCCTTTTGCCTCCATAGTTACCTGATAGAGCATGCCAGCCCCTTTAACGTCACAAAGGGTGAATTCTTCTAGTGGTTCAGCAATGTAGTTTTCCAGTTTATAAAGCTTTAGCCTTGATTCTTCAGGCAATT
>CAYMFU010000201.1:0-9736 GCA_964389805.1 uncultured Roseivirgaceae bacterium | reverse complement strand
CGATTTTATCTCAATATTATAATAAATCTCATTTCGTCGATGGTCCTTACAATATTTCTCGGCCATTTTAAATACATCGATCAACCGTGGTTTGAAAACCTCCATTCTTTTTTGTTCCGGGAAATTTGAATTTCCTTTGGACCCACAATCATAATTCAATATCTCTTCATACGTAAGTTGATAAATATTGGGCAAGTTATTCACATCCTCAGAGAGTGATTTTCCTTCAGGTCCGGTGCAGAATTCCGGGGAGATCCATGGATCGTGTGAAACGACAACTTCGCCATCTTTACTTATCACTACATCCATTTCCAGAGTTTTCACACCTAATTCCAGGGCTTTTTCAAATGCCTGGAGTGAATTCTCTGGCATGATACCACGGCATCCGCGGTGACCTTGCCAATCGAAATTCTGGGCCATGGATTGAATAGATATCATAAGAAATAAGCTTATATACTTCATATATTAAAACCTTGGACGACACAATAAATTGCCTGTCAAATCAACCTTATACAAAAAAACACTGGTGATTGGCCAGTGTCTCTTTATATCCGTATAAGATCTATTTAATTTCCCAGAATGATTCTCCCAATAACAGTTCTTCCAGGTTCCCTTCTCCCTTAGTCTCAATTTCATATTTAATCTGGTCCTCAACCCGCTCATCATAGGAAGATTTTTCTAGGCTCTGAAAAATACCCATTGGCCGGGGAAGTTCCGGGTTGAATGACATATCGGAAAGTATCAACGCTAAAGTTGAATCTTTTTCATTATGTACCAGTAAATCATCCACAGAATAAGATCCATTATCGAGAGAAACAACTTTTGGAGAATATCCATCTAAAATGATCCCCTTGTCCCTGTTTTTTCCAAATATCAAAGGCTTACCATCTTCCAGCCATATGGTTGTTTCTTCCCTGGTATCTTTACTCGTAAACTCCTCAAATGCCCCATCGTTAAAGATCCGGCAATTCGTATAAATTTCAAGGAAGGATGTTCCTTTATGTCTTGCAGCTCTGTCAAGTAAATACTGAAGTAACTTTCTATCCTTATCGTGCCCTCTCCCCACAAATGTGGCACCGGCGCCTAAAGCCAACGAAGTAGGATTAAACGGATCATCCAGAACCCCTAAAGGGGATGATTTCGTAACCTGACCTTTATGTGATGTCGGTGAATATTGACCTTTGGTTAAGCTGTACACCTCATTATTAAACATCATGACATTCAAATCGACATTTCTTCTGCAGGTATGTATGAAGTGATTCCCCCCGATACTCATATTATCTCCATCTCCAGTAGCAACCCATACGCTTAGATCCGGACGAGAAATCTTCAACCCGGATGCTATGGCAAGAGCGCGACCGTGAATAGAATGAAAACCATAGGTTTCCATATAGTAAGGAAATCTTCCTGAGCATCCTATACCTGAAACTGAAACTATTTTTTCTTTTGGAATTCCTAACTCAGGCATGATCCTTTGAACTGGAGAAAGAACAGCATAAGCACCACATCCAGCACACCAGCGAACATCAACATCGGGTTTAAAATCTTTTGGAGTATATTGAATTTCACCTACATGAGGCTTGTCAATAATGTTATTCAGAATAGTTTTCATAGCTTAGCTCTCCTTTTTGTTTAATAGTTCAAGAATTGTTTCTTCAATCTCAATTGCCTTGAATGGTTGGCCCTGTACTTTGTTCATACCAATAACCGGAACTAAAAATGTCGATTGAATAATTGTTTTCAATTGACCCGTATTCATTTCTGGTATCAATATACGTTTAAAACTAAACAATATCTCGCCGAGGTTCTTAGGGAAAGGATGAATATATTTCAAATGGACAAATGACAGCTTATGGCCTTCATCTCGGAGTTTGTCATAGGCTGTTTTAGCTGCCCCATAGGTGCTTCCCCAACTGAGAACGAGCAAATCACCTTCTTTTTCACCTGCCACTTCAAGTTCCGGTATATCATTGACGATTCCTTCAACTTTTTGTTTTCTCAATTCTACCATTTTCTGATGGTTCATAGGATCATGGCTGACAGATCCGGTAACGTCTTTCTTCTCAAGACCTCCAATTCTGTGTTCCAATCCCTGAACACCAGGAATGGCCCATGGCCTGCTTAAAGTTTCAGGATCGCGTTTATATGGCTCAAAGGTATCCGGATCTTTGGCAAATTCAGGAGTCAGATCTGGTAACTCTTCCATTCCTGGTATCTTCCAGGGTTCGGTGGCCTGACCAATATAACCATCAGTTAATAAGATTACCGGGGTCATATATTTTAATGCTATTCTTGTTGCCTCAACCGTCATTCCGAAACAATCAGACGCACTCGCTGCCGCTAATACTGGCATTGGTGCTTCGCCATGCCGGCCATACATAGCCTGCAGTAAATCACTCTGCTCCGGCTTAGTGGGTAAACCTGTACTGGGGCCTGCCCGCTGAACGTTGACGATCACAAGTGGAAGTTCTGTTATGATGGCAAGGCCAATCGCCTCAGTTTTAAGCGACAACCCAGGGCCACTAGTGGTTGTTGCTGCTAGATATCCACCAAAAGCAGCTCCAATGGCACTTGTAATTCCAGCAATCTCGTCCTCAGCCTGAAGATGCTTTACTCCATATTTCTTATAGCCAGATATAGCATGGAGGATCTCCGAAGCAGGAGTAATGGGATAAGATCCTAAAAACAGTGGAATATTTGCTTTCCTTGACGCGACAACCAGTCCTAAAGCAACGGCCTGATTTCCAGTGATATTTCGATACTTGCCTGGCTCAAGTGAAGCTCTTTTTATCTGATATTGCTTTTTAAATGCAGGATTCTTCTGGGCAAAATTCCATCCGGCTTTCAACACCCTAACATTGGCTAATACTACTTCGTCCTTGCCTTTAAATTTTTTATTGATCCAGGCAACACTTGGCTCAATAGGTCTGTCGAACATCCAGTATACTATTCCAAGAGCAAAAATATTTTTTGTTCTCTTTATCAGCTTGGGATTCAGGTTGAGGCCATCTAATTCTTTCTTGATCTCATCAAACATATCGATGGCAAAAACCTGATATTTCTCGAGACTTCCATTTTCCAAAGGGTTGGAACTGAAGGCAGCCAGTTTTAGGTTTTTCTCATCAAAACCTCCTGTATTTACAATAATAATACCGTGTTCCCTTAAATTGGGAAGATTCACTTTCAACGAAGAGGCGTTCATCGCCACCATTACATCAATAAAATCCCCGGTGGTTTTAATGTTCTTCGTGCCAAAATGAACCTGAAATGCGCTTACCCCATATAAGGTACCCTCAGGTGCCCTTATCTCAGAAGGATAATCCGGGAAGGTATTTACTTCGTTCCCGGCAAAACCAGAAGTATCAGAAAACTGTGTGCCAATTAACTGCATACCATCTCCTGAATCCCCGGCAAAACGAACTGTTACTTCATCCAGGTGTTCAACAGTCTTACTCATAGTTCAAACTTTATAAATGATTATAAACATTCAAAAAAAAAGAAAAAGAGCACTCCCATCAATTTAATTGAATTCCAGGATGTGCTCTTTGAAAACAATGTTTCTAATATAGACTATAATTTATAATATGTCAATGCCTTCATGTATTGAGCACGTTCAAATGCACTAGGATCCGATGATTTCTGCTGACTCATCGCTCCGATCATTTCCTCAACAGCATTATACTCATTCTGTTCCATCCACTCGATTAAGTGTTTTTCAACGTTTTGAATATGAAATATTCCATGCTTCAATAAAGCAGAACAAAGCATTGTAACGTTAGCACCCACAAGCAACATTTTTACCACGTCAATACCTGTGTGAACTCCACTTGTTGCAGCCAGATCAGCTGCGATTTTATCTTTAAGTATGGCGATCCAACGCATTGGAAGTCGCATTGCTTGTGATGTACTTAACTGAACGTTTGGTGTTACCTCAAACTCCTCCAGATCTATGTCAGGTTGATAAAACCTATTAAATAATACCAATCCATTGGCACCGGCATCATCTAATCTTTCAGCCATATTAGCCATATTTGAGAAAAATGGACTCAGTTTCATAGAAACCGGGATATCCACGGTTGATTTTACGGATCGTAAAATGTCGATATATGTCTGTTCAACATTTGAACCAGATAAAGTTGTATCCGAAGGAATGTAATAAACATTTAACTCTATCGCATCGGCACCTGCCTTCTCCATCTCTTTTGAGTATTCCGTCCAACCACCAATTGTACTTCCATTTAGACTTGCAATAATCGGAATGTCAACAGCTTTTTTTGCATCCTGAATATGTTTCAAATATTCCTCTGGTCCTACCTTATATTCTTCGGGTTCCGGAAAATAGGACAATGATTCAGCAAAACTCTCAGTGCCCGTTGTAGTATGGTAATGAAGCTCCTGTTGTTCGAGCCTTATTTGTTCTTCAAATAATGAATAAAGAACCACTGCACCAGCACCGGCATCTTCCATCATTTTGATATTCTGGGTATATTCTGACAAAGGGGAAGCCGAAACAACTAATGGGGATTTCAATGTCATTCCCAGGTATTTGGTTTTCAAATCCATATTATAAAATTTTCAATTTTCGAATTCTTATCTTAAATATAACATTTAGTTTTGATCGATAACATTTTCGTACTGTTTATCAGCCAAATATTTGAAATAATTCCACCTTTCAGCAGCGTTTGCCTTGGCCATTTTCATATATTCTTTGGCTAATTCGGGCTTACTCTTAGTAAGCATCTTAAATCTGTTTTCCATCATCATGTAGTCGGCCACGCTGGTATTTGGGCGAGGTCTTGAATCCAGGGTCAGAGGATTTTTACCTTCCTTCAGATTATCCGGATTATATCGATACAATATCCATTGACCAGAATCAACCGCAGCTTTCTGATGCTTCATAGGCGCTGACATATCAATACCATGTGCAATACAATGTGAATAAGATATGATAATAGACGGACCATTGAATTTTTCAGCTTCAATAAATGCCTTCAATGTTTGTTCATCTTTTGAACCCATTGCAACTACTGCTACATATACTGTACTATATGCCATTGCCATCATCCCAAGGTCCTTCTTAAATGTAGGTTTACCACTTGCCGAGAATTTTGCTATGGCACTCAAAGGGGTAGCTTTGGAAGTCTGACCTCCGGTGTTAGAATAAACTTCAGTATCCAAGACCAGAATATTAACATTTTTCCCGGATGCAATTACATGGTCCAATCCACCATATCCAATATCATATGCCCAGCCATCTCCGCCTATGATCCATACACTTTTCTTGGCCAGGTAATCCGCTACATTTAATAATTGTGCAGCCTTTGGAGATTTAATTGATCCAAGTTTATCTTTTAATATCTCAATCCGCTCTCGCTGTTCGAATATGCCGGACTCCTCTGATTGATCTGCATTGATAATATCTGTTACAAGTTCATCTCCAACTTCTGAACCAAGTTCTTTCAATAATGTGATGGCTCCTTCATTCTGTTTGTCTATGGCCAATCTGTATCCAAGTCCAAATTCGGCATTGTCCTCAAACAATGAATTTGACCATGCTGGACCCCGGCCATCTTTATTTTTTGTCCATGGTGTTGTAGGTAAATTACCCCCATAAATGGAAGAACATCCAGTAGCATTGGCTACGATTGCCCTGTCTCCAAATAACTGAGAAACAAGTTTAACGTATGGTGTTTCACCACATCCAGTACAGGCTCCTGAAAATTCGAATAATGGTTCCTGAAGTTGCTGGGTCCTGATGCTATTTAATCCGATCAGGTTTCTGTCAAGTTCAGGTAAGTTGAGGAAGAAATCCCAGTTTTTTGCTTCCTGATTTCTAAGTGGCAACTGAGGCTCCATAACAAGTGCTTTCTTACTTTTATCGCGTTTGCTTTTCGCTGGACAAACCTCCACACATACTCCGCATCCGGTACAATCTTCCGGAGCGACCTGTATGGTATATTTATATCCCAACTCTTTGAATTCCTTGTTGCGTACATCTACCGATTTGAAAGTTTCAGGTGCATTTTCCAAGTGCTTTGGATCGTAAACCTTCATCCTGATCGTCGCATGAGGACAAACAAATGAACACTTACCGCATTGAGTACAGGTCTCCTCATCCCAGGTTGGGATTTCAAGAGCTATGTTACGTTTTTCATATTTAGTGGTACCAGTAGGCCATGTTCCATCAGTTGGAAATGCACTTACAGGTATATCGTCTCCTCTTCCGGCAATGATCTCTCCCAATACATTTTTTACAAAATCAGGTGCGTTTTCAGGAACAGGTGGTTTCAATTTCAAATTGCCTACCGGTGACTTCGGTGTTTCCACCTCAAATAAATGCTCCAGTGTATTGTCGACAGCTTTAAGGTTCATATTGACGATCATTTCTCCTTTTCTGCCGTATGTCTTAACAATGGAATCCTTAATGGCTGCAATAGCTTCATCCTTTGGCAATATTCCAGATATAGCGAAGAAACATACCTGCATAACCGTGTTGATCCTTCTGCCCATACCGCTATCTTCAGCTACCTTTTGAGCATCTATTGCAAACACCTTGATTTTCTTATCTATTATGGCCTGCTGAATTGAAAGTGGAATATTATTCCATAAATCATCCTTTTCAAAAGGTGAGTTTATCAGAAATGTACCGCCTTCAACCAGGTTCTGAACCATGTCATACTTTTCAAGAAACACTGATTGATGACATGCAACAAAATTCGCCTTTCGTATAAGATATGGGGCTAGAATATTCTTTGGCCCAAACCTTAGGTGAGACGTAGTTACTGAACCAGCCTTCTTGGAATCATATACAAAATACCCCTGGGCATAATTTTCAGTATTCTCACCAATAATTTTTATGGAGTTTTTATTTGCCCCGACTGTTCCATCCGCACCTAAACCATAAAACATGGCCCTAACAACATTATCAGATTCTATGTCAAAATCAGGATCGAAATCCAGACTTGTATTGGATACATCGTCATTAATACCTATTGTGAAATGCTTCTTAGGTTTCTCTGCACTTAAATTATCGAAAACGGCTTTCACCATAGTTGGAGTAAACTCTTTAGAAGAAAGCCCATAACGACCACCTATTACCTTAGGCATGGTCTTAATTTTTCCATATCCTTCACTTAATCCTTCACTCAATGCATTGATAATATCAAGATATAGTGGTTCACCCGTAGATCCTGGTTCTTTAGTTCTGTCAAGTACGGAAATAGATTTAACAGATTCAGGAATGG
This sequence comes from uncultured Roseivirgaceae bacterium, assembly GCA_964389805.1. Lineage (GTDB taxonomy): Bacteria > Bacteroidota > Bacteroidia > Cytophagales > Cyclobacteriaceae > JAGTVG01. The sequence continues at coordinate 2,492 of CAYMFU010000201.1, read as the reverse complement.
ATTCCATAAATCTTTTTATATCGAACGGTCTGTACAACCGAACCTTTATTACCCCTACTTTTTCTCCTTGATTCAAAAGGTAGTCAACTGTATCCTGTACGGTTTCAATCCCTGAAGCCATCAATATAACTACCCTTTCAGCATCTTCTGCACCGTAATAATCGAAAGGTTTATATTGCCGGCCTGTTAGCTTAGCAAACTTATCCATCTGCCCCTTAATTATATCAGCGCATTTCTCATAAAATGGATTATTCGTTTCCCGGTTTTGGAAAAATACATCCGGGTTTTGAGCTGTTCCTCTAATTACAGGTCGATCTGGAGATAATGATCTTTCCCTATGGGCTTTCACCATATCATCTGTTACCATTTCTCGCATTAGATCATCAGAGACTAACTCTATTTTAGACACCTCATGGGATGTTCTGAATCCATCAAAGAAATGAAGGATCGGTACTCTTGATTCTAAAGTGGATGCCTGAGCTATTATACCCATGTCCATAACTTCCTGAACGGAACCTGCAGCAAGCATGGCAAATCCAGTACTTCTGGCTGCCATAACATCACTATGGTCACCGAAAATCGATAATGCATGAGTCGCCAGAGATCTTGCTGAAATATTGAATACAGTAGAAGTTAACTCCCCAGCTATTTTAAACATATTCGGGATCTTTAATAATAATCCCTGGGAAGCAGTAAAAGTAGTGGTCAATGCACCAGCCTGAAGAGATCCGTGAACAGCACCAGCTGCTCCTCCCTCGCTTTGCATTTCACATACAGTTGGGATATCTCCCCAAATATTTTTTATTCCTTTTGCAGCCCATTCATCAGCCCATTCTCCCATATTCGAAGACGGGGTAATAGGATAAATGGCGCAAACTTCGTTTAAACGATAGGCAACATAAGCAGCTGCTTCGTTACCATCAATTGTTACAAATGTTTTGTCTTTCATTTGATCTGATCAAATTATATTAAAAAAACTTATTTCTATTTAAAACTATGCCTTAAGTGCTATTTTTTCGAATGTAAAAATAGATCAGAACTTACTGGAAAAAGGTGATAAATGTCAGTTTTAAAATCAAACGACTATTTGGACTTATTATAAATAAGATGACCTATTTAAGGTTATTTTAATTTGTTTTTTAGATAATCCTGGTACCCATCTGAAAACAGTTTCTGAATGTATTTACCAATAACATCAAATTCAAGGTTTACCCTTTTTCCTACTGTTAGAAATTGAAAATTGGTCACCTGCCAGGTATGTGGTATTATGGTTACAGTAAAACTTCCATTTTTACAATTAAACACAGTTAAACTAACACCATCTATACATACTGAACCTTTCTCAACAAGGAAATTACCAGTGGATTCGAAATCATATTCAAAATCAAAAAGCCAGCTTCCGTCTACTTCCTGAACATTAGTACAAACCCCGGTCTGATCAACATGACCCTGAACTATATGGCCATCAAACCTGTATTCAGTTGACATGCTGCGTTCAAGGTTTACAAAATCACCTGTTCTGATATCACCAAGGTTTGTCTTTTGCAGAGTCTCCAATACGGCAGTTACTGTATAAATACCGTTTTCGATTCCGGTTACTGTCAGGCAAACGCCATTGTGCGAAACACTTTGGTTTACTTTTAGTCCATCTGAAAAATCTGATTCTATATAAAAAATATAATTCGTACCTTCCTTCCTGATATCAGCAACCTTGCCCATTCCCTCAACGATACCTGTAAACATGATGTCTGTCTTTAAATTTTAGCAAAATTACTAAATTAGGATAGGATTATATAACCTATCAAGCAGTCTTTTTCGCAAATTGATATTTATCCCGAACCGGTTGTTTAAATATCATTTTAAGACTGGTTTTAACAATTTCTCCCATATTTACACAGGAAAGAAATTCTTGATCGCGATATAATTTTGCCAGATCATTTTTAAGGCTTTCAATATTTTCAGGTGTTGATATGGTATCTCTTGTCATTGCGTTAAGAAGAGCATAAAGGTTCACACCACTTGATTTAACTCTGTTAGCTATTAATGATCGTTCCTCCTTACAATACTGTAATTCCAGTTCCGGCTTCATATGTTTTAGGCCGAGTTCAATAATCGGATTATTCTGTTTATAATATTGAGGCATATAGATCGCCCTTCTGCCTTCATACGATTGCTGATCAAAATCTATGGCCCTGATGCGGTAATGGATCTCATCAAAATCAGGTATAACTTCCACCACAAAATTACTGGCATGCATATCCCCCAGTAAACGAACCAGACATCTTTCATTGAATTTTACAAATTCCTTAGCCAGGCGCATTTCATTTAACTGCGGATCCTTCAAATAAGACTTTATAAAATCATCTCCAGGAATACCCTGTATATGTTCTTCAATCAAAGTATCTCCTTCTACCAGAAAATTGATCTTGTTTGGGGAAAGAAAGTGCTCTAAATCCAAACCATAGATCCTGGAGGCATCAGCTACTTTCACA
>CAYMFU010000200.1:0-39291 GCA_964389805.1 uncultured Roseivirgaceae bacterium | reverse complement strand
ACTTCGGTATCAGTCATAGATCCCTCAAATACAATATGGATCTCCTTATCGCGCCATTCAGGGGAAGCTTTAAAATTCAATTTGTAAATACCCTTCTCCTTACCTCTTTCCGTATCAATATCGTGGCCATAATTATATGTTCCGAAACCGTGTTGTTCCCAGCATGAAGGTACCGGGATCGTTGTCCATTCTCCACTTTTTCGCCCATCTGTACAATAAAAATCCCATTCTTTGGCATCATCAAATCCTTTTCCTGACAGATAGATCCTTTTCGTTTCCTGTGTATAAGAAAATTTAAAAGAAACCAGTATAATTAATATTCCAATTGTGAAAAAGCGTACGAAAAATCTCATGATACCTGTTTTTTCGATCTATTAGGAAATATTAAAATTCCCTTATTTTGATGCTTCTGAAACGCACCGTATTGCCATGATCCTGAAGAAGAATATGACCGGCAGGTGATTCTCCGAAATCAGGCCAGACTTTATATTTGGATTTGGCAACCAGGGCTCTATATATTTGCGTACTTCGTTCATATTCAACCACTTTTATATTATTTAACCAGTGTTCAATATGATTGCCCTTTACCACTATCCTAGCCTTATTCCAGCGGCCAATGCCATAAAATCTCTTGTTGCTGTTTTCCTCCGACAAGTTATAAGCGGGGATCATGTCGTATAATGAGGATAAGGTTCTATTACCCTCCACCCCTTCTTTGGCATCAGGATGAACACGGTCATCGAGAAGTTGATACTCAAGCCCTATGGCAGATCCGGTTCCTTTATTCAGATCAGGATCAACAAAATATTTTATTCCACTGTTCGACCCCTCAGTTAACATGAATTCCAGTTCCAGTTCAAAATTACTGAACTTATCTATAGTAACTATATCTCCCCCATTTTCAGACTCTCCTCCACCACTTTCCAGCACTGTGAGAACGCCCTCTTCAATCTGCCATCCACCTTCAGGGAAATGATCGAGTTTGGCTCCTCGCCAACCATCCGTGCTTACTCCATCCCATAATAATCGCCATCCTAACCTTTTCTCAGTATCTGTAAGTGTATTTGGAATATAATTAATCTCAGGGACATCAGGATCAGGTTCAAATCGACTGGTTTCCAGATCGGTTGTCTTAATACGAATATTTTTCCATCTAACCTTTCTGCCAATTTTATCAGTATCATCCCCAACCCCATGAACCTGGAGTGCGATAAATCCGGATGCAGTTTCATTATCGACCAGGTTCGCACACATCACACCGTTGATCCATGTTCTGATTTGATTACCAATGGCTTCAATTCGATAGGTATTCCAATCTCCAGGTTTAAAGGCCGCAGATCCTTTTTCGTTTCTAGCCAAATTATACAACCAATCCCTTCGAGCTTCATCATATATACCGCCACTCCAGGCCCTTTTGCTTGGATCGATCTCACATTGATAACCATGAACTCGGCCCTTCATATAGTTATCGATACTCAGGCTTCTGAATTGTATCCCAGAATTCAAAGGAGGTTCTACATTGACTTCCAATTCAAGAATAAAATCACCATAATTTTTTTCTGTGCACAGAAAGCTGTTAGGTTCCTTCGGGACCGAAATTCCAATAATTTCATTGTTTTCCACAACATATTCAGCATTTCCATTTAGTTGCTTCCATCCTTCCAGGTTACTGCCATTAAAAAGATCTGTCCAGCCTTCATTGGCCTGTGAATTAACTGCGAATGGCATTAGGGATATCGCAGTAATTATAAAAGTCTTCCTCATTTTTGATCAAATTTTGAATTGTTAAAAAGTAATCCAAAAATAAGGGATATATAATTCTATATCCATGTTATTTCAAAAAATCCTAAAAAAATGTGGTGTTATAAAACGGCCTGTATTTGCAGGGGACTTAAATATTAAAAAAAATGAGGCTGCCCTAAAAAGAGCAGCCTCGAAAACCCAAAACCTACTACCATGAATCGTCCCCTCTATCACTCTACACATTAATAAATACGGCAGTCTTATGTCGAATATTAGAAAGAGGTATAATAATTGTACTCAACAGGAAGATTTCCGGCTAAATCGGAATTTTTTATTTGTGAAAGGATATGTAAAAAAATTATATTTGATAATAGATAAAAATTTAACTTATGAAAACTGCACTCTTACTTATTTTTTTAACGGTTTGCATTACATATACTGGATATGCGCAGACTGAAAATCCGGATAATAAAAATCTTACGAAGGAGGAAAAGAAAGCAATGAGAAAAGCCAAAAAAGAAGAAGACAAAAGAAAAAGGGAAGAGGCTTTGATAAATTTTGAGAAATATGCTGAAATGCGGGCCTGGGTCGTCGAAGCGCATACTGTCTTTGACAAACAGGGGCAGAGCTATCAAATGGATCCATCCATAAATTTCGTAGCTGTTTCTAATGAAGAGACCACAATTCAATTGTCATTTACTGGCCTGATGGGCTGGAATGGAGTTGGAGGTGTAACCCTGGAAGGAAAGATCGGGAAATATGAGTACTCCAGCGACGGCAAATCTGTTACTATTACCATGTCGGCTATGGGATCTGGATTAGGGATTGTAGATATATTCCTTTCGGTTACAGGTGATGGTAATGGCCGTGTAACGGTGAGCGGTAATTGGGGGGACAGAATTACTTTCCAGGGAAAATTCGTTTCTTTAGAAGATTCATCAATATACAAGGGAACTACCACGTATTAGAGATTTTAAGATTAGATCTTCACTGTATAATTAGTTCATTTCGTGTTGCATCTGAAGGTCCGAATTTCCATGCAAGAAATACTCCATGGTTTTTAGCGCAATAACATTCCAATGCCAATTCCAATATAATTCCCAATCGCGTAACCCAGTAGGCCCATTGTAATCCCGGTTACTATAACTTCCTTATTTTTTATGGCATTTGCCACTGGACCAATAAAAGCAGGTCCATATATTGCGGCTGTAGAGGTAATAATTACGGTGTCCCTGTCAATTCGGAAGATGGAAGCAAGTATAAAGTGAAGTATGATCGAGGTAAACATAACAAAGGTTGTATATACGAACAGATCCGAACTTTTGCCTAATAGTTCTTTGACATCGGCCATTGCGCCAATTGAAAGAGAAAAGATCAATAATAAATAAAAAGCCGTTTCATAGGATCCCTTCAACTTCTGTATTTTCTTGATAAAACTCGCTGCAATTCCAAGGGTGGTTAATACTAGAATAACCCAGAGCTCTTCAATCTCACCTTTTATAAAAATAGATATCCAGGCAGCTAATCCCAGAATAATTACGCCCAATAGCAAAACAATAATTATGTTTAGGGCCAGTTGGCGTTTTGATATTTTATTCTTCGATTCGATCTTCAAACTGGATTTTTCTGATGTCTTTGATTTATAATCAGGCAGGAATAATCCAAGTAACCTCTTCACGAAAGTGATAATAAATATAAAGTATATACTACCCAGCACTACATCTGAGCTATTTAACAATACATAAACCTCTTTAGGGGTATCGAAAGCCATTCCGATAGCACTCATATTTGGGGTTCCACCGGTATACACGCCTATTAGCATTCCGGAGATTCTCCATGCCTCAGGTATACTGTTACGAAATATATAATAAAAAAAGATCGCTGATACCACTACAGCAAAAATGCTCAGGACGAAACTGAGGATTGATTTTCCTGCATGGTTAACCCAGTCAAGCACATTGGAATTAAACAAAAGTAATGGAATTGCCAAACTGATACTGATCTCAGAAATTTCTGAAAAGACAAATTTATTTAAGTTCAAAAAAGGAAGATTAGCAAGTACTATCCCTATCACATAGCAAATAACTATTGGGCTGACAACCTGGATTACCTTAAACCGCTGTTCTAAATAAAGAACAAGAGCAGGAAATAAAACAACGAAGGCAACCTGAATTATGCTCATCATAGCAGATCAAATGTCTAAATAATGTATCTATTTTCCAACAATAATAAAATTGAATTATGGGCAATGGTTTGATTTTGAGTTTAATAAATCAATCTGAATTCCTATAACCAGCTGTTTTATTATCAATATCAGGCAAACAACAACAATAGATAATTGCTTATACGTGTTAGCGATTTACATTTATTGGATCAATGTGTTCAAAGTGAAGATCAAATGTATGTTTATACCAAAATTTCCGGATACGGGGGATTTGTGCTAGGCAGGAAGGTTCAGTAAGAAATAATAGACTGAAACTAAACAAAGGCTATAAAAAGCAGATCAATTACTTTATTCCAATTATTACATATTGCCTTTCTAATAAAGAAGTATCCACAAGGATTTCCTTAAAGTCTAAATTCTCAATTTCACTCATAGCATCAGCTAGTCCCAGCCGATGACTGTCAGGAGGTCCACCCCGCACACCAAGTTTAAAATCTACAATAACGATCTTTCCGCCATCCTTAACTCCTTTGATGGCCTTTTTCATATATGCGCGTCGATTATCAATGTGATGCCAGGTATTAACTACCAATATCCCATCTACTTCTTCAATCCCCAGGTTTGGATCATCGTATGCCACCTTACGAAGTTCTATATTTTTTGAAAGTTCTTTAAGGTCTTCATTTTCAAGTTTTTCCTCAATTACTTCCTGAAAATTGTCATTTACGTCCGCAGCTATCACATATGCACCTTTGGCAGCCAATCGCAAGGTAAAATATCCGGAGCCAGCACCCAGATCCATAATTTTTTGTTCGTTCACATCCCCAAACACGGCAATCACTTTATCCGGTTGCTGCCATTCAGTCCGGTCTGGAGAATCAAAAGCATTGACCAATGTCTCAATACTATTTCTGTGCATGTATTGATTGGCTTCATTTTCTTCATGTATCACCTCATCCTGCGCCCATGAATAGGTAAAGGATAATCCAGATACTAAAAGGATTGCTAATATGTGAATCAGATCATTTTTCTTCATTATATAACATTGTTCGTTTTATATATATCTTGTTTAAATAATAAATAATCAATCCGGCAAATACAGTCACTAAACCTAAAATTGATTCCAAGGGCCTTTCTATCAAAAGATAAGTTAAGGTCCACAAACTTAATAAAATAAAGATCAAAGGTGTAATAGGATATCCTGCTACACGATACTTACTCTTTATTTCCGGGTGTTTCAACCTTAGTATAAACAACCCGATAACAGATAACAAAGTAAATAAGTTCATGATAAAACCTGCATAGACCAAAACCTTGTCAAAGGTCGAGGATACGATAAGGACTACGGTAATTATTGTCTGAACCCAAATAGCAATTACAGGAACATTAAACCTGTTCTTCTTGGACAAGAACCTTAAGATTTGGTAATCCTCACCCATCACCATAGTCACCCTCGGCCCTATCCATATCATGGCGCTCACGGTGGAGATCAATAATAAGGTAATTAACAAGGCCATAAGCCTTCCGCCATAATCACCAAAAATATATGTTGCAGATAAAAATCCTATTTCGATCTTTCCTTCCATTTCTTCCATAGGAGTTGTAAACAGAAAAATATAGTTCAGCAGAAAATATAATATTATTACAATGGAGGTTCCCAGGATTAAAGACCTCGGAATATTTTGTGCCGGGTTTCTAATTTCATCAGTTATATAAACTGAAGCATTCCACCCTGAAAAAGCATAGGATACATATATGAGGGAGACGGCAAATGATCCTGAGAAGACCTGGTTCCAATCGCCTCTTACAGGCAATAAACTTAAGTCCTGATGATCAGATACAAAAAATCCAGCTATGATAAAAAACAATATCAATGCAATTTTAAGAAAGGTTACAATGCGTTGAAAACGCCCTCCAAACCTTATTTGAAACGAATGAATAAGTGATAAGATTATTACAATAGCGAGTGCAAAGAGAATTTCATTTCCGTATCCAAAGAATGCATTTGAATAACTAGCCATGGCCATGGCAGCGAGGGCTGTTGGTGCAGAGAAAGCCACTAAGAAAGAAACCCAACCGGCAAGGAATCCGAGCAAAGGATGGTAAATTTTAGATAAGAAATGATATTCTCCTCCAGACCTGGGAAGTTTTGAGGCTAGCTCACCATAACTTAAAGCTCCACTCATGGCTACTAATCCGCCAACAACCCACAACATGAGAAGGGCAAACACCGATTTAATATCCACAATTTGGAATCCAAGACTGGTGAATATCCCAGTCCCAACCATATTAGCTACGACGATGGAAAAAGCTGTTGTTAATCCAACCTTATGAAGATTGATGTTTTGACTCAAGCTATATTATGTATATAAAAAGGACGAATAATATATGTCTGTTATTATTCGTCCAGATGTATTATTACAGTTTTCTTATACTTTTGGCAAAATCCATGGATTTCTATAGGTTGCCTTTGTTAACTCGTTTGCTTCATTATCATTCACGAATTCAGATTTTGACTTATCCCAATAGATCTTTCTGCCAGTCTTGAAAGCAATATTTCCCATATGGGCAACTCGTGCTGTATTTGCTGCGATAGCTACATCACAATTTGGTTTTTCTCTTGATTCAATGCATTCCAGGAAATTTTTCACATGAAAATCAAGATCTTTCCCAGAACCTTTCTGAAGAGGAACTTTTTCCATCTTATCTTTCCTGTTTTCTTTCTCCGGAATAACTTCCCAACCACCTCTATCAACTACAAGTGTTCCATTATTCCCTATAAATCCAACTCCATGGGTACGGCTATACGGTCCACCATCAATTCCTGTGGCGTGCTCCCACATCATGGTGAATCCATCGAATTCATAAATAGCCTGTAAAGTATCCGGCGTTTCTGAAGCATCATCGGGATAGGCAAATTTTCCTCCGGATGCCATTACAGAATTGGGTGCTTCTACCTTCATACCATATAAACCAAAATCAATTATATGAACACCCCAGTCCGTCATTAATCCGCCAGCATAATCCCAGAACCACCTGAAATTAAAATGAAAGCGATTTTTATTAAACGGTCTTTTCGCAGCCGGTCCTAACCAGAAATCATAATCCACACCTTCTGGAGCTGGCTCATCAGGCAGGACAGGGACAGGTTTCATCCAGCCCTGATATGCCCATGTCTTAACCGTTCGAATATTTCCGAGCTTACCGGAGAATACAAAATCCATTGCATCCCGCCAATGCGGTCCACTTCTTTGCCATTGTCCTACTTGAACAACTCTATTATACTTTCGGGCTGCCTTGACCATTATATCTAATTCCTCTATTGAATTGGCAAGAGGCTTTTCGCAATACACATCTTTACCTGCCTCACAAGCTTCTACCATTGGCAGGCAATGCCAGTGATCCGGTGTTCCAATAATAACCACATCAATATCTTTATTTTCTATCAACTTGCGATAATCCCGATATTGTACAGGTTTCTTACCTGTTTTCTTTTCTACATTTTCGGTTCTTTGATCCAGTACACTTTGATCAACATCACATAAAGCGGCACATTCAACACCTTCTTGATTTAAAAATGTTTGAAGATTGGAGAATCCCATCCCTTTACAACCAATTAGTCCTACAACAACTTTATTGTTAGCACCTGAAACACAGCTCTTTGCTAACACGCTCCCTGCAGACAGGGAAGATAACAAACCAGCACCAGTGATTATTTTGCCCGTATCATTGATAAATTTTCTTCTGGAATTGTTCATGTCTTAATATTAATTTTAAAAAGTTAATTATCATCTTATTTGTAAGCGATTAAATATAGCAAAAGCTTTTTATTATTCATATTTTTTATTTGTATCTCGGTATTTATCTTTCCACTATATTTAACTGAGATTTTTTCATGATAAAAATCATTATAAAAAGAATAGATAGGTTTTAATATAGTATATGGAAATGCCATTATTATAAATTTGGTATATGAAGGAATTTCAATCAGAATTCCTACAGATTTTAGAATTAACTTCGAAGAGATAGAAATTTTGTACTTTTTTAACTTAAACATGTGATAAGGGGACTTTTTTGTTTACTGTTTACAGCTTTTGCTTCGCAATTATCTTTAGGCCAGATCCAATTAGATCAAGTTGAAGATACATTAGCAAGTTCTAAAAAAAGTATAGAAGTATTTTTAGTGGATGATCCTCCTTTAATTGATGGAGTAATGAATGATCAAGTCTGGAAAACAGCTCCATATATTGATGAATTCTACCAGAGAGAACCAAATAATGGGGACCCAATTACTAAACCTACAAAAGTTTTTATCTGCTTTGATGAAAAAACCTTATACATCGGATTTCAATGCCTTGATGATCCGGATAAAATTACGGCGAAAGAACTACTAAGGGATATTAGTCTAGGTGAGGACGACCGGGTGCAAGTAATATTGGATACATATCTTGATGGTAGAAACGCATTCTGGTTTCAGATAGGGCCTTTAGGATCCATAGGAGATGCACTTGTTAGTGATAATGGTGCAGGTTTCAATAAACAATGGGACGGCATCTGGGAGGGAAAAGCAAAAATTAATGACCATGGTTGGGATGCTGAAATGGCCATTCCTTTTAAAACACTAAATTTCAGACCTGACAAAGATGTTTGGGGTCTAAAGTTAATTCGCCATATCAAGCGCAACCTGGAGAGGTCTTACTGGCCGGATGCAAATCTTAATACTTATGGCTTTCAGGTATCAGACGCTGGATTGATGAAAGGGATGAAGGGAATGTCTCAGGGTTTTGGATTGGATATACAACCCTATGCATTAATAGGAGTTGAGCGCAAAACAGAGGAAGAAAATACATTTAAATGGGATATAGGAGGAGATGCTTTTTATCAGATTTCTAGTGGACTTAATGCTGCTTTAACCATAAATACGGATTTTGCTCAAACCGAGGCTGATGACCGCCAGATCAACCTGACCAGGTTCTCACTATTTTTCCCTGAAAAGAGGGATTTTTTCCTGGATGGAGCAAACTACTTTAATTTCGGATTTAATACTGATTCGAGAAACAGGTACGGGCAAAAGATGATCCCCTATTTTTCGCGGAGAATTGGCCTTGACGAGAACGGCAATCCAATCCCGATCGTTGTTGGTCTAAAAATGATCGGACAGGCTGGCAACTGGAATATAGGGGCCTTAAACAGTACACAAAAAACGGATTCTTCCTACCAGAATTTTACAGTGGCCAGGGTTAGCCACAATATTGGCAAACAATCCTATATTGGGATGATCGGTACCAAAGGAAATGCAACCGGTCCGGAAAGCAACTGGCTTGCAGGTGTAGATTTCAAAATCGGGACAGCCACTTTCAGGGGGGATAAGAACCTGATGTTCTCAGGTTATGCCGTAAAATCAAATACAAAAGGCTATGATGAAGATGAGTATTCCTTTGGTACAGAGGTTAATTATCCCAATGATTTTCTGAATTTTAGAGTAGGATACCAGCAGATAGGTGAGAATTATCTAGCTGGTTTGGGTTTTGTACCAAGGCCAGGTATTCGAGAGTCTTATGCCAATTTGTTTTTCGGTCCAAGGCCAAACAAATGGGGCATTATGAAGATAAATACAGGGGGGATCATTGACTATATAACAGATATGGCAAATACCCTTCAAACAAGGGATATTTTTCTTAAAATCGCAGAGATCGAATTTTTGTCTGGTGAAATTGCTGAATATTCCTTAAGTAATACCTATGAATACCTGTATGAAGATTTTCATATATTCCCTCGCGATTCGATATGGATTGCTGAGGGTACGTATTCATTCTGGCGTCAGGGCATAGAACTGAGCACTGCTCCAAGAAGAATGTTCTGGGTTTCTACGGATATAAGCTGGGGAGACTTTTTTGATGGTACACGCATGGATATAGAAATAAAATCAGGTCTGAAAATCGGTATACCAGTTTTTGTTGGATTGGAATTCGAGCATAACAAGGTTGATCTTCCGCGTGGCAGTTTCACAGTTAATGTCTACCGTATTAAAGGAGATATTTATTTCAGTCCTGATATAACCTTAACAAATTTTGTACAATATGACAACCTTTCCGCAAGCTGGGGCTGGCAGTCGCGATTCCAGTGGATCCTGAAACCTGGTAACGAAATTCATTTTGTATGGAATTCTTTAGTTTTGCCAGCAACGAGCAGGGATGAGTTTTTGCTATCTGAGAATTCAGCCCTGTTAAAGGTGAATTATAACTTCCGTTTTTGATGGTACCAATGAAGTATTTAAGCCCATAATGGTTCAATATAAGCAGGAAGGATCATTGATGAAAATATATCCCAATCCTGAAGTGGCTCAGGAAGTGAATCTTATTATTAACCGTAATCTACTAAAAGGAGAAAACAATAACACCTATATAGAGGTCAGAAGTATAACTGGAGACCTGATCCATCAACAGTCCATTCCAACTAACTCCCTCGGTGAAAAGATATCCCTCAATAGAAGATTTGAAAGTGGGATGTATATCGTGGAATTACACTCCCCATACGGTACTTCATCTGAGAAGCTGATTGTTAATTGAATAAAGGTACAAAAGTAACTACATCATTGTACTTTTATAAAAATCAAATGCCTAAAATCTTTTTATTGGAATCATCATCTGATCCTGCAGAAGCAAAATCGTCGAATGTTTTCTTCGTCTTTTGGATCATGTAATCCTTGACGAACTCGGCTCCTTCCCTTGCACCATCTTCCGGATTTTTCAGGCAGCATTCCCATTCTACCACTGCCCAACCATCATAATCGTACTGAGCCAACTTGGAGAAGATATCGTTGAAGTCCACCTGCCCGTCTCCAAGAGATCTGAACCGGCCCGGGCGTTCTACCCAATCCTGGTATCCACCATAAACACCGGATTTAGCAGTAGGATTGAATTCGGCATCCTTTACATGGAACATTTTTATGAATTCATGGTACAGATCAATATGCTGAATATAGTCCAGTTGTTGCAGTACAAAATGACTTGGATCATATAACATATTAACCCTTGGATGTTTATTTGTTGCCTCAAGGAATCTTTCGAAAGTTATACCATCATGGAGATCCTCTCCCGGATGGATCTCATAGCAGAGGTCAACACCGCACTCATCGAATTTATTAAGTATCGGTTCCCATCTTTTCGCCAGCTCCTTAAAACCCGCTTCAACCAAACCAGGAGGTCGCTGGGGCCAGGGATACATATATGGCCATAAAAATGCTCCTGAAAAAGTGACAACAGCATTGAGGCCCAGGTTCTTACTGGCTTCTGCTGCATATATCATTTGTTCAACAGCCCATGCTGTTCGCTTTTTTGGATTTTTATGATATTCAGGTGGGGCAAATCCATCAAACATGTCATCGTATGCCGGGTGTACAGCTACTAACTGGCCCTGTAAATGGGTGCCAAGTTCTGATACTTCCAGGCCCGTACTTTCAACGATACCTTTTACTTCATCAGCATAATCTTTACTTTCAGCCAGCCTCTTAAGATCTACACACCTTGCATCCCAGGCCGGCAACTGAACGCCAAGATACCCGAGTCCTGCCATGTACCTGCAAATGTTCTCAAGGCTATTATATGGACGATCATCTCCCATAAATTGAGCGAGATATATTCCTGGTCCCTTCATTTTATTTAATGTTTAGGTTTATAATTTTATCCACTCTGCATTTTTCTCCCCGGATTCGATTACCGCATCTATAAATTGCATGCCACGAACACCATCATGTACAGTGGGGAAATCCAGATATTCCGGATCAGGTTCCTTCCCATCCAGTTTTGCTTGAACAACCTTAGCAAAATTCCGGTAAATATTAGCAAATGCTTCCAGATATCCTTCAGGGTGACCGGAGGGTGTCCGGGTATTTACCTGGGCCAGGTTACCCATATAACCGGTACCTGTCCGATATACTTCCATCGGTTTATCTAACCATTTTACATACATGGTATTAGGATCGTGTTGATGCCATTGGATGCTTCCCTTTTCACCATATACACGAATATTTATTGGATTTTCTTCCCCTGCACTTACCTGGCTTACATGTAACACACCCTTAGCGCCATTATTAAAACGAATTAATACATTTGCATCATCATCCAATCTACGACCTTCTACAAAAGTGGTTACATCTGCACATAGTTCGACAATTTTTAATCCTGTTATAGTCTCAGCAAGATTTTCCGCATGGGTTCCGATATCACCAACAGATCCTGCCCTACCGGACTGCTTAGGGTCTGTCCTCCATGAAGCCTGCTGCTGGCCAGTAGTTTCTAGAGGGGTAGATAGCCAACCCTGAGGATATTCAACGACCACTTTCCTTATAGCACCAAAAATCCCGGATTGGATCATTTCCCTGGCTTGCTTAATCATTGGATAGCCTGTGTACGTATGTGTAAGAGCAAATACCAATCCTGATTCTTCAACAATTTTTTCAAGGGCCAAAGATTCTTCATAAGAATATGTCATTGGTTTCTCACATACTACATGGAACCCATTCTCAAGAGCCAATTTTGCAGGATCAAAATGAACATGGTTTGGGGTTACAATACTAACAAAATCGATACGTTCCCCCTCAGGAAGTTTACTTTCTTCTTCGATCATTTCCTGGTATGTTCGGTAGGTACGATCCGGATTAAGAAACAAGTCCTGGCCAGAGAGAATAGCAATTTCCGGATTTACATCTAAAGCTCCGGCAATTAATTCAATCTGACCATCAATTCCGGCAGCCATACGATGAACAGCTCCAATAAAAGCACCTCTTCCACCACCAATCATACCCATTTTTATCTTTCTACTCATAAGAATAATTTGGATTTAATTGTACATAAAGTGTTAAGTCTAAAAAGTTTCATCATGGAATGAAACATTAAAAATCATAATAAAATTATTGATTATCAATTATAGGAATAATTAAGGAGATTTATAAATAAATTCTGATTTATCCTGTGAGGATCATTGTTTAATACAATAACTGGTCAATTAATATTTTGGATATAAATGGTAAGGAATTTAGATCCTTGACTTCTTTAGTCTTGTAAGCATTAAATAGTCAAGGTAATACAGGACTTTAAAAGATATGCTGTTATCCCTGGGGGCATCAAATGTATTGATAAAATTATTCGGGTAATTATAATCCACTATGTCACTATTATTCAATGCGCTGCTTTTCCAAACAATGCTGAATTCGCTGGCAGGAGAAAAGATCCATCTATACACCATATCTACATTAAATGCATTATAATTTACATCATGCGATGCATTATAATCTGTTGGACCAAGTCGTCCATCTTCCTCTAATTTCCAAAACTCATTGTATTGCGCACTGGACCAATAATGTCTCATCCTGAAATAGATGTCCATGTCTTTTGTAAAAGAAAACTTTGTGGTGAAAACATTTGTAATTGTTCTGATATCGCGAATACCAAAATTTATTTCATCTTCGTCAGAATATACATATCCTACACTATTATTGTTATTTCTTCCCGTAATACTTGTCGACAAGGATAATCTGTCATTAATTCTTACTCTGGGTGCCAGGCTAACAGACATTGAATTTCGCTGATCTTCTGAGGTAAGTGCATAATACGCCCACCCTGATATTCTAAATCTTTTCCTGGAATCTGTATACAATGAAATTCCGGTGCTGTGGTATGTTGGTTCATAAATAAACCGTCCATAAGTACGGGTATCGTCAAAATCTTTCCTTTCCAAAGGAGAAAATTCATACCAGATCCGGGTAGTAAGGAAATTTGTAAAGGTAGCCCGTACAGAAGATTCAATATTTATACCTGTAAATACATTCGGATTATATAACCTGTGATAATTCACTGACACCTCTGCATTAAAGTTCAAGAACTTGGCGAAAGGATCGTATTCCACATATTCAAAATTAACAGAAGTGCTATGATCATTGGGTGATCTTATAAAGCCCAGATCGTTGGGATTATAATTATCTGATTCTAGTCTATGCCTCAAGCGATACAAAAAGTTACCACTAGTCTTACCCAACCAAAAATTTGTGTTGAATCCAGTATCATCTCCCTCCTCAATAAATCCATATCTATGTGACAAAACCGCCGTCCCTCCTACCGCATAGGTATTGGATTTATCAGCCACCTTGAAATTAGTCGCTGAAACATTGGCATCGTAATAATTACCCTCTCTGGTAACATTCGAATTTGTAAAACTTACAAAGGAGTTGTTCTTCAATGATTGATCCAGAACAATAACGTTATAATTTACTAGAGGTGCAGTCTGAATTTCCCTTTCATTCCCTTCTGAATCTTTAACTGTGGCATAAGTTCTGTTGGTAATGGCATTGAGAAAGCCAATCCCCAAACCTGATTTTGTTCTTCCTGTGATCTTTGTCGCATTTAAAATTCTTGATTCAATAGGATTTCTGACAATTTCCTCGCCAGTATTCATTTGACCTTCTACATCATTGAATCCAAGTGGTCTGCCACCTATCCTTCTGGAATAAAAGATACCGGCTTTATCAAACAATTCTGTCCCCTCTGTGAAGAATTGCCGGCGCTCTTCATTATATACTTCATAAGGCCCAAGGTTTAATACGTTATTGTCTGAAATTACCTGGCCAAAATCTGGTATAAGCATCATATTCAAGGTAAAAGCATCATTAATACCGTATTGAATATCCAACCCACCCCTGACGTTTGTAAAGGTACGAGACAAATTTGCATCCGGATTGGTATGACGATTAATATACGTGGATACATAAGGTGTGATAGAAAGCCTGAGTGGAGTTTTAATTTTTTTAATACCACTCATATTCCCAAACTGGTTCACAAAGCCACTAACCTTCGGATTGATCTCATCCCAGTACACTGATTCATTATCTCTCCTTATGACTCTGCTGAAGTTAGTTCCCCAATCTTGAACCTCAGTATCCGGGAAGCGTAATGCGGACAAAGGGATCTCTATTTCCACAAACCATCCTTCATCCGTAATACTAACATCACTATACCATCCAACATCCCAGTTTCTATCAAAACTGCCTGGGCTAATTCGGGCGTCACTCTGAACACCAGCTGCGGAAACTGAAAATTCGTAGGCGTTAAGATCATCATTGTAAGTATCTAAATACACCGAGAATCGATCCGAATTACCACCATGATCTCTGGAGGTCAGTTCAGTAAGGATCCCGTCAGGTCGGTCATCAAATAACCAGGCCCCGATGTATATGTAAGCATCGTTATATAAAACAGCAACTTCAGTTACCTGGGAAGGTCTTCCTCCTGGCTCGGGACTTCGTTGTATAAAATCAGTAGCCTTATCTGCAACAGACCAGTAGGATTCATCTAATATGCCATCTACTTTGATTTGTTTGTCAATACGAATTGCATTCAAACTCTTTTGTGCGATTGCCGAGTTTGTTAGTTGAACAAATAATAAAAAAATAATTACAAACCTCAAATCTATGAAAACACTAATAATTATCAATAAGTGTAATTAGTACAATTATAATGATTTTCAATCACTTAACGAATAAAAATCTCTTATATTTTGAGTTTCAGGACCTTTTTTTGATTTTTTGTCCTGTTAATTAATATTAATCAAAAATCTGAAAGAGATGGGGATAATAAAGATATTCTGATCTTTGAATGTTATTAAAAAATTCATATATTATAATTTCTAAGAATAGGAGGTATTGGTGAAGGGATTTTTAACAATTTCAAAATATTAATATCATGATCTCAAAATATATAAAACTCATATTATTTCTAATTCCCCTGGCTTTACTGTTACAGGATTGCCAGCAAGGAAAGGTAAAAGTCGGCTATTTACTTGATGACTTTTCATCTGAAAGATGGTACCGTGACCGTGATTTGTTCATTGAGAAAATAGAAGAATTAGGGGGCAAAATTATGGTAGATTCAGCCATGGGCGACATCAAAAAACAGTTTGAACAGGCTAAAATGATGCTTGAGAAAGGGGTTGATGTTCTCGTTGTGGTTCCAGCAAATAGTGAAGCTGCCGCCGCCATTGTTAAACTTGCCCACAGGTATGAAGTGCCTGTGATCTCTTATGACAGGTTAATAAAGAATTGTGACCTTGACTACTATGTTTCTTTTGAGAATACAAGAGTCGGGGAATTGATGTCTGATTATTTAAGTAAAAGATGCCCTGTAGGTAATTATGTAGTAATTTGTGGTCCTGCTTCGGATAATAATTCACGTATGTTAAAACTAGGTCAGATGCAGTCCATTCAGCCTTTCATTGAGAAGGGGGATATTAACTTGGTTTTTGATGAATGTGTGGAAGAATGGAGTACTGAAGAAGGGTACAGACTAATGAAGAAATGTTTAGCAGCCAATGAAAAAATAGATGCAGTTCTATGTGGAAATGACGCCCTGGCCCAGGGTGTCATTCAAGCCCTGAAGGAAAAAGGCCTGGCTGGACAAGTTCTGGTATCCGGACAGGATGCAGAAACAATGGCCATTCAGAATATAATGGCTGGTTATCAGACCATGACTGTGTATAAACCTATAGAGGCCATTGCAATTACTGCAGCAAACCTGGCCATAAAAGTTGGTCGGGGAGAACCAATTACTGAAGCTATTCATACAACGAATAATGGGCAGAAAATGGTTCAATCTATTCTTCTCGAATCGATGGTAGTAAACAGGGATAATATTAATATGACAGTAATTGCTGAAGGATATCTAAAAGAACATAATCTGAAAGAATAATTATTGCGTTTGTCATTTGACTGAAAAGGGCTACATAAATCGTTTTATACAGCCCTTTTTTATTATCTTTTGATTTCATTTTTTGTACTTATTATCAACGTTAGAAAACTAATATTTAAATGTATCCATCAAAAGTCATTTTTGAACAAGAGAAGTTAATCAACTCAGAAATTAATGGTGATTTAATTCAGGTTTGTTTCGATGAGGTCTATAGTCCCCGTCATTCATTGGAAGAACTAGTTGCAGAATTAGAATCCAAGATTCAATCGGAGATCAATTCAGATCCACAACATTATTTAATGGTTGGTTCGTTATATGGTATAAAACCACAAAAGATCTTATTGAAGATAGAAGATATCGAAAATTGTACACTTCAATCTGTAATTTCATCAAAAGGAAAATGTCTCAAAATAAATTCGAAAATTGAATATGAGGAAGTTCATTTGGTTGGCTACCTGGATAATAAATATATGATTGCAAACACAGAGATCAACCTTTGGAGTGATTATGCTGAGATTATATATATACCTAATGAAGAAGGATTGACTATCAAGAAGATCCAATTTGTTGAGTAGAAAAAAAAAGTAAATCCCGCCGTCGGCGGGATTTACAACCAAGCACTACCCTTTTTGGTTGAATGGTTTTGATGTGGTGTTATCAAAACCGGTCTGATCGCCCAGCGTAGCTTTTGTTCAACCTCTTCAAAGTGAGCATTTTTTTAACAAACAAAATAATTAGAACATTCGTCAAAATTACTAATGTAAGATTTGCTAAGCTTTTTACATTTTATCACATGATGAATTAATTTGATAAACCATTTTTGCCAGACAGCGTATTATAAAACAGATGGAGTTTTATTTGTTGGATTTATTAGTTCTTTTAAGGCAGTGATCTCATCACTGCATACTTACTAACATTTTCGTGGTAAGTGCCAAAAATGGCATAATAAAAGCCAGATGGTATTAATCCCGCTTCTTCCTGCCTGAAAGCAGAGAGGCGGGATTTTTGTTTATACTCATTTAGACAGAAATTTCCTTAAATAAATTCTCATAATTTTAAAATATTTAGAATATTTAACCCTAATAAGTGGTAAGACAATCAAAAATGACATATACCCCTCCCTGGTATTTATTCAATAAACACCTCGAAACGATATACCCCGCTGTATTTCGTAAGGTTATTATCAGATCCAATACACCGGAAAGGATCATAACAAACGATAATGACTTCATCGATTTGGATATATATGATATTCAGTCAAATAAAACAGTCGTATTAAGTCATGGATTAGAGGGGAACAGTCGAAAATCCTATATTACCGGAATGACAAATATGTTACTCGAAGCAGGATTCAATTGTGTCGCATGGAATTTTAGGGGATGCTCTGGAACCACCAATAACTATCCTCATTCCTACCATAGTGGAGCCACCCAGGACCTTGATTATGTCGTAAGAATTATTGGAAATAAATTTCCTGAATCCGACCTCTATCTGATCGGTTTTAGTCTCGGAGGAAATCTAACATTAAAATATCTGGGAGAGAATTCTTTAGAATCAAAAATAAAGAAGGCTGTTGCTATTTCAACACCACTTGATTTGTATAAGAGTTGTTTGGAAATATCCAAGGCATCAAATTGGATCTATTCCAAAAGATTTCTGTTTACCCTTAAAAGGAAAATTACAGGCAAGGCAAAACTTTTTCCAAAGGAAATAAATCTGTCAGGCCTTAAAAAGATTTCCAATCTTCTGGATTTTGACGACCGGTACACAGCTCCGTTACATGGATTTAAAGATGCCTTAGATTATTACACTCAATGTAGTTCAATATATTTTCTGGATAAAATCAAGGTGCCTACATTGATAATAAATGCCTTAAATGATCCGTTTTTGTCAAAAGAGTGTTATCCCGACAACATTAACTCCAGCTATATTACTTATGATTATCCTTTTTTTGGAGGACATCTCGGTTTTAAGATGTCTGGAATTGAAAATAAATACTATCATGAAATAAAATCATTGGAATTCATTTCCATGTAAAATAAAAATGCGTTTTCTTAGTTTTAAAAATAGTCTATACTTGTTATTATGTGTGATAGATATACAATTACTGTCTTACCTTCAGATTTGGAATTATGGTTAAATGTGAAATCACCATATACATACAAACCTAGATATAATGCAGCCCCAACTCAGTTTTTACCTATTATTACAAATAATAATTCTCATGAAATCATTATGGCAAGATGGGGATTCTTGCCAAGTAAAAGCTCAGATACGGGCATAAGTTCTAAACTCTATAACAAACCACTTGATATTATTAAATCAAGTAAGCTTTGGAAAAAATCTTTAAATACTAAGCGATGTCTTATATTGGCTGATGCTTTTTATTGTTGGAAGAGCGTTGGGAAAGATAAGAAAATCCCTTACAGGATTTTTCCTGATCAAAAGAAACTAATATGTTTTGCCGGCATTTGGGATGAACTTACCGATCACAACAATAACACACAGGTTGTTTCATTTATGATGATAACACGCTCCTCATATAAACCAGTTAATGAAATAAGTGGTAGTATGCCTGTAATTATAGAGGCCGGAAAAGAAATGCATTGGTTAGAAGGTAAAAACCTTAGTGACCAAAAGCTAATGGATATGATGGAAATTGAAGACTGGGCCCTTTTAAAACTTCATCCTGTATCTCCTGTTGTTGAAAATATTAAAATTGATAAACCAGATATAATAAAACCGGTACCACCTTCAGACCAATATGGGAATTATACACTATTTGATTGATGAATATATTAATAAATAAGATTTATTTTTCAATCATTCTGTTCATTCAGCTAATCGCTATGCCAATCGGAATGATGGGCCAGGTCCCCTTGCATTCTAACAATGAAGTCTCATTGCCGGAGATTGTAGATTTCAACCTTTCAAAATTGCAAAATGATCCGCAGGACTTTAATGCATCAATATCCTTAGTGGAATCTTATTATCGAATTGAAGATTTTCAGAAGTGTATACTATACGCTAATATTTCAGAAGACATATTAATTAATCTCGAAAAATCTGATAATAGACATAAGAACCATGATTTTTTTATGTTTTACATTTATCAGACAAGAGGAAAATCAAGACATAAATTGGGAATGTTTAGAAAAGCGATGACTGAATACAGCCAGGCTCTGACATACAACAGAAGCGACAGTGATCTATTGATCGACATAGGGAATCTTTATTATAATCAATCAGAATATGATTCTGCAATGTTCTATTTCCAACTTGCTGAACATTTTGATTCCTTAAGTTTTAAATCAAAATTCAATATTGCAAATGTTTATTATGTAAGGAAAAACTATGATAGCGCATTGTATTATTACGATGCCAGTCTTCGGATTAACTCGGATTTTGCCTATGTCTATTTTTATAAAGGGACCATCCATAACGAAATGGGAAATCATGAGTTGGCTATAACTGATTTTAACAATGCGATCAACTTATGGCCAGACAATCCTCAGATTTTCTATCAAAGAAGTTTGGCTTATATGGCATCAGAAAATTACAAATATGCACTGAATGATCTTGACAAGGTTCTTTCCATGGATAGTAGCAATTACGACGCACTAAGAAAACGGGCTCAATCAAACCTGATACTTAAAAATTATAAACCTGCTGAACTGGATCTGAATCGTTTAATAACTATCAATCAATCTGAAACTGAAGGATACTATATTAGAGGAAATTATTTCCTGCAGAGGAAAGATTATGCGAGAGCTATAGAAGACTATAATACTGCTAAAGATAAAGGTCTTGATTTTCCGGAACTTTATTACTATTCAGGGTATACCAACATGAAATTGAATAACCTGAATGAAGCTTGCTCTGATCTATCTGAAGCAAATAAAGGGGGGATCGAACTAGATAGAAAGATGCAAAGATTTTTCTCAAAATGTCTACAAGAAATAAATTAAAAGTTTTACTTTTAGTTTGATAAACAATATTTGAATCGAATTTAATTAAATATGAAAAATAGCATAATTGCAGGTGTTGGTCACTATGTCCCTGAAACGGTCGTAAAAAATTCTGATTTAGAAAAAGTTATGGATACCTCTAATGAGTGGATCATTGAAAGGACTGGAGTTGAAGAGAGGCGATACGGTAATAAACATTTAGAAACTTCAACTACCATGGGAGCCAAAGCTGCTGAAATGGCTATACAAAATGCTGGGATAAGTAAAGAAGATGTTGATTTTATTATTTTCGCCACCCTGAGTCCAGATTATTATTTTCCGGGCAATGGAGTTTTACTTCAGAGAGAGCTAGGTATAACGAACACAGAAATTGGCGCTTTGGATATTAGAAATCAATGCTCTGGATTTGTATATGGATTATCAGTTGCCGATCAGTTTGTTAAAACCGGGATGTATAAAAATGTTTTATTAGTTGGGGGTGAGATGCATTCAATGGGTCTCGATTTTAGTACCAGGGGTAGAAATGTAACCGTAATTTTTGGAGATGGCGCAGGGGCAGTCATCATACAACCTGGTGAAGACACGAACAGAGGAATACTGACTACTCATATGCATAGTAATGGGACTTATGCGGAAAAACTTGCATTTATCAGTCCCGGTGCTCATAGTGGATATTATCAAAAATACACAGAGGAAGAAATTGATTTTGGCTTCCCTCAAGATGTTCTTGGTGAAGTTTTCGTAACCCAGAAAATGGTGGACGATGGCATGCTTTATCCTCATATGGAAGGCCAGTTTGTATTTAAAAACGCGGTTGTAAAATTCCCGGAAGTAATAATGGAAGCTTTCGAAAAATCGGGTGAATCAATCGAGAATTTAAAGCTCCTGATCCCTCATCAAGCCAACTTACGAATATCACAGTTTGTACAGAGAAGGCTGGGCCTTAAAGACGAACAAATTTGGAACAACATTCAAAAATATGGCAATACAACTGCCGCTTCAATTCCAATTGCTTTAAGTGAAGCATTACAGGCTGGTAAGATCAAAAAAGGTGACCTTGTTTGTTTAGCTGCTTTTGGAAGCGGGTTTACATGGGCATCCGCTCTTATCCGATGGTAATGCAGAGTTCAAATTAATATATTATGAAGACAAAATCATATAATCCAAGCCCTCTTGAAGTTGAATTCGTCAATGTGATCGAATCCCTTCAGCAAGATATCAATAAAAAACTCGGAAATAGCGAAATTCGGTCTTTTGAGCACAATTTGGAGATTGATAATCCGATTTTAAAAGCCAATATTATTGATGATGATGGAGATAAACATACGCTGATATTAAAAGTAATTCAAAAACCTGATGCTATTTGATTTTATATTTAGGTAATTGATTTTTTCAAGGCCATCTGAGATCTCTGAAAATCTAATCAGCTAGAAAAAAATTTACCGGCTGGGTTTACCTTTCCCTTACAAATAGTATTCATGGTTGGGAAGATGTGCCCTAAATATGTTTTTTTAACCCTTAATTTAACTGAGTATGAATGCAGGTTTACTATTATTCTTTCAGTCATGGAAAGTTTGGATGCAATTTGGTGCTGCAGCAAGTATTGCACTTAGCTTTCTAGTTTTATTGTTTTATTTTACCAGGCTGTTGACCATTAATGATCCCAAATCCAAGTATGATTTTGTTAACATCAACGAGATCAACTATTTAATGATTGGTGGATATTTAATTGTGATCGCAGGTTGGTTTTTTCTCAACACTCTTTTTGGTGATAAAGTTCAGGTAGAAGTTGGAATCTTCATTGCAAGATTACTAGGTACTTTGATTTTTGCTTCTATATTTCTTGTGGTCGTTTATAATGTCCTGAAAATTTATTACCCTTCAATTCTTGAAAGGAAACTTCATAAATTGAGGTATACGCCTCGAAAGTCGCCGGAATCCGGCAAGTCTATGAAATTACTGAGTGAAGAAGAGGAGGATGTATATCTATCTGAAGGCATGCAGGCCGAAGAGGAGGTATTTTCGGTAGATTATGATGTTTGGATCGATGAAGAATCTAAATACACGCAGATCGAGAAATATGAAGGCCATTTACATGCTGAAAAATGTGAAAATTGTAATTTTCAGACATTGAAAGTAGTTAAAGAAGAAATTTTAACTTCGCCGACTACCAGCGATAAGGGTGAATTGATGAAATACTATGAATGCACATATTGCAATCATAAGGAAAGAAAATTGTTTACAATCGGTCGGATAAAAATGACCGAGGATGTAGAAAAAAGTATTGTCTGAAATCCTTAGAAAGCAAGTTTATTATTAAATTTAAATTTCTATATAATTAGAAATCACATTTTAGAGGGTTTCTATGATAAGGTTGTTGTTTGTGTATATACAAATATCAGCTGCAATATTTAGACTTTCCTCTACTATTTCTTTAGCACTGAGCTTATCGTTGTGCTTTTTTAAGGCCGTGGCTGCAGCAAGAGCATACATACTCCCTGATCCGATAGCTGCAATCTGATTATCAGGTTCAATCACATCCCCATTCCCTGAAATCATTAATATTTCTTGTTTATCTGCCACTATAAGCATTGCTTCAAGGCGTCTGAGTACTCTGTCAAGCCTCCAATCTTTGGCTAATTCTATCGCCGCCCGTTTCATATTTCCACCGTAAGCACTTAACTTCTCTTCGAACCTCTCAATAAGCGTAAATGCATCAGCAGTAGATCCCGCAAATCCTGACAGAATCTTGCCATCCAATAGCTTTCGAATTTTCTTAACATTACTTTTGGCAACCGTATTTCCGAAAGTTGCTTGCCCATCAGCTCCAATCGCAATACTGTCATTGTGCTTAACCGCAATTACTGTTGTAGATTTGTATTTAGCCATAATATCTTTAGTTTGATACGTCAAATATCATTCCCGAATTAAAAAAAGGTCCAATTTGTCAGGTGGACCTCAATATTTGTGCTATAATGTCATTAAATCAATATACGTACCGGATCTTCAAGAATTTCTTTGAAGGTCTGAAGGAAAGCGGCACCAGTTGCCCCATCTACTACACGGTGATCACACGACAGTGTAACTTTCATCACATTTCCAGGGACAAGTTGTCCATCTTTCACAATGGCTGTTTGCTTGATACCACCAACAGCCATGATGCAGGCATCGGGAGGGTTAATTATGGCTGTAAATTCTTCTATACCAAACATCCCGAGGTTAGATATAGTAAAAGTATTGCCTTCCCAATCACTTGGTTGAAGCTGCTTATTTCTCGCTTTTTCACCAAGGTCCTTTACCTCCACAGAAATATGAGAAAGACTTTTGTTGTCAGCAAACCGAACAACCGGAACCAGAAGCCCTTCCTCAACGGCTACAGCGATACCAATATGTATATGATGGTTAAAGCGGATTTTATCCCCCAACCAGGAAGCATTAACTTTAGGATGTCTTCTCAAGGAAGCAGCCGCAGCTTTTACTACCAAATCATTGAAAGATATTTTAACCGGAGCTACCTCATTCATGCTTTTCCTTGCTTCAATGGCTTTATCCATATTGATTTCCATCGTCAAGTAAAAATGAGGCGATGAATATTTGCTCTCAGACAATCGCCTGGCTATGGTTTTCCGCATTTGAGAGACACTTATTTCTTCGTAAGATTCTTCACCTACAACCTTTGGCAATTGAATGGGAACTGATTTCTCATCTTGTGGTATAGTGCCGGGAGCAGCTGGTGTATCTACCGAAGGTGTATATGCTTCAACGTCTCTTTTAATAATTCTGCCAAAATCACCTGATCCATTAATCTTGCTTAAATCATATCCCATATCCTTTGCCAGTTTTCTGGCCAAGGGAGAAGCTTTTATCTTTCCATCCGGGGTAGTCCTGATTATACCTTCTTCTTTCGATTCTTTATTTTCAGTAGCTTGAACTTTTTGTAAACTTTCAGGAGTTTCAGCAATGGCGGCCGGATCGGAAGTGTAAGATTCTAGAACAGGTGTTGCTGTTTTTGCTTTTCCGGATTGGGCCGCTATTAGTTTTTCAAAATCTGCACCCTTTTCTCCTATAACAGCAATAATCCCATCAATCTCTACCGATTCACCTTCTTTTATTCCAACATATAACAATGTCCCATCTTCATAAGCCTCAAGTTCCATTGTCGCCTTATCTGTTTCAACTTCTGCAAGTATATCCCCAGACTTAACCGGATCTCCAACTTTTTTATGCCATGCAGCAATGGTACCCTCACTCATCGTATCACTCATCTTTGGCATGGTAATAAGAGACGCCTCGATCTGCGAAGAATCAAAATCTGGTGAGGCCTTTGGTTCCGGACTGTCAACTTCTGTCATGCCTGATTCTTTCTTGGATTCAGATTGAGAATCCGGTGAGGATTCAGATTTCAGTTCCTCTAAAAGGTCATCAATGTTCTCGCCTTTTTCTCCAATAACAGCCAATATTCCATCAACGGGTACTGATTTTTTGTCTTCGACTCCAACAAATAACAATACCCCGTCATCATAGGCTTCAAGCTCCATAGTAGCCTTGTCAGTTTCAACTTCAGCTAACACATCTCCTGATTTTACTTCATCTCCTACTTTCTTTAACCAGGAAGCGATCACACCTTCTTCCATGGTATCACTCATTCGTGGCATACGTATAACTTCAGCCATATTTTTTTGATTTAAGAAGGCAAAAATATATTTAATTATTCCCTTATTCAAATATACTAAGTGAATTATCTTTTGGTAGAAAAATTTAATTAATATCTAGAATCCAAAATCACCGATTAACAGCGACCATTGATGTGGATTGTTTTCATTATCAATTGCATAAACATATCTGAAACCCATATTAAACAATGACAAGAATCTCATAACATTAAAATCAAAAGATACCTCAACTCCCACTGATCGATAATAATTAATTTGTTCCGGGATACCTTCAAGTGGCCTCTCATATATATAACCTCGCCCTATATCAACAAAGAAATTGGCATAGATTCTTTGAATATTAAGCAATGACCAAATGGGCAGATCAGGATAGATCACAGGGAAAGCATAGTTAAACGAATTATTAAGATAATTATCGAAGATCCTGTATGAATATCCCCTTGTCCAGAAGATCGGACTATTGAACAGGTAAATATCATTATTATTCCTATCATAAAGCTGCCATTGATATCCTACCCTATAATTAAAAGAATGATGTTTGAACAGTCCGGGGAAAAATAAGCGTAATTGAGCGGCAAACATTTCTCCTTCATATTTACTTGCTTTCCAGGGAGTGTTTTCATATTGCAGATATAAAAATTGTCCGAATTTTCCATACAGATCCCTTTTACTTGTTCTCAACATTCTTCTGTAGGAAAAATAATATTCATTTGATAATAAAGACCCATCAGCTTGCATATCAGGGTATCTTGAAGATTCATAAGACGAATAGTCTTTAACATAACTGTAATTGTAATTAAAGCCAATTCTCAAGTCCTGAAGATATTTTGATCTGGTTAACTTGAAGGGTAGTTCAGCTCCCAAAAGGAACCCTCTTTCATTCCATGTTACCCTGGAAAGCGTATCTCCTATAATATTGCCGCCATCGTCCCGCACAGCAAAGCGTTCAGTAACAGCCCGGTTGCCTATGTATCCCTGGGCATTTAATACTGGGTAGATTCCCTGATAACTGAAATTACCGATCCACTGTCCGGTCCCTTCATTTGCATTAAATTGATAGCCAAGGTCCAGAACGGATGTTCCCATGATATCTTTTGAACTTATTCCGATAAATAAATCCAGATCGGTTGATTTCAGAATGGGTCCCCAGCTGTAGGGATTCAGGATTTTAGCACCCAGGCGATATCTTTTAACAGGAAATGACTCATCCTTAACGCTATCTACTATGTTTATATTTCCTTCCTGAATGGCAACGGGTTCAAAATAATTTTCAGGATTTGGTATTATTTGATTTACCGGTACCCAGGAGGAAGAATCGAAATCGATCTCAACAACATCGAAGCCATCTTTTGAAAAATTATTATACAATATCTTATCTCCTTCACTGGATATAACAGCATTATACGAACCAAATTTGCCTGAAGTCACACGAAATCGTTCTTTCGTGTCAATCTGAATTGCATAGACGTTGTCCAATCCATCAAGAGGAGAATTGTAGAATACATACTTCTTATGCAGGACCGGATACCCTATATTCTCTAAACTTAATTCCCAAAGATCTTCTTCGGTAGCGCTTTCTAAGTCATAGATCCATATAGTTTTTCCTGCTTTTGATTGTTTTACAGCTACTATTTTACTTCCATCATCAGACCAGCACGGGTTCTGGAAAAAATAATTCTGTGGATTTGGAATCTCGCCAATCACATTTCCGGTTCCAGTATCAATGATCACAATTTTATATTTCGAATCATGAGTTGTTTCAACTGTAACAATTAGCTTCCCATCTGGTGACAATGCTGCGGAAGAATACCTGCTCTTTCTGGATACCCTTCTTATTTTTTTATTTTTCAGATCATATATTTTTATAACGGAATAGGTTTGATTTCCCCATCTTGCATCAAATTCAATTTCATTCCATGCTATTATATCATTGGCAACCGAAAGCATGCCGGTACTGTTGATAATTCCAGGGACCGATACTTTCCTGTCCTTTCCTGACTGGTCGAACTTAACAAATGTGGGTATATCTCCAATTCCGGATTTCAGAGAAACTATGGTTCCATCGTTCAGATATTGGGGGTAAGAGTAATCAGTGTATGCATTAGAATACCTGAAGTTGATTTGATTGTACCGACTAAAATTCCTTTGGTTTATCTGTTTCCGCCATAAGCTATCAAGCTCTACCATCATTGATTTATAATTTTGCAAAAGGCTTTTACCGCTGTATTTCTTGATTCTGTTAGAGAATCGAAAGGGAATGAAAGGCCATGCCCAGGCTTGTTTTGTGGTCTCACTGATTATCTTATCACCATAATGATTTCTCAAATAGCTTGTCATATAATAGCCAAATGTATAATGATCTTGAACCTGGTATTTAAACGATCTGAGGTATTGGCGATAATAATTAAATGTCCCCCTTTCTAGGGTATTGGTCCTCATTAACATTCCAAAATTAGGGATCCTGCCTCTACCACCCTTGGTGAGTGCTGTTTCAATTACTACGGCATCTCCTTCCCAAAACCATTCAGGAACAGCTATATGAGCAAGGCTGCTTGAAGCATTATATCCAAGTACATAAAAAACTGCTTTGTTGAATTTAGTGACGCTTTTATCAAATTGAACCACATGCCTGAATTCATGGACTGCCAAAAGGTCCATCCAGTCCAGCATACCGGCGAAATTATAGTCCTGTGTGGGCATGGTAAAGAATTCAGATCTCCTGGGAGTCTGAGAAACAAATCCATTTGAAATGGAATTATGGTTTTGAAGAATTATTGAGATTTTTTTAGGCGTAATTCCAAGGCTCTGGCTTACCGGTTTATATAATTCTTCCATTGTATTGGCAATCCGCAGACCCTCTTTTAAAAATCCGCCTTCGAATAAAATATTAAAATGCTGCGAATTGATCTGATAACATTTTAAATTGGGAGGATTTGTAGATAAGATTTGACTTTGAGCCCAGGATTGAACAACAAAGAATAATTGAATAATAAAAAATAAATAATATATTTTCAACCGGTTTAACATATACTCAAACGATCATAAACCGAACCAAGGTCAAACATGTGGGTAAACATACTGTATAACAGTCTAAAAAGAAAGGGTAAATCAAAAATGTAAGAATTGTATAATTCTGATATTAATGAATGATTATCGGTCTATAAAATTATTGAAAGTTCAAATTTCTATTGGCCAAATTAGTGTTGGGTTGGATTAATTTTCTAATATTGCCATATCTATCAATGAATTAAATTTAGTTTCCGATTTGAACGATTTGAATACCTGGGAAAAAGTGGTTCTGAACTAATACCCTAATAATTCACATCTAATATGAATAATAGTATTATTTCTATATCAATAAGATTGGCTGAGATTGCATATTATAAAGGCATACAGCATGTAGTCATATCTCCAGGTTCAAGATCAGCTCCCATTACTATAGCTTTTGCAAGACACCCGGAAATTAAAACATATGTAATTCCCGATGAACGATCTGCAGGGTATATAGCATTAGGAATGTCCCTGAAATTAGACCAACCGGTCGGTCTAGTTTGCACATCCGGTACTGCTGCCATAAATCTTTATCCGGCAATAGCAGAGGGATATCATCAAAATTTACCTTTACTGATTTTCACTGCCGACCGTCCACCGGAGTGGATTGATCAGGCTGATGGACAAACGATCCATCAGGAGAACCTATACGGAAAACATGTAAAAAAATATTTTAATCTGCCTTCTGACCTGATGTATAAAGATGCATTATGGCATACAGACAGAATTATCAATGAAGCCATCAATACAGCTATTGATGTGATTCAAGGGCCTGTTCATCTAAACATTCCTATACGGGAACCCTTTTATCCCTCCAACACAGATGGATATGAATTCAATATCCATCCTAAAATTATTGATACAGCAAGGGGGGATATAGATCTAAATCCTGGTTCCTGGCAAAAATTGGAGGAAATCTGGAGAAATGCTGAAAACATATTGATAGTTGCAGGGCAATCCAGACCAGATGTTGAGCTGAATAAAAATCTAAGAGAATTTATAAACACATTTGATATACCTTTGGTTGGTGACACCATTGCCAATATTCTTGATATAGATAAGAATATCATTACACATCATGACTTGATACTTGGTAAACCTGACAAATTAAAAAATAATCTTGAGCCAGATCTGCTCGTCACCTTTGGCAATTCTGTCATTTCTAAAAACCTGAAAAGTTTCCTACGGGATGCCCATCCAATAAATCATTGGCATATCCAGGAAACTGGATATCACAGGGATACTTTTCAGTGCTTAACCCACAGGATCAATTTAAAACC
Source organism: uncultured Roseivirgaceae bacterium (assembly GCA_964389805.1). Classification (GTDB taxonomy): domain Bacteria; phylum Bacteroidota; class Bacteroidia; order Cytophagales; family Cyclobacteriaceae; genus JAGTVG01. The sequence continues at coordinate 9,675 of CAYMFU010000200.1, read as the reverse complement.
AGTTGTTTTCTTCCAAAGAGCTCTGAAGTACTTTAACAGAAAAGGAAGATCTGCGGAATACCTCAACAACTGGATTATGCATGAGAAAAATATTGAAAAAACCATTAATAGTTTTTTCAATGCTCATCTGGAATTCTCAGAGTTGGAAGCCGTTCATGAGATCATTCATTTCCTCCCTGACAATACAAACCTTCACCTGGCCAACAGTATGCCGGTTAGGTTGGCTAACATGATCGGATTGTTAAAACCCGGCATTAAGGTCTTTTCTAACAGGGGTGTTAGTGGAATTGATGGTTGCTTAAGCACTGCAGTGGGAATTTCAGCACATTCTAGCTGTTTAAATTTTGTTCTTATTGGGGACATGGCTTTTTTTTATGACCGGAATGGATTATGGCACGGCATCGATCCTGGAAATTTAAGGATTATCATTTTAAACAATCATGGAGGGGGAATATTCAGAATGATAGATGGGCCGTCAAAGCAGCCGGAACTTAAGCGATTTTTTGAAACAGATCAAAAATTAACGGCTGAAAATACCGCAGCCGACTTCAAACTTGACTACTATTTCTGCAACGATATAGACGGATTAAAACTCAATTTTCAACAGTTTTTGGTGGATGATGGAAAATCAAAAATTCTTGAGATAGAAACCAATAGTCAAATTAATAAAACTATATTTGATAAGTATATATCACAATTCTAATAAAATGAAACTTACTTACCCTTGGAAAGAAATTGTACACTATAAAGAAATACTTTTCCAGTATTATAATGGTATCGCCCGGATCAGCATTAACCGACCTGAAAAGCACAATGCTTTTACTCCTTTAACAGTACAGGAAATGAGTGATGCTGTTGAATTATGTCGTCAAAACCATGATTTTCAGGTAATTGTTTTAACCGGTGAGGGTGGAAATGCATTTTGTTCCGGAGGCGATCAAAGTATAAGAGGAGAAGGTGGATATGTAGGTGACGATGAAGTCCCACGTTTAAATGTGCTTGATCTTCAAAAGCAGATCAGGTCTATTCCCAAGGTGGTTATAGCGGCTGTTGCAGGCTGGGCCATTGGAGGAGGGCATGTCCTTCATGTGATATGTGATCTCACTATCGCTGCAGAAAATGCCAAATTTGGACAAACCGGACCTAAGGTAGGCAGCTTTGATGGAGGATTTGGTGCATCCTATCTTGCACGTATCGTTGGGCAGAAAAAAGCCCGGGAGATCTGGTATCTCTGCGAGCAATACAATGCACAGGATGCCCTCGACATGGGATTAGTTAATAAGGTTGTTTCACTAACTGATCTGGAAGAAACCTATGTTGAATGGGCAATGAAAATCATGGAAAAGAGTCCTATTGCAATTCGTATGCTTAAATCTGCCTTTAATGCGGAGTTGGATGGACAGGCAGGCATACAGGAATTGGCGGGGAATGCAACATTGCTCTACTACCTTTCCGATGAAGCCAAGGAAGGTAAAAACGCATTTATGGAAAAACGAAAACCAGATTTTTCGAAATTTCCTAAATTTCCGTGATAAAATGCCTGTTCTGTGAAATCGGTATGGATCAATGGGAACAACCACCTGCTGGAAGATTACGATAAGGATACTCCTCAACTAGAACATCTTCCAGAATTTGAGAAAGAAGTACTTTCCTTCATTCTTGAATGGAGATCAGATAAAGAAACTTTCAAGCTTAAATCCTCAGGATCTACAGGCAAACCGAAAGAATTAACACTTCACCGCAATCAAATGATTGCAAGCGCTGAATCCACTTTAGAATACCTGAATATCACGTCAGGGGGAAGAGTGTTATTATGTCTTGATCCGCGGTATATTGGCGGAAAGATGGTGATCGTCAGATCATTGACCGGAAACCTGGATCTATATGCCTATAATCCTACAGCCAATCCCCTATCTGAACATGAGTTTGATTATTCTATTGACATCTCCTCTTTTGTCCCCTATCAGGTAGTTGAGATCTTAAAGAATCCGCAATCGTTCTCAAATTTCAAAAAGATAGATAATGTTATCATTGGAGGAGCCGCTATTTCTAAGGAACTGGAGGAGAAATTGAGACCCCTGGGAAACAATATCTACCACAGTTTTGGTATGACTGAGACCATATCCCATATTGCATTAAAGAAATTATCCGGGATAGACCAATCTCAATATTTCAAGGTGCTGCCAGGGATAGATATCGGAACTGATCACCGGGGGTGTTTGACTGTGAAAGGAAAGATAAGCAAGGGGGAAACAATCATAACCAATGATCTTGTTGAAATAAAAAGTAATAATGTATTCAAATGGAAAGGGCGAATTGACCAGGTCATCAATACTGGCGGGATCAAGATCAACATAAATACTTTAGAGCTTAAGATCCGGAATATCTTAGAATCGAAAAATTTTCAAAATGAATTTTTTATTGACCACATACCTGACGAAAAACTGGGTCAGAAAATTATATTGATACTCGAATCCAGGAACTCTGAAATTGACCTGGACCAAATAAAGGGAATAATAAAAACGCAATTAACGAAGTTTGAAATACCTAAAGATATCTATGTCATAAAGAAATTCACGCTCACAGATTCTGGTAAAATTAACAGGAGGTTAATCAAAAAGCAGATCTCCCCAAAATGACAGATAGCTAAATATAAATTTTACCCCCCCTTAAATCAAAAGTTATATGGAATTGATCAGTCTCTATCCTTTAACTTTATTACCTCCTGTTGAAGGTCGAGAACAATATTTTTTAAATTTTCTATATCCGTACTGGGTTCAGTGAAAGGATCAGGGAAATTTTGGCTTATGAACATGATCGCTTCCCAGACTTCCATAATATCCTCTGTTTTCACTTCATATGATTGATAAAACTTATTATCAGACACCAATTCAAATATATTTTCCTTTGAATCATCCATACATACCCTTTTAAATACAATCCCTTCAGATGATGTTAATAATATGTAAGGCTTCCCTTCCTTTATATCGCTGGCAGATTCAAGATACTTACATATTATCACCGTACCCGGCAACAATGGCAGCATAGAATCTCCGCTGATTTCAAAGGCTCTGTATGTCCCGTTTTTTGCCAGGAATGGTAATTTGAATTTTGGCATATCCTCAAGGTATTCAGGATCGGCATAACCATTTAAATACCCTGCTGAAGCTTTTTGTGGGATTAAATCAATATATTCCTCACCTTCCTCATCAACCGTTATAGCCAATACTTTTGATTTAGGCTTTTGATTGAAGACATTCCCGAAAGCACTTTCAAATCCTGATACGTCTTCGCTAATCAAAGTATCGACTGATACTTTAAATATTTCGGAGATCTTTAATAGGTTATTCAACCTTGGATCAGCCCTACCCTCTTCATAAGCACCTAATAAGGATCTTTTAATTCCTATTTTTTCAGCTAGTTGTTCCTGGGTAAGATGGTTGTTTTTACGTAAAAACTTTATGTTATCACTAACAAGGCTCATAATATTTTTAGCAATTTGGTTGATCTAAATTCGCAATTTCTAATCATTTTAGCAAGAAATATTAAAAATATTGGCTAAAGGGTCCTGTTTAACAAAGTATTATCAGGTGATTCTCAATGCAACGGACCCGATAATTTTAACAAACAGGATAAGAACACCTCTTAAATTATTTGATTGAACACCAGGAATGTAGAATCAAAAATCGATCTGGTCCCTACATTATACAGGTGTTTATGATAATAAGCATCCGGCTGATCTATTCCATCCAATTTTTTAAGTATGGTTTCCACAATATAACGGACCGTTTTATCCGGCTCTACAAGAATATACCCGTAATAGGGATTCCCGCTCTGGGTAGTGAGATAAAATTTCACCTGGCTGTTCCCTGAGGGTAATTTTTTTGAATATATTTTTATTTTCTGGGCATTTGACATAGCGTATGTTGTTTTAAAAAGCGGTGTTATTATTTCAATATTGCCATTATTTTTAGTATTTTAGTACATAAATTTAGTCAATTTAGTTTAACAAGGCAAAATATTGTTAATATTTTTAGCATTTGGTGTTAAAAAAAACTTAAATGTTTAATTATCGGGCAGATACGATATGTTATACCCTCCCAAACACAGGTCCGTCATTCATATGGATCTAGACACGTTTTTTGTATCGGTCGAATGTCTCCGGGACAATCGTCTGAAAGACAAGCCACTGATCATCGGGGGCTCAGGTGACCGGGGTGTGGTTGCTGCATGCAGTTATGAATCCCGGCATTTTGGAGTATATTCAGGTATGCCCATGAGGCTCGCACGTCAGCTTTGTCCTGATGCCATCATAATTTCAGGCGACATGGATGCTTATAGTAAGTATTCCCGCTCGATCACAGAGATCATCGCTGAATCATCGCCCTTATTTGAAAAATCTTCGATCGATGAATTTTATATTGATGTCACAGGAATGGATCGTTTTTTTGGCTGTTATAAGTGGGGAAGCTGGCTGAGAAAAAGGATCATTCATGAAAGTGGCCTTCCCATATCTATGGGTTTATCCATCAACAAACTCGTATCAAAAGTAGCTACTGGCGAATCCAAACCAAATGGGCAACGGCACATCCTGAAGGGTCACGAAAAAACATTTCTGGATCCACTCCCTATTCGTAAGATCCCGATGGTGGGAGAAAAAACCGGTCAGTTTCTTATGGAGATGGGGATCAAAACCGTACATACGCTCAGGCTGATGCCAATAGAAATGCTTCAGGCAGCATTTGGGAAAAATGGGACAGAACTCTGGAAACGGGCTAATGGCATAGACCATTCACCGGTAGTGCCTCATAGTGAACAAAAATCCATCTCTACTGAAATGACCTTTGAATCTGATACCATAGATGTAAAAATGATGAAATCTGTTATCACGGCAATGGTAGAAAAGATAGCCTTCCAGCTGCGGAAAGAGCAAAAACTTACCTCCTGCATTGCAGTTAAGATCCGGTACAGCAATTTCGAAAATGTATCCATGCAACGGAAGATCTCATATACTTCCTCTGACAAAACATTGATCCATCAGGCACTGGAACTATTTGATAAACTTTATGCCAAACGTCTGCTGATACGCCTTGTGGGAGTACGCTTCAGCGGACTGGTACATGGAAATTATCAGATCAATCTTTTCGACGATACCATTAGTGATATTAACCTGCACAGTGCCATGGACAGGATGAAGGTCAAACATGGTCCAAAAAGTGTAATCAGGGCCGTTACTCTGGACACGAGCAATAGAATCAGGATGAACCAAAACCTGTTTAAGGGATAAAAGAAAAGCCGCAACAATTGTCTCCTTAAAATTGGGCTATATTTTAATTTGAAATTAATATCTTTGATAATGGTTCATAATAAACCGCCGTTGAAAAAGATACAAGTCATACTATTTGTAATATTTCTCCTCCTTAGGGGGTACAGTCCGGTTTATACACAAGCTATTAAAATAGCTAAACTCAAATATAATGGCGGGGGCGATTGGTATGCTAATAAAACAGCCCTCCCTAATCTGATCAATTTTTGCAACAGCAAACTAAACTTGGGGCTGTCCCGGGAGGAAGATATTGTGGAAGTTGGTAGTAGTGATCTCTTTCTTTATCCCTACATATATATGACCGGACATGGCAACGTTGTCTTATCAACACAGGAAGCTGAGAACCTGAGAGATTATCTGATTGCAGGAGGATTCCTGCATATTGATGATAATTACGGGCTAGACCAGTTCGTACGGCTCGAAATGAAAAAAGTCTTCCCGGAATTGGAATTCATTGAACTACCCTATTCTCACCCGATCTACAAGCAAAAGTATAATTTCCCAAAAGGGTTGCCTAAAATTCATGAACACGATGGCAAACCATCACAGGGTTTTGCACTTATTCATGAAGGTAAAGTAGTATGCTTTTACTCATATGAATGTGATCTAGGAAATGGCTGGGAAGATCAGAGCATATACAACGATCCTGAGGAATTGCGCCTGGAGGCCTTAAAAATGGGTGCAAATATAATATCTTTTGCTTTTACTCAATACTAGCCATTTAATTTAAGGTATTCTCAAAAAGCAGTATTGAAGCCCTCTTCTTTTCTATCTCTTCAGCATTATTTACCTTTTGAATGGTTAAAACATTTTGAAGATACATAGCACCGACCAGAATATCGAGGTCCCCATCCTTGTCAAAATCTCCTGTAGTAATTGTATTCCACTGGTTATCACTGGCTGCAGTAAAAGAGTAGGGCTTATAATTATAAAGCCCAAGACATTCTAAATACATAATGCCTCTTTCCGGATTATTATTCATGTCGGCAAAATTAGCAGCTACCATCATATCCAAATCTCCATCCCCATCATAATCATTTACCTCAGCTTTAGCAGCACCATAAATGGAGAAAAAATATTTCAGGGAAAAATTACCATTCCCATCATTCTCAAGAATCCGGATACCATGATATGGTTTCAGGATCATGGAATAGTCAAAATTATCACCACAAACATATAGGATATCGATATGGCCATCATCATTGAAATCCTGCAGATCAAGATACATGGATCCATATACAGCCGGATACCTTTCCACGATTTTCATATTTTTGACACTGAAATTTCCCTGACCATCATTATAATAAATGACAATTCGCTCATCACCCTGAGCAAACAGAACGATGACATCATCATACCCGTCTTTATTAAAGTCATACGCTTCCATGGATATGGATCCTGGAATTTCTTCTATTACTTCTCGTGAAAATTCTCCCGATGAAGTAGCCCTGTAAAAAGTCAACCGCCCAATATCATTTCCATATTCACAAACAAGGTAATCATCTTTATCATCCCCTGAAAAATCCTTGTATATACTCCTGACGGGCCTGAATAAAGAATCCAAAATGACATCAAAAGATTCAGAATCGAATTGCATAGACTCATCATGTCGAAGTATAGTTCCTTTATTCTCGTTATTGGGGTGTAATATTCCTGGCAACGTAACATCAAATCCGCTTTTCAGAAAAGTCATATCAGTGGGAGGGCTATCCAGTATCAGTTTTTGTTCAATATTTCCAGATATATCCAGTTTGTATAATGTATTAGTCATCCCATCCGCTGCAAAAACATTTTCTGTAATTGAATCATACTTTATCATAGTAATAATGGAACTTCCTGATAAACTATCAGCAAAATTCGCAACCCTGAATAGTTGCGGATCTATCTCAGGTATAGCAGGTAAAATGGCTTTTGGCATTTCCTTGGGACTTCTTTCGATAAAGTATGCTACTATCTTTTCCCATTCTTCCTGCTCCATTACTGGTTCATTCAATTGCCAGATCGGACTTATGTTGGGATAATGCAAAATGGAATGATGGTCCATTCCAAGCCTGCGCCCCATTCTCGGCAAAACATTTAATTGCCAGGTTTCTTTATCTAATAATGTGGGGGGAGTAAATACATGACAGGAAGTACAGTGGATTTGAGCCAACTCACCTCCTGCATGAATGATATCATCATCAATCTTGCTGCGTTCCGAATTGCAACTGAATATTAAAAAAGAAAGAAATACTAAGAAGTAAAGTTTCCTGTATATAAAAAATTTCGTCATCGATAACATATTCACATAATATGCGAGAACAAATATAGTGTGGTAACATTACTTCAGGTTAGAGATTCCTTCATATATTTTTAAAAAATGCCAAAAACATATTTTTTTTTAAAATTAACTAATAATTTAGTTGCAAAACTAAAACCTTAGTTGTACGTTTACCGTAGAACTTAGATATAATGGACATCAAAGAACTTACAAAAGCGGAAGAACAAGTGATGCAGATCCTCTGGGAGATTAAAAAAGGATTTGTAAAAGAGGTGATCGAAAAAATGTCTGAACCAAAACCTGCCTACAATACGGTCTCGACCATTATCAGGATACTTGAAAAAAAAGGATTTGTTGGATACAATTCTTTTGGTAAAACTCATGAATATTTCCCACTAATTGCAAAAGACGAGTACCGCAGCTTTTTTCTGAGAAATTTTATGGGCAATTATTTTGGCGGTTCCATTCAGAACCTGGTTTCATTTTTTGCAAAGGAAAACGATCTGGACATCAATGATATGGAAGAAATCATGAAATATGTCGAGGAGGATCTTAAATCGGATAAAGAATGAATGAGATATTAAAATATCTGATAGAAACAAGCATCATAATCAGCGTATTTTACCTGATTTATATATTAGTATATTTAGGAGATAAAAATTCGAAATTCAACCGGATTTACCTGATATCGAGTTCATTCTTAGCGATAATCTTACCCATTTTAAGATTCCCCATTTTAGATGTTCAGAAAATTGAGTATTCAACTTCTATTCATCATGCGATTCAGCTCCCGGAAATAATCATAAGTGATGGGAATACAATTATTACTTCGCAGTCCCCATTTAATCTTACTCATGCCATTACTCTTATATATTTTATAGGATTGGCATTTTTCTTTGCAAGATTCTTATATGAATTGTATTTCACTTTTAAACATATCAGGATTAATTCTGACAGATCACAAAAGGTTGAAAAATATACAATTATAAAAACGAAAGGTGAATTGCCGACAAGTAGTTTTTACAAATACTTATTCTGGGATGATTCCCAGAGTCTAAATGAAAATGAATCCAACTTCATCATTAAACATGAAGAAGGACATATACGTCAAAAACATACATTTGACTTAATTTATCTGGAAATTTTGCGCATTATTTTCTGGTTTAATCCAATTTTTCATGGTTATAAAAAGGCCATGCTGAGTATTCATGAATTTCTCGCCGACGAGTTTGCATTAGCAAACTCGAATAAGCAGGGGTTCATTGCACTGTTAGGCCGTCAGGTTCTGCAAAAGCATAACCTGACTTTAAGTAACCATTTCAGTAAATCTCAAACAGTAAAAAGAATCAAGATGATCAAATCAGAAAAAAAGAAGCCAGCTGTTCTCAGATGGACAGTTATGGTTTCAATTGTTGTCGCCATGTTTTACTTTTTTTCATGTGAGCAGGGCTATACTTTGAATGAAATAGCACAAGCTGACAAGGACCTACCCGTCCTTGGAACTGGCTGGTCCTATGAGTCTGTTGAATCCCTGTCTCCAGGGATGTCGGAAAAATTAAATAAGCTCAGGGAAGAAAATCCTTCAACTGAGTTTTATATCGCCAAAGGTATCCAGGGAAACGTTTCCGATTTTGATTTTAATAATATCCTGGAAAAGTATTCCTATAAATCATTCTATCTGACCAACGAATCAGATTATGTATTTGTGATTTTAGGTAAGATAGATAAGGAGCACTTAGAAATATCCACTCCTAATGATATTGAAGGGGAAGAGATTTTTAAAGTCGTTGATAAACAACCAGTTCCTGTAGATGGTTTACCAGCCTTTTATAAGTTTATTTCAGAGAATCTTAAATATCCTGAAGAAGCACGAAAAGCTGGAATTGAAGGCAAGGTATTCATTGAATTCGTTGTCACTAAAGAAGGATCTGTCGCTAATGTAAAATGTGTCAGAGGTATAGGCGATTTATGTGACGAGGAAGCGGTCAGGGTTATCCAAAATAGCCCCACGTGGAATCCTGGAAGCCAACAAGGAGAAAAAGTGAATGTCAGATTGGTCCTCCCCATTACATTTAATCTGGGAGGTTCA
>CAYMFU010000199.1:0-11235 GCA_964389805.1 uncultured Roseivirgaceae bacterium | reverse complement strand
AGGGGAGGGATGTTGTCGTTTACCGTAACATCAAAGGTCAGAACCGTTGAATTTCCATGAATATCCAGTGCCGTGTAAGTGACTGTCGTAGTGCCTACGTTAAAGAAATCTCCCGGATTATAGCTTGAGCTCAGGGATGTTGAACAGTTATCGGAAGCTGTCGGCGGTGTCCAGGTTACAACAGCGCCGCATGCTCCTGCATCGGTATCCTGTACGATATCAGCCGGCAGGTTGTTGATGAGGGGAGGGATGTTGTCGTTTACCGTAACATCAAAGGTCAGAACCGTTGAATTTCCATGAATATCCAGTGCCGTGTACGTGACTGTTGTAGTACCTACGTTAAAGAAATCTCCCGGATTATGACTAGCGCTAAGGGAAGTTGAACAGTTATCAGTGGCTGTCGGTTGTGTCCAGGTTACAACAGCTCCACATGCACCGGCATCAGCATCTTGTACGATATCAGTCGGCAGGTTGTTGACGACAGGAGGGATGTTGTCATTCACCGTAACATCAAATGTTGAAACTGTTGAATTCCCATGAATGTCCGTGGCCGTATATGTAACCGTGGTCGTTCCTACATTAAAGAAATCTCCAGGATTATGACTAGCGCTCAGGGAAGTTGAACAGTTATCGGTAGCTGTTGGTGGTGTCCAGGTTACAACAGCTCCGCATGCACCGGCATCAGCATCCTGTACGATATCAGCCGGCAGGTTGTTGATCACTGGAGAAATGGTGTCTATTACGGTAATTACAAATGCACTATCTCTTGAATTACCTGCCTCATCCAACGCTGTATAGGTAACAGGTGTGATTCCAACCTGAAAAATATCTCCGGGATTGTGAGAAGAAGTTACGGTATCCAGTTCACAATCATCCGAAACCGTAGGAGGCGTCCAGTTCACAGAGATATCACAATTGCCTTCATTTAAATAAACAATCTGGTCATCGGGAAAATCCTCAAAAACAGGAGGGGAAGTGTCTGTAGCTCCACAATCAAGATCAGCAAGATTTATAGTCCCTGACCCACAATAGGCTGTTGATTCAGAACCATTTATGGTTCCACTTCCCGCGCAGTTTCCATTATAATTTATCACTCCGGTCCCTGTGATACTGTTATTATTGGTGAAATTACCTTCAATGGTTATTTCACCATCAAGGGTAAAATCACTGCTGCTTGTAGTGAATCTATTGTTGAAAAGACCCGTTGCCCCAGGACCCACAGTGAAAGAAGATAGATCATCTATATCTGTATTTCCATCAACAAAAATGGATCCACCTAATATTGAAAGGGTGCTATTCTCAACAGAAAGATAATTTCTAATTTCGATATACCCATGAATTTCCCAATAACAATTATCGGTAAGAATAACGCTACCCTCCAAAATTAGCGTTCCACCTATCTGGACAATAATTGTACTACCGGAAGAAGCCACATTTCCGGTTATGTCTAAATAACCTCCACTATTGACAGTTATAATTCCTGTAAGGTTAAAATGCTCATCTATGATAACGTTGTGATCTACCGTTAAATCATCTGCAGGATCTGGAGTGCCACAACTCCAGGTATTATCAGCGGTGGTAAAGCAATCAGCAGCAAAAGAAAAGTTGTATGAAAAGATCAGTACCAGGAAGGCAAAAATGATTTTGATATATTGGGATTTATGAATATTCCCAATTTTAGATAAACGCATAACCATGGACACCAGACACATCTATTGAACAAATACGTGAAATAATTGTACTTTATTTATAGTATATATACTGATAATCTTAAAAAAGTAACACTCAAACATAAGTATTCTCAATATATAACGCATTGAATTATAATATATTAGGTACTTCAATCTGAACATATAGATAAGATAATTTAAAACATTGTTCAGAATTTCTTAATTTCTCCGCATCAATTAGCAAATCAGATGGGCATTTGTATTATAATATATGCACCGAAAAACAGAATTGGTAATCAGAAAATATGAGCTTTTCGATTTATAACTTACTGATATACAATATTTTATAATTTGTTGGGGTAAGTTAAAATGCCAAATCTAACTTTGAATTCCATAATACAACTCAGTGCAATCAAAAATCCAGATCAAAATAATATTATTTATTAACAGAGAAAGATAGGGGGTATGAAAAGCCAGCTCCAGCTATAATTTCTATCCCCTATTTAACATAATGTAAATTATATAACAATTTCCTGAGGATCTACGGTCACCGCCTAAGGCGTGTTTAACATAATTAATAAAATCATTTATCGGATGTTGTTTGCATACGATAAATAATTTTATACCTGCCTAATGCCAGACAGGTGAGAGAAATTAGGATGTTGTGCTCAATGAATTACATATTACATGAACACTAAAGGATTTAATAAGACTAGGCAAAGTACAATTAAGCGATATTATCGTTATTTTTTCGTAGGATTTCACATCGGCTTTGCAAAATATATTTATATTGATCTTTATAATTATCATCAATAAAGCTTATGCTAATGAAATCCGACATCTCTTTTTCTTTACTTAGAATTTTCTCAAATGCATTTCTCACTTGTGCCTCATTCAGTTCATAAGCGTTAGCCAACTCCAGGAAGTCCCCTAAATTGAGTTTTCTTTTTTTTCCATTTATCGTTAATGCGGTTTCTTCAAGGTCTTTTTTATTTACTAAGTTTACATTAAGTAAGTCGTAAGCAGGAGATAAATGCCAACCTCTATCGTCATCTATAAGGCTAAAATTCTTAAGATGCATATCATTATTGCCCACAATAAAACTAAAAATGGTTAATTCAAATACATTTATTAAGTCCAACCCAGGATATGCACTAAACTTTTTGGCTATTTTCCCCACCCTCTCCATACTTGAATTATACTTATTTTCTGTCAAAAGTTCGGATAACTGGCAGAAATCCTCCATGTGGATTTTTGAATCATATTCACGATCAACTCTTTTCGTAATATAAGAAAGCTCTCCACTTGCAAGCGGAATTAATGCATGGGGAACCGTCTGTATTTCGCAAATTTCTGCTAGATGCATAGTAAGATCCTCTGTTTCTGGCATTTGCGCAAAATACTCACTTGGAGGCTTTAAAATGTAATCACCAATCATTAATGTTAAGCGACCTCGCTCTCGCTTCGCTTTTTTTATACCTAAAGATATTTTGGGCTGTACTCCCGTAATCACTCCGTGGCTTTGTATAATTTTTTTAGCCAGCGCTTTCATATCGTTAAGATGATAAACCAGTTCTGGTGGCTCCATTGAACCAAATATTTTGAGGCTGCATTTCTGATGGTAGTCTTTTCCAGAACCTAATCCATTGCTATTATAGCAAACTAAACATCTACTCATTTGTCTGATCTTATAACTTTTATCGCCCCAATACAATCTTGACATACAGTTAGTAATAATGTCATTCTATCTCCAGGATTTATTTTCCATGTTTCAATTGCTACATCCAATAACCAACCTTCAGGAATTAGACCGTCAAAGAACGGAAACAATGTTTTGCTTTTGTATTGTTTTTCTGTTAGTGGTAAAGTCTGACTTATTGGTTTCGATCCTGGTGTTTTGACATAGTCCAGATCATATTGGAATTCATAACCTTCATCAGTTTGTTCGACAGTTCCAATTTTTAAATCTTTATAATATACTGCTCCTTTCATCATTATTTATAATTTACAACACCTAATTTTGCACCAAATAATTGTAGAACTTGATTGACTTTGTCCATTCGAAGCGTTTGCTTTCCTTGTTCCAGATCTCTCAAAAACATAAGCCCTACTCCTGCTTTCTTGGCACATTCTATTTGAGTTAGCCCAAATTGCTTCCTCATTCTTTTAACAAATTTTATAAGATTGTGTTCCATTTTATATTAGATGTAATATATTTACAGTAATTATAGCTAATTTATATTATATATAGTATAAATACAACTATTCCGTAATTTTTATATTATAAATGATATAAAATTCATAGTACTTTTTAGAACTCATTTGCCAAAAGGTAATGTGTAAAATACAGTTATAGAAGTCTTTCTATTTAATTAGGTTTTAGGCCGCACACATTTGCCATTCACTCTTGCCCCCTACGACCTGGTTCTTCGCTAAAATGACCCACCGGATCATTTCTTTACGCTCAGCCCTCCACCTGCCAAAAATGTCAAAAGAGTGCTTTTAAGTACTTATAAAATAATGCAACACTTTTTCTTGTTGTTAGAGGCCCAGCGCAAAACCATTAATCCCTCCCACGATCCAAAGCTATACTAACATAACGCAAGAACATTATATAACATTTTCCTGAGGGCTATTAATAGTTACCCACCGCGCTTTCAGGCTAAGGCCTGATTTCCAATCTAATGCAAGAGATTTCCAGGCAAAGTGTGAAGCTATAGTTTTTGTCATTCGTACAAATTTGTCTGGTTGATTTTATATACGCGATTATCAGCGCTTAAAAATTTTGCCTGAAAAACACTTACAACCAACACTTTTATAAAATGATTCTTTATGTAATGAGCTAATGATTTTTCAACTGTTCTAGGCCTTTTTCAAACTTCAGATTCTTTTCGCTCTAGTAACCATAAGTTTCAACTTCTTTCCATAGATGAAGAAAATAGTCCAAGAAATCGTCGCTTTACTCTTACTTTTTCATTTGATGAAAATAGGTAAGCAAAAAATCTTGGCAAAACGAATACTTTCACCCTCAATACCTACGAATGGCCTGCCGTTTTGTCGAGCCTACTCTCCTACACAAAAAGCTTTTCACAATTCGGATATCGGGTCCGCCTTTTCTGCTTACCTGTTCACCTTAATCCCACAAAGTGGAAGTCTTAAAAGACGAAAGTGGGTTGTTTTATAGGTCTTCCCTCCTTCCAAATTTTTTTTCTGTTCAGAAAATCATAAAAAAACCCTGTTCATCAATTAGATATTTAGTAATCTGTCACCTGCTCCAAAGTAGAATAACCATGACAAGAAAACCCAGTGTAATAATCCAAATGACCATGGTCTTCCGGGTCGCTTTCTTTGCCTTTTTGGCTTCCCACCAGGTACGGGGGCTTACACCTTGTAACAAGAAGGTTGCCACTCCTGCCAGGTTGATACATATAATATTGGTGAGAAACAGGAGAAATGCGCCTGCAGCCAAGGTGTAGTCCTCACTTCCAAGGAGCAAACCAAATGCGGTCAATGGGGGCAGTAAGGCCACGGCAACCATGACGCCAATGACTACCGCAGGTGCGCCGGTGGTAAATGCCAGTACCCCTGCAGCCCCGGATGCCAGTGCAAGTAAGATATCCGATAGTCCGGCTTGCGTGCGGGAAGAGATCTCGGGTATGGATGGATCTACTTCAAAGAAATATCCCATCGAAAAGGAAAGGACAATTACAATTGAAAATCCGGCAATAATGGCTTTCAAGGCATCATTTCTCAGTTGGTTATCTCCAAGTGTTGTAGACAAAGCCAAGGCAACATTCGGTCCCAGAAATGGAGCAATTACCATCGCGCCAATGATCACGGCTACATTACCATGAAGTAGGCCTATAGCAGCCACTATAGTAGATAAAATAACAAATATGATATAGACCTTTTGTGTTTTCGTACTTCCCACAATGTCAGCATAAAGTTCTTCTCTGCTGATCCTGGAAGTTTTCTTTTTTTTTGGTTTCTCTTTTTCTGCTTTTTCTTCAACCGGTCTCGGAATGGAAGCTTCAACAGGAAATACGATAAGCTTAAATCCCTCTTCCTTTCCGAATTTTCTTTCAAATATGTCCATTATGGATTCGGTATGCCCGAAGTCTGTGAGTGCACCGATAACGGTATTGGAGGAGTTTGTCTCTTCCAGCCAGCAATGGATTTTCTCTTGTGCATGGAGCACTTCCAGTGCCGGATCTTTTAATTTATCAGGAAGAATGATTTTAATTACTCGCTGTTGCATAATAGGAGTTCTGGTTTAAAATATTTGAATAAAACCTATACAAATCAAACATTACGCAATCAGGCCTAAGATATACATATTTATGCAGATTTGACCTTTTCACCTTCTATTTCCAATTTAAAAGGATTGCTGTTTTCACCCCAATAAATAGTTCGATGAGGGAAAGGGATCTCAATACCGACTTTGTCAAAGGCTGCTTTTAGACGTTTCCGATACTCACGGCCAACTACCCATTGTTTACCTGGCACAGCTTTAATCCTGGCTTTTATTACGATGGCACTGTCACCAAAATTGTCAAGTCCAAATACCTCCATTGGTTCAAGCATAAAATCTTTGAAATCATCAGATCCTCTTAATTCCTCTGCAACTTCCTTCATGATGCTAATCACATGGTCAGCATTCTCTTTATAAGCTACCCCGATGTCAAAGACTGCTCCGGACCATTCTTTGGTCATGTTTGACAGCGAATTGATTTTTCCATTTTGGAATATGTGGACCACTCCAGCAAGATCTCTCAAGGTTATAGTCCTGAGCTCTATTCCTTCAACAACTCCGCCTGTGTCGTTAATCTTAACAATATCACCTACTCGTAGTTGGTTCTCCAATAACATGAAGAAGCCTGAAATAACATCTCGAACTAACTCCTGGGCGCCGAATCCCACAGCCAATCCAATTATACCTGCACCGGCTAGAAGTGGCGCAATGTCTATTCCTAATTCTCTAAGGAATATCAATACGAAGATTGCTGCCAAAGCAATGTTGAGTGTACCTTTCACAATTCCAATTAAGGTATTGACCCTCTTACCTTCCTCCAATTTGGCTGCTTTCTCATATTTGGCTTGGAGACGCACCTGTATCTTTTTAATTGAAAATCTGAAAACCCTTTTGGTAATGAAGTAAAGTACTAATATCAGTATCAATGAGGGCACAATATTGATCGACCAACTGATAAAACTTGCTAATAAACTCTCCCAGAATGAAGCACTACTCAATTCATTAATCATTTTCTTTTTATTTATATTGAATTATTAACCTAAAGCACCATCACAACCATCCTTTTCTTCTAAAATAAAACAACATTAGGACTGCCATTAATATCATCACGGCCCATACAGTAAAATATCCGAAGGGCTGATTTAATTCAGGCATCACTTCGAAGTTCATACCGTAAATTCCAGCAATGAAGGTTAGAGGAACAAAAATTACACTGAAAATCGTCAGTACACGGAACATTTCGTTAAGCCGGGTTGAGACATTGGTATGATAAATATTCAATTGGTCATGCAACATGGTACGGTAGCTTTCGCAGGAATCCGAAGCGATCCAGATTGTATCATGCACATTGTTTATGATGTACTGTGAACTTTCCTGTGAGATTAAATCATTGTCCGATTTGCATAGAGCGAAAATGGCCTCTTTGGCTGGTCGAATGATCTTGGAGGTAAAGTTGATCTCCATGTTGTAGTCATTCAGATCTTGCAGAAGCTCATTGGACTGTTGGCCGAAAATTTCATCTTCAATATTTTCAATCTTTTGGCCAATGTACTCCAGGGAATTCATGTATTGGTTAATGATGGCGCGGACCATGGCAAAGAGTAAATAGTCCGTATTCCCTTTTCGAATCCGATTTGATGACTTTTGCAACCTTTCCCGGATCGGTCCGAAGGGATCTTCCCGGTTTTCCTGGAACGTGATTATAACATTGTTAAAAAGTGCAAATAGAATGTGTTCCGAACGCATGGTCATGTCACTTTTATCCAGGTGAAGCATTTTGACTACCAACACTACGTAATCATCGTAATCTTCAAAAGAGGATCGGTCACCGGTATTAGTGATCTTATCAATCACCATGGGATGAAGTTCGAAGATCTGTCCAATTTGATTGATCAGTTCTGTATCGTGTAGGCCACATATATTGATCCAGCTAATTGTATTACTTTCTTTGTATGTGGATAGCTCTTCAATGGAACCACCCTCCTTATGTTTGATCTCATTTTGTGAAAAATCAAATACTTCAATAAGGGGTTGGTCCATTTTCTGGGTACCTACAAATCCGAGCTCACCAAACGGTTTGATCTCATCAGATGATTGTTTTTTCAGAAATCTTGCCATATACAATAGTTTAAGTTATTGCAGCAATAATTATGTTTATCAATGTGTTAACCTTATTATAAGGCGCCATAGTTTATCAATAGTCAAAACTAATCATTTGCGATAATTCCCTGGGTCTTCAATTCCTTAAAAAGTTGCTTACTGAATTTAGCAATCCTGGAACTCAATGTGTTTTGAGGGAATGCAAACGTTCTTCCAGACCAGATCAGCTTTCCATCCTTTAAATTGTATATGTTGCATTCAATGAAGAATTGATCTTCCGTTGTCATGTAACCAGGTGTTCGAATGACGGTATAACTGTTATTATAATAAGTCCCAAAACGGCTATAGTAACCGATGGGTACATACACCTTATCAGGAGGAATGTAACGCTTAGCACTTATCCCAAAGATGGCTACGGACAAAAGACCATCATATCCTTCCTCCATAAGTCCATTTCTTACTTTGGCTATGTCCTCATATGGGTTTCCCGTTTCGGGGGGGAACTTGGAAAGTCCCATTTTGGCCTGGATATCGTTTTTCCTTGCCTGGATAACAATGACTTCCTCGGTTTCCATGCGGAAACTGATACTTTCGATCATCCCAATCACCAGCATTTTTTTGAAACCTGGATCAAAGTCTTCATCTGTTTTCCATGACCTTATCTTTGATTGGGCCTGTATTTGCCCAATTGAGATATAAAAGACCATAATCTGAAATACTAAAATTTTAACTGTTCTCATAGTTATTATTCTAAAACAAATACAAGCCGTGTGACCAGCCCGTGGTTGTATACTTGTTCCCCAAAACGATATACATTTTGATCGGTTAAGTCAATGGATGACCATCGACTGAAAGCTTCCAATTCACCCTCAACATCATTTCGTAAAGAGACATTATTAACGAGTCCCATAATTAGGATTTTTTTAAAATTCCGATCATTGAGATCACTTGAGCTCCATTCCCTTACATGTGTGGTACTGTCGCAGCCATTTATCAGTAGAATGATAAATACAAACAATAAAACTCCAAGGCAAACTCTCTCTTTTGTATATCTAATCTTTCTCATAAGTCAATAGGGATAATAACCTTGAAACTTCAACAATTGAATGTTTAATTTCTTCCAGCATATCCATTCGTAATTGTATCATCTCCTCCGTATACTCTGCTTTGTCTCCAAGAATAATGGGCATGTATTTCAAATGATCCTCATCCTGAAGCATACTCTTAGATGTGTTCCAGGTTTCAATAATTGAATCTCTGATTGATAATTCGGAAGAATCAATCAAGTAAGGTTCATTTAGCAAATACCAGACGTTGTCAGTAAATATTCCCTGATCATTTTTACCATTCCAAATAGCAGCAATAGCATTGTGCGAGTGACTCAGACCAATTTTTTTATTTACTCTTTCGGATTTTATAGCTAATCCAGTTGCCACCACTGCCCCAACAATTCCTACCCAATCCTTAAAACTACCACTATTCAATTCACCATCACTTATTACTGCTGTAGCCACTAAAACACTTGATACAATCCCAATGCCAATGGCGGAGTTTGTATATGCACTACGAGTTTTGTTGTTCAGTTGTTCAAGGTCTGACTTAGCTCGGATCAACTTCAAATTATTACAATACAAGTATGTTTGTAGTGTTTGTATTTCAAGCTTGGCCAGGTTCATTGTTTTATCTATTTCAATGACTTTTTCTAACATTGCCAACCTGATCGCATCCTTTAAACTTAATGTGTCTTCAATATTTCCCAGAGTTTTTAGATCTCTGATATCATCTATTAATCCATAAGCATTGGCAACAATAATACTTTGTAAAGAATAGCTTGATGTTAGAAAGGTGTCAGCTAGCAGTTCATCCACCGGAAGAAAATCTGAAGTAATATAGTCCATCACTGCTGGACAATCTGTGTCGATAGCAACGGGCATTAATTTTTTGCTTGTGGAGCATGATTGGATAATCCCTAGCATAATGATCAGGATCCAACAACTGCTACTACCTGGTTTATTCATTTTCATTCACATTATTCTTTATTTCTTTTAATTCCAACATACTATCTTGTTTTACTTTTATGATTCCTCGTTTAGGCCGGTCTAAGTCAATTGAAATGAACACAACAAGAACAATCAATAAGGTCATTAACACTGTTGGGACATAAGCTCTTTTTAAGCTTAATCCACTACTGTAGCCTATAATTGCACCTGATAACATAAATACAATAAATAATAGTAACAATATTGCTTCAGGAACATGCCTTTTCAGTATGGCATTTCTTTCTCCCCGGGCATCAATCATGTCATTTAATGAAGTAATAAAATACCCGGAAATAACGGGTCGCGAGTCTATATTGGCAGCTTTATTAGCGAGGTGCCATAACTCATCCTGGATCTTGTCAGTCTTACGGTTGTATTCTCTTCGCTTTACTATCCGGGTAAGGTCAACATCACTTATCAATAACCTTAAATCTATGTATTGCTCCAATAGACGGGCAGCATTTGTGTTGAAAGGTTCCGGTAGCAATTTGGTGCGCAACATTGTTGTGCCAATTGCATTTGCTTCTTTTATTTCTGCATTACTGCGATTATCGAATCTCTGCAGTGACATATGAAAAGTAAAGCCTAACAAAAGAGCAAGCAGCCCTAAGATTCCGGCCTGAATGGCAGTTGTTTGCTCTTTTATTACTTTATCGGTTACTTCTTGCTTGTATTTACCTATTCGGAACCCCAATTCATAGAATAGCAAAATAGCGATGAAAAGGATCGTAACCAGAAGTATGCTGTTAATATTATACATAATCTCCATATTAATTTGTGTCTTCAATCATTCTAACACCATCCGATGCTTGTATACAGCAAATAATCACTTTTTGGAATCTCTCCACGTTTGTTGTCTTGGTTCAAGGTTCCACCAGGATTGATATTGAGTCATAAATTTCACGGCTATTCGCTTTTAATGGTTCTTACTTCATATTCAGAATCCACTGCCCATCTTCAAGCCATATTTGATCCAGCAATTGCAATGTACCTGATAATTCTAGCGCAGACAGGTAATTCTCAACCAGATTGAGGAATTGCGGATCATTATGAGGTAATGCCATACCAATAGGTTCAATGGTTAATGGTTCGTCCAGTGTAGCGAGTCCTTCGTCCTGATATCGTAATAAGGTCACCAAACAAATTGGAACATCTGCTACCATTGCGTCGGCCT